>NZ_JBDSWZ010000001.1:0-5295 GCF_039926425.1 Dokdonella sp.
GCTATTGTGAGCGTTTGAGGAAAGCATCGCGGCGGAAGCCGCTCCCACGTTCGGTCCTGCGTGGCCTTCACCGCCGACGCCCAGCTTTTCGCGCAGCAGCCGGCAAAGATTGGTGAACATCCACGTGACGCCCGGATCATTGAACTGGCTTGCGATCGTCTGGTAGACAGGAACGTCTTCGTCTTTCAGCTGGAACGCGACGCGGTTGCGCTTCCATTGCTTGCGCACGTCACGCAGTGCGTCTTCGGCGCCACGCTTGTCGAACTTGTTGAGCACGATCAGTTCGGCGAAGTCGAGCATGTCGATCTTCTCGAGCTGACTTGCCGCGCCGTACTCGCTGGTCATCACGTACATCGGGAAGTCGACGAGGTCGACGATTTCGGAATCGCTCTGGCCGATGCCGGCGGTCTCGACGATGACGAGGTCGTAGTTCTGGCCCTTGAGAAATGCAATGCAGTCTTTCAGCACGATGCTGGTCGCGGCGTGCTGGCGACGCGTGGCCATCGAACGCATGAACACGCGCGGGCTGCGCAGCGAGTTCATCCGGATGCGGTCGCCGAGTAGCGCGCCACCGGAGCGACGGCGCGTAGGATCGACCGCGAGCACCGCAACGCGCATCGTCGGGAATGCGTGCAGGAACCGCAGCATCAGTTCATCGACGACCGACGACTTGCCGGCGCCGCCGGTACCGGTGATGCCGATCACCGGAGTCTTGCCACCGGCGAGCTGCCATTCCTTGCGCAGGCGATCGAGCTGGTGGTCGTCGTGTCGGCCTTCCTCGATGGCGGTCAGTGCGTGGCCGACCGCGATCTCGTCGTCGATGTCGACTTGCGCGGGCGGAATCGTGTGGTGCCCGGCGTCCGCTTCCGCATGCGCGACCGAACCGGCGCGCGCGCGGGCGACCACGTCTTCGATCATTGCGACGAGGCCGAGATGCATGCCGTCGTTCGGGTGATAGATGCGCTCGACGCCATAGGCCTGCAGCTCGCGGATTTCTTCCGGCGTGATCGTGCCGCCACCGCCGCCGAACACGCGGATGTGGCCGGCGCCGCGTTCGCGCAGCATGTCGACCATGTACTTGAAGTATTCGACGTGTCCGCCCTGGTAGGAGGACAGCGCGATCGCGTCGGCGTCTTCCTGCAACGCGGCGCGGACGACATCTTCGACCGAGCGGTTGTGGCCGAGGTGGATCACTTCGGCGCCCTGCGCCTGGATCAGGCGGCGCATGATGTTGATCGCCGCGTCGTGCCCATCGAACAGGCTGGCGGCGGTGACGAAACGGAGCGGCGCGGTCTCGGTCGAGGGCGCTGTCGCGAGGTCTTGGAGAGGGGTGCTCATGGGGCACGGTCCGGTCTGCGAGCTGGACCGGGGATTGTACTCCGGGGCTCGTTCGGGCTGACCGGAGGAGGCTCAGCGCGCGTTTGGGCCTTTCCGCAACGGCGCGCGCCATTTTACCGCGGCGTCACGTGCTGGCGATTCGACTGAACAGGTGGAGTCAAGCGGCCGACGCCGGTCGCGCCCCTCATCCAGGCGGCGGAAACACCGGCGACCGCACATCTTCCCGACCGTAGCCATACCCGAACAGCCACGCCGGAATGTTCCGCACGCGGCGGAATTGCAGCAGCCAGCGCACCAGAGGAGGCACAGTCAGCGGTGTGCCCGACTGGGCAATCGCGCGCGAAATGATCCTTTTCTGCATCGTCAGTTGTACGCGCTGCACGAGACGCGTCGGCTTCATCCGGCGCGCCTGTACTGCGGCAAGCGCGGATTCCGGAATCGGATCGTTGCCGCGCAGAAGTTCCGCCAGCGCGTTCGCGGCCGCCACTGCATCCTGGATCGCGAGATTGATGCCGACGCCGCCAATCGGCGACATCGCATGCGCGGCATCGCCAATCAACAGCAGCCCGGGCTGGTGCCATTGCCCGAGGCAATCGACCTGCACTTCGAGCGTCTTCACGTCGTCCCACGATTCGATCGTCGAGGTTCGGTCGGCAAGAAAGGATGCGAGCGTCGACACCGCGCTGCGCAACACCTCGATTGGCTGCGTCCGCAATTGTGCATCGCCGCCCTTCGGTACGAGGAATGCGGCCTGCCAGTAATCGTTGCGATTGAGCAGCACCATCATGTGACCGGAATCGACGATGCCGAACGTCTCCTGCGGATCCGTGTCGGCGCGCGGCATGCGGAACCACAGCACGTCCATCGGAGCGCCGTATTCGTTCGCCGCCAGTTTCGCGGCAGCACGCAACGTGGAGTGACGGCCATCGCAGGCAATCACCAGATCGGCGCGCAGCGTTTCGTCCGATGCGGCAGGCGCATCGCTCTTCACGTATTCGTGCATCGTCACGCCGACCACGCGACCGCCCTCCTCGATCAGGCCCGTCGCCATCCGGCGCATGCGCAGATCGAAGTTCGGATAACGACGGCCTTCCGCGGCAAGCAGGGCAAGCAGATCCCACTGCGGCACAAGCGCGAGATGATCGAACGGCGCGAGACCGCGGAAATCGATGAGCTCCTGCGTGTGCCCCGACACGATGCCGGCAAGATGCTGGATGCGGTGCTGCGGCAGGCGTTCGAATTTCTCCAGCAGGCCGATCTGCTGCAGCGCCATCATCGTCGACGGATGGACGGTGTCACCGCGGAAATCGCGCAGGAAGTCGCCGTGCTTCTCGAGCACGACGACGTTCACGCCGGCTCTCGCGAGCAACAGCCCGAGCATCATCCCCGCAGGGCCGCCGCCGACGATGCAGCAGCGGGTGGAAGGGGCTGCGTCCATGTCGCTCATCGTGACGATTACGCTAGCGCTGCTGCCGTCAGGCATACCCGTACGGCAGATTCGGCGAAGACACGATTCTGTCGCCAACCGCGTTCCCACGCAAAAAACGGATCGACGCCTCGATCACCCCGGCGTCGTCGACGATGCGGTGATGGCCGAGGCCGGTTGTTGTGACCATTCGCGCATCCGGCCAATGGCGCGCATACCGTTCGCCTTCGCTCCATGGCACTTCGCGATCGCCGAGATCGTGCACGATCAGTGCGGGGCGCCCGATGGCTGGCACTTTCAGATGCGCCTGCAGCGTCGACACGCGCAGCGGGTGGCCCGATTCGTACGCATCGAAGAGATGCGACGACAGGTGATCGGCAAGCCCCACGAAGCGCGCGAAGCGGCGCGCCGCATCGAGAGGGTCTGCGGCGGGCGCGATCAACACGGCGCGGTCGGCCTCAAGTCCGGCGGACAGGGCGAGCATCAACGCTGCGCCCCCGAGCGAATGCCCGATTACCGCCGCGGCAGGGCCGTAGTGCTTGCCGATGTGCGTGAGCACATCGGCGAAGCCCGGCAGTGTTGCCCGCCTCCCGCTACTGAGGCCATGTCCGATCTGATCGAACGTGACGACCGAGAATCCAGCGGCGCGCAGTGGGCGGATCCATGCCGAGAATCGCAACGCATGACTCGACCATCCGTGCGCAAGCAACACATACGGCTCGGCCTGCGGGTCGCCCCACGCGTAAAGACGGAGTTCCTCGTTGCCGAGCGTGAAACGCGATACCGCCGCATCGCCTGCATCCGCTGTGAGCGCATGCCGTCGCGAACTTGGAAGCGGCGTGCAGAACAGGGCATAGGCGCGACGCAAGGTCGCCTGCGGCCTCAACCAGCTGCCCAGTGCGAACTTGATCCGCAACGCGAGCAGCATTGATTTACGAACGACCGTGCTATTTTTTCCGGCAGTCATTGTGCTCATGGAACACCTCGGACGATCAGGGCAAGTGGGTGGAAATCAGGCGATCGAACGCGAGGTCGGCCTGTGCCCGCGCCTGTTGGGGATCGAACAGGCGCGTGTCCTGATGCAGCGCAAGCGCGAAACCGAAAATTTCGAAGGACAGTTGCAACGCATCGGTGTCGGCACGCAGCTCGCCGGTGTCGATTGTCATTTGCACGGCGCGGGCGGTATCGCTGCGCCAGCGATGAATCAATGTCACCACGCGATCCTGCAGGGCGCCCGGCCGCGAATCGTATTCGCTGATCGCCGCCATGATCAGGCAACCGTGGTGATTGTCCCGCACCCAGTCGTACCAGCCGGCGACAATCGAGCGAAGGCGCGCGAGCCCGCGCGCCTTCCGAAGCGCGGGGATCAGCACCGCCTCGCCGAAGCGCTGCCCGCCCACGTCGAGCACGGCGAGCTGGAGGTCCTCGCGCGAACCGAAGTGCGCGAAGACACCGCTTTTGGACATCCCGGTCGCCAGCGCGAGCGCGCCGATCGACAGCCCTTCGACGCCTTCGCGGCACGCAATGGCGTAAGCGCGATCGAGGATCAGCTCGCGCGTCGCGACACCTTTGGTGGTTGCTGCCTGAGGGCCCATTCGCCAATTAATAGCACGATCGTTCGTTTCTTTTCAAGAGCCCGACAGACGCGGTCGTTCCGCACTGTCGTCCCCTGACCCGGGCCGTTACACTACGCGCCGCACGCGGCCGGGCAAGCAATCCGGCGACCACAAATCATTCCTGCAATCAATCTTTTACCCGCCTTTTCTCGAACAGCGTCGCGCCAAGCGGCTGTGCGGATGGGCCCTCTTCCGCTTTCGGAGTCGCCAGATGATTTTTGAAACCGTCGCGCAGACCGGCCATGAGCAGGTTGTCTTCTGCCACAACAAGGATGCCGGCCTGAAGGCCATCATCGCCGTCCACAACACCGTGCTCGGCCCGGCCCTTGGCGGCCTGCGCATGTGGCCGTACAAGAACGAGGCGGAAGCACTCAATGACGTGCTGCGCCTGTCGCGCGGCATGACGTACAAGAACGCGGTCGCCGGACTCAACCTCGGAGGCGGCAAGGCGGTGATCATCGGCGATCCGTCGACGGACAAATCCGAAGCGCTGTTCCGCGCGTTCGGTCGCTTCGTCAATTCGCTCAACGGCCGCTACATCACGGCCGAAGATGTTGGCATCGACGTCAACGACATGGAATGGGTGTTCCGTGAGACCGAATTCGTCACCGGCGTGCACCAGGTGCACGGCGGTTCGGGCGATCCGTCGCCGTTCACCGCGTATGGCACGTTGCAGGGCCTGATGGCAGCGCTCAATCACAAGTTCGGCAACGAGGACGTCGGCAAGTACAGCTACGCTGTGCAGGGTGCGGGCCACGTCGGCATGGAATTCATCAAGCTGCTGCGCGAGCTCGGCGCGAAGGTGTTCGTCACCGATATCAACAAGGAACTCGTGCAGAAGGCGGTCGACGACCACGGCTGCACCGCGGTCGGTCTCGACGAGATCTACGACGTCGACGCGGATGTCTACAGCCC
>NZ_JBDSWZ010000002.1:0-3202 GCF_039926425.1 Dokdonella sp.
AGTGGACGTCGAGCCCGTACGTCGCCTACCCGGGGTTCAAGCCGCTTGGCGGATCACTCGGCGAGTACAACGGCAAGTTCATGTCCGGTCAGTGGATCCTGCGCGGCGGTTCGTGCGCAACGCCGGCCGATCATATCCGCGCCACCTATCGCAATTTCTTTCTTCCCGCCGACCGCTGGCAGTTCAGCGGCTTCCGACTGGCCACGCCATGACCAAACTCGAACTTGCACGCCAACTCGTCGACCCCGCGTCGGTCCGCAGCGAACTGCTGGCGGATGTGCGGCGCGGATTTCGCACGCATCCCAAGCGTCTGTCGTCGAAATATTTCTACGATGAGCGCGGCTCGCAGTTGTTCGAGGACATCTGCGAACAGCCCGAGTATTACCTCACGCGCACCGAGCTTGCGCTGATGCGCGAGCACGTCGACGCGATTGCCGACACGCTGGGGCCGGAGGTTCTGCTGGTCGAGTACGGCAGCGGCAGCGGACTGAAGACGGATTTGTTGCTTGCAGCGCTCGATCGGCCGGTGGCCTATGCTCCGGTCGAGATCTCGCTCGAAGCGCTCGACGCCAGCGTTCGCCGCCTCGCCGAGCGTCATCGGGGAATCGAGATGCTTCCGGTGTGTGCCGATTTCACGCGCGGCGTGGTGTCTCCGCGGCCGAAGCGCGCAGCGGCACGCACGGTCGTCTATTTCCCCGGTTCGACCCTCGGCAACTTTGACGCATCCGACGCGGTGGCGTTGATGAAGCAGATGCGTGCGCAGATCGGCACGCGCGGCGCGGCGCTGATTGGAATCGATCTGAAAAAGGATCCGGCGATCATCGAGGCCGCGTACAACGACGCAGCTGGTGTGACCGCCGCATTCACGATGAACCTGCTGGTGCGCCTCAACCGCGAACTCGGAGCGGATTTCGACCTCGCGCGTTTTCGTCACAGCGCGGTCTACAACGCACTGGCCGGCCGCATCGAGACGCACATCGTCAGTCTCGATTCCCAGGACGTCCACATCGAAGGCGGCACGTTCCACTTCGAGCGACACGAAGGAATGCTGGTCGAGTACAGCTGCAAGTATTCGATCGAGGACTTCGGAAAGCTGGCGGCGAAGGCCGGACTGCGCATGAAGCGCCACTGGACCGATTCGCTCGGGCAGTTTGCCGTGGTGTATCTCGAATCGATCGCCACCGATTGAGGGTGAAGGGGAAGAGCGGAAGACGGAAACACGACGAACACGACGGAAAAGACAGGATTTGGTTTTTCTGCTTCGTGTCCTTCGTGTTTCAAACTGTTCAATCGCTCTGTACGAGCCTGTCGAGGTTCGCAGCCTCCAACGCGACATTGCCGCGAGCGGTCGTCGCGAATCGGTGTGATGGAGACAGGGGCACGTTTCGCGTGAGATGCGCGAATAGCGCATCCAGCGCTGCGTAGGCATAGGGCATCAGCGGCACATGGCGTTCGCCGAATCGCGGCAGTGCGAGAAACGCGTCGAAGTGTTGTGCGTGCGGGACGCGCCAATACACGGGTCGGCATCCCGCTTCTTCAATTGCCTCCACATACGGTCCACTGGAGAACGCGATCGGCAGCAACCCGTCCCGTTCTCCATGCACGACGATGATCGGCAAGTCGGTGTGCGGAAGCGTCACGGCGGTCTCCGCGACGGCAGTGCGAAGCCTCTGCGGAGCCTGGTCGTTCCCCGTCCAAAGCGCACGCAACGCCTCGAGGCCGGTCGCCGTCGGATCGTCCGATCCATCGACGCCACCGAGAAGCAGGACGTCCGCGCCAGGCGAAATTCCGCTCGCATCGGACCACCACGCTGATCGAGCAGTCGCGTCAGCCGCGATCGGTGTCCCGTCGGTCGCGACCGCGCTCATGCGAAAGCCGCACGGCATCCCGTTGGCGGATGCGCGCAGGTACGCGCTCGCGCAGGTCGCGGCGAGCGAGCGCCACAGGTCGAATGCGGTCGTCGCTGCCGCGGTCTCGATCGCCGGCAGTGTCCAGCCGCTTGCGATCAATCGGTCGAGCGCGTCTTTCGCTCGCGCTGCGACCGTCGCACCCGAGATGTTCGCGCCTTCGCGAAGTCGCCCGGACCGTGCGATCCACTGCGCCGGAATCGCGCCGCCAACGCGTGCAAACGGGATCGCGTCGAAGCGCGCATCGGCCAGCGCGCATGGAAGATACAGCGCAGCCTCGGTCGCGTAGTCGAACAGAGAACGACCGCGCCCTGCGACGTGAACGTTCGGTTCCACCGCAACGACGCCCGCCAGCACATGGTGCTCGTCGATTCCCGCAGCCTGCAACGCGGCGGCGCCTCCGTTGGACAGACCCACTGCAATCACACGCGTGTTGGCCGGCGTGAACGGAGCCTGCTGCGGATACGCGCGGTCGAGCATCGCAAGACCAAATGCCGCCGCCTGCAACACATGACGGCCCCAGTCGGCTTCGGGATGATCGCCCGAATGCGCGTGCTTCACCGCAACGCCACTTGATCCGTGATGCGCACCAGGTTCGAAGTCGAGCATCGCGTCGTCGCGCTGCGCGCGCGTGCCATCGAGCCTCACGCCGGTCTGGGTGTCGAGATCGAAATAGCCGGGACCGGTGCCCTTGTCCGTGTAGACGACCGCGCAGCCGCGCGGCAAACCCCATGCGCCGGCAAGCGCGATCGCACCGTACACCCCACGCGAACCCGACGACGGCGCGACCAGCAGACAGCGCGCATGCACATCGAACGCATCCGGCGCCTGCAGCAGCACGCGATGCGGCGCGTGCGCCCCAGGCAATCGTGCGAACGCATGAAACTCGCGCCCTGCAACGGCCTGCGTCGCGCCGTACACAAGGCCGTAGCCACCGAGCGGCTGCAGATCCGCGATTCCTTGCCAGCTCGTGCGGATCGAGCGGCGCCGCAGTTCCGCTGGTGTCGGCAAGGCAGGATCGGCAAACGCGGCCGGCCGAGCGCGCAGGCCGAACAGACCGAGGCCGGCGGTCAACAGGTCATCGTGGTCGCGATGGATGGTCTCGCGGATCTCGCCGACGGTTGGATGATGCATTGCGACCTCCGCGCGAGGGCTTGTCGTCATGCCACGTGAAGACTAACGGCTCGATGGCGCTTTCGTTGGCTTGATGAATTCCACGCGACGGAAGCGCAGCGCCGACCAGTCCTCATCGATGGCGACCGCACGCACCGTATCGAAACCGAGACGCTTCAGCA
>NZ_JBDSWZ010000003.1:0-7895 GCF_039926425.1 Dokdonella sp.
TCGGATGGAGGCCATAGGCCGCGTGAAGCCCGCTGGTCGAGGCGCACAATGCCTTCAATCTGCTGAAGCCGGAGAGTGCGACGGCCGGCACGATCTGCACGCCGACGCCGGCCAATCGCGCTCGCGCGATCACCGCGTCGCGGTCGCCGTCAAACTCGGCGGCATCGAGATGGCAATGGGAGTCGATCACCAGCATTCCGAACCCTTCACCGGCGTTGTGAACCGTGCAGAAGTCCAGGCGGAATCGCGTGGGTCGAGTGACCGGGCACGTCGATCATCGTCCCGTCGCCTCCTTGAAGTTCGGTCACGCCGGTATTCGCAGGATCGAGCCAGTCGCGCAGGCGCGACGTTGCGGCGGGTCCATTCCATCCGACGGCGAATCGCCCGTAGCAGTCGGTCGATGCATTCGGCTGGGTTGGCGACGTGCTGCTGCACGCAGCCGCGCCACCGGACAAGGTGCCGATCAGCTGTCGCGCGCGAGTGCCTGATGCCGATGATGCGAACAGGCCTGAACCGGATGAACCGCCTTCGGTGGTTCCTTGCGAATAGGGGCCGGTCATCCAGTGGCTGTCATCGGGGCCGCTACTGGCGATGCAGTTGTAGGTGACGGATGGGGCAGGTCCCGCGGTGATTTTCTTCGCGTCGCCCGAGGGATGGTGGATGCCCACGGTGCCTGACGGGCTGACACCGCTGGCGTCCCAGCCCGCGAAGTAGGGATGCCATGAAGAGTCGGGTGTCTGGGTCAGTTCGACCAGACTGAAGTCGACGTCGGCGCGTGTCGCGCGCAGCGATGCGCCATGCAGGTCGTCATTGAAGAAGCCGCCCGATGGCGCGGACAGGGCACTGCATTGGGTCGACTGATAGTTGAAATAGATCACCATGGACGCCGCCTCGGCGGCGCTGTCGACGCAATGCGCAGCCGACAGGAAATAATTGCGTCGATCGCGCGGGACATCCGCGAGCAGGGTGCCGCTGCACAGGTAACTTCCGTGATCGTCGTCGTCGACGAACTCGTAGTACGCCGCTGACGCGACTTCTTCTGGATAAACCTGCCCCAGCGGGCACGCGACGTTGACGTTGCAGGCGCCCGAGGTCCCCGGACCAGTGCCCGATTTCTCCCGTCTGAAAAGATCGCGGAAGCCGACGCCGACGCGTGTCATCCGGACCACAACAACATCCGTTTGCACGGCTTCCGGAACGCGCAGTTCGATCGTTGCGACGTCGCCGGCGATCACGGGTGAGTCGAATCGACCGTCGGGCGCATCCGCACGCGTATAAGGTCCCTGGTAGGTCTGATCCGCGCCGATCAGGTGAAGGGTGGCGCCGTCGGGCAGCACGACGTCGCCGAACTGCATGCGCAAGTCGGTGGCGCCGGGCGCACGAACGCGCATCCTCCACAGATGCGAGCCGTCGGGGAGAGCCTCCCACAGGCCGTTGGCACCGTCGATGGAGACCGCGATGCCGTTTGCGACACGCAGGCGTTTTTCGTGCGGACCGGGTGCCGCCGTCGATTCATCGTCGAGCGCTCGCAAGCCTACGGCATCGACAGGCTCCAGTTCCTCGGTCGGAATCGACAGGCCCACCTTGGCCGGATGCACGATGCTGTACGGTGGTTCCCCATGCCGCGCAAAGACAGCACCGCTGGCCGATGACAGCGCGAGCGCAATGCCAATCCGCACAGCGAACAACCGTCCGCGGGAGTCCGTCCGATTCAAATCGACCAAACGCATCGGGCGTGCCTGTCATCGAGGGAGCGATCGGGGATGGTACTGCGACGGAACCCCATCCGCGTCGGCCACGTCGTCCTCGCCGGCGCGTCCGGCCACGCGGTACCCTGTCCGCTCGTAGTCACCCTCGGTTGAACCGATGCTTGCGTCGTTGCCCTACCTGATCCGCGTGCCGCTGGCGCTCGTGCTGCTCGCGGTGAATCTGCTGTGTCACGTCGTTCCGCTGTTTGCGATGGCGCTGCTCAAGATGCTCGTTCCGATCGACGGCTTTCGGCGAGCATGCGGGCGCATTCTGGTGACGATTGCGGAAAGCTGGATCGCGATCAACAGCGCGATGTTCGCCGTTTTCACCCGTACGCGATGGGCCATCGAGATCGACGCGGAATTGAACGTTCAACGCAATTATCTCGTCTTGTGCAACCACCAGAGCTGGGTCGATATCCCGGTGCTGCAGAAAATCTTCAACCGACGGATTCCGTTTCTGCGCTTCTTTCTCAAGCGCCAACTCATCTGGGTTCCGTTGCTTGGGGTTGCATGGTGGGCGCTGGATTTTCCCTTCATGCGTCGCTATTCGAAGCAGGCGCTCGCGGCCAACCCGGAGTTGCGCGGCAAGGATATGGACGCCACGCGCCGCGCCTGCGAGAAATTCCGGTCGCTGCCGGTGTCGGTGATGAATTTCGTCGAAGGCACCCGGTTCACTGCAGTCAAACATGCTGCGCAGTCATCGCCCTACATTCACTTGCTGAAACCGCGCGCCGGCGGCGTCGCATTCGTGCTCGATGCGATGGGCGATGCGCTGCACGCCATTCTGGATGTGACCATCGTCTATCCCGGCGGACGCCCGGGCATGGGTGACCTGATCGCCGATCGGATCGGCGACATCCGTGTTCACGTGCGCGAGCTTCCGATCGAACGCGACCTTCGAGGCGACTACGAAGGGGATGCCGCTTACAGAACGCATTTCCAGTCCTGGATCAATACGCTCTGGACATCCAAGGACCGGCTTGTGGCGGCGCTGACACGGTAGATCCGCTGTCGTTTTCAGGTCTCCCAGGGATGCGCCGACCATCGTTGGGGAGCGCAACCAAGGGTGGACGGAGGCCAATCGCCGATGAGTCGGGAGCCCGCTCACACGACCGTCGCGCGGTCTCCATGGCCGGGCTGGCCCAACCACCTCTCCAACCCTTGCATTGGCGGGTTTCCACCTCCTTGATCCGCCTTACGGCGGAATTAAATAGCCGTGCGGCGTATGTAAATCCGCCTTAAGGCCTAGTTTTGACTGGGTCTTAGGACTTATGCTCCGTCGGACACCCGGAGGTTGGCGAGGTCCGGGCGGTTGGCCGCGTCGAGAGATCGGCAAGGCCCGGATCGTCTCGTCGGATGCGGATGCATAGGCGACCGCTCGCTGCTTGGCCTTTACAGGGGACTTCCGTGAAATCTTTCAGGCTGCATTTCGGTTGGCGCGTTGTGGTTGCGGCGTCGGGATTGCTCGGCGCGATGTCGGCACCCGCGGCCTCTTCCAAACCCGATCAGGACACACCGGATCAAGGGATGGTTTCCGGTACGTCGTATCAGAACGATGTGTCGTTGCCCCTTTACTACCTCCCGGCATGGAATGGCGAACCCGCCGACGAAGACGCACGTGAGGCGGCGCAGAACCCGAAGGTTCCCAATCATCATGTCGACGTGACCGATCCGGTCATCCAGCACACGCAGTCGCCGATCTCGGCGATGCCGTTGTCGATCCTCAGCTTCGACGGCATGGGGCCCAGTTGCGGTTGTGCACCGCCTGACACCAATGGCGAAGTCGGCGCGACCCAGTTCGTGCAGATGACCAACTCCGGCTATCAGGTCTACAACAAGACCACCGGGGCATCGGTGCTCGGGCCACTGGCCACGTCGGCAATCTGGGCAGGGTTCGGCGGCGTGTGCGAGACCAGCGGTCACGGCGACCCGATCGTGCTTTATGACCAGCTTGCACAGCGTTGGCTGATCAGCCAGTTCGCCGGCGGCAGCACGATCACCGACGAGTGCGTCGCGATCTCGACAACCAGCGATGCGACCGGCTCGTACAATCGCTACGGCTTCCATCTCGGTTCGAATTTCTTCGACTACCCGCATCTCGGCATGTGGCCCGACGGCTACTACATGAGCATGAACGTCTTCAACGCGTCGGGCACCGCGTACCTGGGTCCGCAGCCGTTCGCGTTCGACCGTGCGGCAATGATCGCCGGAACACCGGGAGCGACGTTCGTTACCACCGCAGCACCACTGGGCGCGACGGAAGCGCCGTTCCTGCCCGCTGATCTCGACGGCAATACGTTGCCGCCGATCGGAGCGTCAAATCCGTTCGCGCAGTTTCCTGACGGCGGAACCTACAAGGTTTACCGCTTCCATTCCGATTTCGCGACGCCGGCCAATTCGACCTTCTCGCTCGCCGGAAGTCCCGCCGCCGCTGGTTTCACGACGTTGTGCGACAACACGCGCGCGTGCGTCCCGCAGTCCGGCGCCTCCGCAGGCGACTTCCTCGATGCGATCGGCGACCGCCTGATGTTCCGGCTGGCCTATCGCAATTTCGGCAGTCACGAATCGCTTGTCGGCAACTACACCGTGAGCGCGAGCTCGGTGGCGGGTATCCGCTGGTTCGAATTGCGCAACGTGACCTCCGGAACGGTCAGCGTGTTCCAGGAGAGCACCTACCAGCCCGACACGACCTGGCGCTGGATGGGAAGCGTGGCGATGGATACGCAGGGCAACATGGCGCTGGGTTACAGCGCGTCAAGCAGCTCGATCAATCCACAGATCCGCTACGCGGGAAGACTCGTCGGCGATCCCGTCGGCACCTTGCCCCAGGCCGAGGCCCACCTCATCGATGGCGGCGGACACCAGTCGGGAACCGGCAATCGCTGGGGAGACTACAGTGCGCTGTCCGTCGATCCAGTCGATGACTGCACATTCTGGTTCACCAGCGAGTACTACTCGACCACCGGAACGTTTGGCTGGAAGACGCGGATCGGCAATTTCAAGTTCCCGGGATGTTCGCTGTCGCCCGGCTTCACGCTGGCTGCGACACCGCCAACGGCATCAGTGTGCGTCGGAACACCGGCCACCTTCAGCGTGGCGGTCGGCTCGACAGTTGGTTTCAACAGTCCTGTCACGTTGGCGGCCACCGGCAATCCAGCGCCAACCACGACCGGGTTCTCGCCCAATCCGGTGACGCCGCTCCCGGGCAACAGCACGTTGACTGTGAGCAACACGGCTGGCGTCGCCAGCGGAACTTATCCAGTACAGATCAACGGAACCGCGACAGGTGCAACGGCGCAAAGTGCAACCGTCAACCTGACCGTGTTCGCGTCGCCGCCAGCAGCGCCGACGTTGACAAGCCCGGCCAACGCATCCAATGGGCAAGCGGTGCGCCCGACGTTTTCGTGGACCGGCAGCAACACGGAAAACTACACGATCCAGGTCGCCACCGATGCGGGCTTCGGCACAATCGTCTTTACCCAGACGGTGACCGGAACGCAGGCCACTCCATCGGCGGACCTCGGGCCCAACACCGTCTACTACTGGCGCGTCACTCCGGCGAACGCCTGCGGCGCCGGCACGTCATCGCCGGTCTTCACGTTCACCACGGCCAACCTGATCTGCACCAGTCCGAATCTCGCGATTCCGGACAGCGTAGCGGCCGGCGTGACCAGCACACTGGTGGTATCGGACGCGTCGGTGCTGACCGGGTTGAAGTTGCAGATCAAGGCAAGTCACACGTGGGTCGGCGATCTGAAATTCACGCTGTCGAAATCTGCGAGCAGCTCGGTCGTCATCGACCGTCCGGGTGTGCCGGCCAGCGTCAACGGATGCAATGGCGACGACATCAATGTCACGCTTGACGATGGTTCGGCGGTTCTGGTCGAGAACCAGTGCAACGCGTCCGCGCCTGCAATTTCCGGCGTCGACAAGCCCAATAATCCGATTGGTCCGGTCTTCGCAGGGCAGTCACTTGCCGGCACGTGGAATCTCAACGTGGCCGATCTTGCCGGAGGCGATACCGGCACGCTGATCCAGTGGTGCCTGATGCCACAAACCTCCAGCGGTGCGACGTATACAGTGGGCGGCAACGTCAGCGGCCTCGTCGGCACCGGTCTTGTCCTCAAGCTCAACGGCTCCGAGAACCTTCCGGTTTCGACCAACGGCAGTTTCACGTTCGCGACGGCGTTGGCGAATGGCGCGCCGTATGCGGTCACTGTCGGCGCCCAGCCGGGTTCACCGGCCCAGACCTGCACCGTGAGCAACGGCAACGGAACGATCGGTTCGGCCAACGTCACGAACGTTGCGGTGACGTGCGTCACGACGCCGCCTCCGACGTTCACGGTCGGTGGTAGCGTCAGTGGGCTGGCGGGCACGGGTCTCGTGCTGCAACTCAACGGCGGGAGCAATTTGTCGATCTCCGCCAATGGGTCGTTCACGTTTACCGGTGGGCTGGTGACGGGATCACCCTACGTGGTGACGGTGGGTACCCAGCCGGCGTCGCCGGCTCAGGTCTGCACCGTGAGCAACGGCAGCGGAGCGATCGGATCGGCCAACGTCACCAACGTTGCGGTCTCGTGCTCGACGACGACGTACACCGTCGGCGGCACGGTGAGCGGATTGGCAGGAGCCGGCTTGACGCTGCAGCTCAACGGTGGCAGCACGCTGCCGGTGAGTGCGAACGGGACCTTCACGTTCTCCGGCGCACTGGCAGGCGGGTCGCCTTATACCGTCACCGTCAGCACCCAGCCCACGGCACCCAGCCAGGTCTGCACGGTCGCGAATGCGACGGGCGTGATCGCGACGTCGAACGTGACAAACGTGACGGTGACGTGCGCCACGAGTTCGTTCACCGTCGGGGGGACCGTAAGCGGACTGGTCGGTTCCGGACTGGTGCTCCAGCTCAACGGTGCCGGCAACATTGCGGTCGCTGCGAACGGCTCGTTTACCTTCCCGACGCCCCAGGCGAGTGGAACGGCCTACGTGGTCACGGTCGGCACGCAGCCGACCAACCCGACCGAGCTGTGCACGGTCTCCAACGGCTCGGGGACTGTGGGTTCATCGAATGTGACCAATATCGCCGTCACGTGCAGCGACACGATTTTCAAGGACGGATTCGAGGGTTGACGCAAGGAACGATGCCGCGCTGTCTGCGCGGCATCGTTCCGAGATCCCGACGCCGGGCTTGCCGACGAGGAATCGCCGGAAACCCGGCGTTTTTCGTTGAAGGTTCTTCGGTTGCGCCCGCGGACACGGTGCGCTCGCTTCAGTCCTTGTGCGCGGCGCTGCGATCGCGGTCGGAACCGAGGCGACGGTCGACTGCTCCGAAGAGTTTCTTGAACAGACGCGAGAATTTCCCACGTCTGGTCTTGCGCAGCTTCTCCGCCTCGCTGGTCAGCCAGGCGACCTGGATGACGCGACGTTCGCCTTCGTGTGGCAGATGGCCATGGAACGAATTGTCGGCGCGGCGGAACGCGGCAAGCGTGCCGTAGATCGGGCGAACCTCGTCGATGACCAGCGCATCGATGTCGTCGATGCGCTCGAGGAAACGCAGGCAGCCTTCGCTGATCGGCGGCCAGTCGTCGTTGAGGTAGAGAAGCGCGGTGGCGATCTTCGAACGGCTGTCGGTCTGGATCGTGCCGTGGCGCAGGTTGAGCGATCGACAAATCGTCACGAGACTTGGATGGGATGCGAGATCCGGCAGTCCGAGGCGCGCACCGATCGCATCGGCAAGATCGCTGGAAACCAGTTGCTCAACAAGGCGGTTGATCGACGGTCCGCAGTCCTTTGCATCGTGCGGAAAGAATCCGGCGCTCGGATAGCGCGGAAAATCGCGTGCGAAATCCAAAGCGCATTCGTCCGGCAATTGCCGGGTCGCGATCAAGAATGGAAACGGGTGTGCCCTGACCACGGTATCGCCGCGATCGAGCCGCGTCACGTCGAGCATGTGTTCGTCCGAGCCGCGTTCAAGAGGTTTCAATGTCGCGTTCATCGGTCCGCCGTCGGGGTCGCACAGCACGATTGTAGTCTGCGCGGTGGACACGGCGGCAGCTCGGCCCTAGAATTTCCGCTCGCCTCGACCCACTTTCCTGCCCCACGGTTCTGGATCAACCAGCCGGTGGGCGCTGTCGCACGCGGTCTCGA
>NZ_JBDSWZ010000004.1:0-7640 GCF_039926425.1 Dokdonella sp.
ATCGTGATTTCGCCGGGTTCGAGATCCTCGGCGGTTGTTCTCGCCACCATTTCGACTTCAAGATCGGTTCCGGTCAATGCCACACCCGTTGAATCGACCACCACCAGCAGATTGGCCAGAACGGGCAGAGTCTGCCTCCGCTCGACCACACCGACCACGTGCTGAAGCCGCTTCAGGAACGCTTCTCGCTGGATGCTGAACCGCATGATCTGCCTGCCCTGTTGTTGATTCTTTCTTTATGTGGAGCATTTAGTTGTTGTAGGTCCTGTGCGCAACCTGCAACAGTCTATTTTCACTATCTAAAACAATTGGTTACGGCGGAAACTCGCTCTGAAGAAACGGCAGCGCCGCCTGTGCGCCAACTGTGGATAATAATCGTGCCGCGGACGCTGCACAGGTTGTCCACAGCAAAACCATCCCTTTTCACACCACGGCGGATTCCCTCCTACTCCGTCAGCGTCCGCAGCAACTTGTCCCAATCCTGACGCAATTTACCGTCGGTTTCGCGGAAATCGCGGATCGTGCGGCACGCATGCATCACCGTCGTGTGGTCACGACCACCAAACGCATCGCCAATCTCCGGCAAGCTGTGCTCGGTCAATTCCTTCGCGAGAGTCATGGCCATCTGCCGAGGGCGCGCAATGGAACGGCTGCGCTTCTTCGACAGCAGGTCGGCCAGACGAAGCTGGTAATAGTCTGCCACGACCCTCTGGATGTTGGGGATGGTGATGGCCTGGGCATGTACCGTGAGCAGATCACGCAAGGTTTCCTGCGCAAAATCGAGCGTGATGCGCTTTCCCTCGAAATTTGCCCGCGCGACCAACGTGTTCAACGCGCCCTCGAGATCGCGCACATTGGAGCGCATGCGCTTGGCCATCAGAACGGCCACCTCTTCCGGCAGTTCGACGCCTTTGGCCTGCGCTTTCGCCAGGACGATTGCCGCGCGTGTTTCGAAGTCGGGGGGCTCGATCGCGACCGACAGCCCCCAGCCGAGACGCGACTTCAGTCGTGGCTCGAGGTTGTCCACTTCCTTCGGATAGCGGTCGCACGTGAGGATGATCTGCTGTTTGCCTTCGAGCAGCGCATTGAACGTATGGAAAAACTCTTCCTGCGTCGTGTTTTTGCCCGCGAAGAACTGGATGTCGTCGATCAACAGGGCATCGACCGTGCGGAACCGCCGCTTGAACTCGTCCATGCCCTTCTGCTGGAGCGCGCGGACCATCCCGCTGACGAACTGTTCGGATCGCAGATAGAGGATCTTCACGCCCGGGTTGTTCGCGCGCATCAGGTTGCCGGCTGCATGCATCAGATGCGTCTTGCCGAGACCGGTACCGCCGTAAAGCAGCAACGGGTTGTAAGCGCGGCCGGGATTCATCGCGACCTGGGTCGCTGCCGCCTTTCCGAGCTGGTTTGATTTGCCTTCGACGAAGTTGTCGAAGGTGTAACCGGGGTCGAGGTTGGGGACTGGAACTGCGCGTTCGACGACAGGTTTCGCGCGCGCTGAGCCGGCGGCGTGCGGCGTGCGGACCGTGTTTCTGCCGCCGACCTGCACGGAGACCGCGACGGCGCTGCCGACCAGATGTTCAAGGACCGCCTCGATGCGATCGACGAAGCGTTCGTGCACCGTCTCCATCGTGTACGCGTTCGGTGCCCACAGCGTGAAACCCGACTCTTGCTCGTCGACCTGCAGCGGCGCGAGGTAGGTATGGATATCCTCTGCGCTGAATTCCGCCTCCAGGCGGGAAAGACAGCGGCGCCACAGCTCGCTCATGGGTAGGTGTGTTTCCAGGAATGGAGGCGGCAGCGCGGACGATCACGCGAGCCGCAGGAAGGACAGCGAAGTCTAGCAGGAAGGCCCATGAGCCCGGACCGTGAGCGGATGCCACGTCATCCGGTCTGCAGCCGAGCCGCAGTCGGAGCCAAGTTCGGAGAAGGCGTGCCAGGCGGACCACGTCCTGATTCACCTTGACAATACGGCGCCACGTTGCCTACCATCCGCGCCCTTTTCCGATGTTACTGGCGTCCCGATCATGGCAACCAAGCGCACTTATCAGCCCAGCAACCTCAAGCGTGCCCGCGACCACGGTTTCCGTGCCCGCATGAAGACCCGCGGTGGCCGCAAGGTCATCAATGCGCGTCGTGCCAAGGGCCGCAAGCGTCTCGCTGTCTGACCGTCTCCGTGGCGAAGCCAGCGATCCCCCATCGAGTGGGGTCGCGGCCACGCTGCAAGCGCAACAGACAGTCGCTGGCCACGTGAACATGTCCGGGCCGCCTGCAATCCACTCTTCCGAAGTTGATCTCCTCGCCGACGCCGCGTTCCCGCGTACGGCGCGCCTGCTGAAAGCCAGCGATTTCGCGCGCCTGCGCGGCATCAGCCGGCGCATCGGCACGCGTCATTTCAGTGCCGAGGTCGCCGCCAATACGCTCACGTGCGCGCGCCTCGGGCTCGCAATCTCCAAGCGTGTGTCGAAAAAAGCAGTGCGGCGCAACCGCATCAAGCGCATTGCACGCGACTGCTTCCGCGGCATGCGCGGCGCGTTGCCGGCGGTCGACATCCTTCTCATTGCCCGTTCCAGCGCCGACCTTGAGCAGAATGCGGTGCTGCGCGCGGAACTTGCGCAGTTGTGGGAACGCATTGCCACATTGAATGGAACCAGAGCCGCCGGCACAATGCGCGACTGACTTGCCGGCGCCGCCTGCTGTGCGCGCCCCCTCCATCACCATCCCCGGCAGATCCACGGACTTGGCGCATCGTGCGCGAGCGGCCGCGGAGCGCCGGCGATGCACTTCAAACGCCGATCCGACCTCGTCATGACCAGCACTCGCAATATCCTCCTGATCGCCCTGCTGTTCATCAGCTACCTGCTCTGGATGCAGTGGCAGGAGGACTACGTCCAGCCAGCTACTGCGATCGCGACCCCCGGTGTGGTTCCGTCCACCACTGGCGCGGACGTTCCCGAAGCAGCGGCAGACGGCGCGGCGCCCAAGGCCACCACCGTCGCTCCGCCGACCGCGTCGTCGACCGTCACCCCGAGTGCGCAGCGCATCATCGTCGACACCGATGTGCTCAGGGTCGAAATCGATCCGCGGGGCGGCAACGTGATCGCTGCCGACTTGCTCGCCTATCCCCAGCAACCGAAGGACTTCGCGCATCCAGTGCGCCTGCTCGACGCCGCCGATGCGAGCTTCTTCGTGGCGCAAAGCGGGTTGATCAGCGTCCAGGGCAGCGCGATCGCAGCGCCCGACCATCAGGCGATGTTCAAGGCCGAACGCAACGCCTACTCGCTGGGCAAGGACGACACTCTGGAAGTGCCGCTGACCTGGACCGACCCTTCCGGGCTCAGCGTCCGCAAGGTCTTCGTGTTCAAGCGCGCGAGCTACGTGATCGATCAGCGTGAGGAGATTGCGAACGCGTCGACGACGTCGTGGAGCGGCAACGCCTACCGTCAGCTGCAGCGCGTGCCGCCGATCGTCGACACAAAGGGCATCAAAGGCTACAGCAACACCGAGCGTTACAGCTTCGCGGGCGCCGCGGTGTACAGCCCCACGGACAAATTCCAGAAACTCAAATTCGACAATTTCCAGAAGGAGCCTCTGCACAAGAGCTTCGAGGGAGGCTGGGCTGCGATGCTGCAGCATTACTTCTTCGCGGCGTGGATTCCCGCGTCGACCGAACGGGACGACTACTCCACCGGCTTGCTGCAGACGCCGCAGGGCACCCGCTATCTCGTCCGCGCACAGTCGCCGACGATCACCATTCCACCGGGCGAAACCAAGGTCGACAACGCACGCCTGTACGTGGGACCGAAACTCCAGAGCACGCTTGACCAGGTCGCGCCGGGCCTCGCGTTGACCGTCGACTACGGCATGTTCACCGTGATCGCCGAGCCGTTGCACTGGCTGCTCAACCAGTTCCACAAGCTGACCGGCAACTGGGGTTTTGCGATCATCCTGCTGGTGCTTGTCATCAAGGCGGCGTTCTTCAAGCTCAGCGAAGCGCAGTTCCGCTCCGGCGCGAAGATGCGCAAGCTGCAGCCGCGCGTGGCTGCATTGAAGGAACGCTACGGCGACGACCGCACGAAAATGAACACCGCAATGATGGAGCTGTACCAGAAGGAGAAGGTCAATCCGGTCGCCGGATGCCTCCCGATGGTCATCCAGATCCCGGTATTTTTTGCGCTCTACTGGGTGCTGCTGGAAAGCGTCGAGCTGCGCCAGGCGCCGTTCATCGGCTGGATCCAGAACCTGACGGCACCCGACCCGTATTTCGTGCTGCCGGTGCTCAATGGTCTGGTGATGATCGCGACGCAGTTCCTGACGCCGATGGCGGGCATGGACCCGACCCAGGCGAAAATGATGAAGATCATGCCGGTCGTCTTCGGTGTGCTGTTCGCGTTTTTCCCGGCCGGCCTGGTGCTCTATTACGTCGTCAACGGCGGACTCGGTCTCTTGCAGCAGTGGATCATCACGCGCCGCATCGACGCGGGCGACAAGGCGAAAGCGTGACGAGGTGAGCGCCGCGGCCGACACGATCGCCGCGGTAGCCAGCGCTCCGGGCGCAGGCGGCGTTGGCGTGCTGCGCGTGTCCGGGCCGCTTGCCGCTTCGATCGCGAAAACCCTGCTGGGACGCACCCCGACAGCGCGACATGCGCACTACACCGCGATGCGCGATTCCGAAGGCGGCATCATCGATCGCGGTTTGCTGCTGTCATTCCCCGCGCCCCGGTCGTACACCGGCGAGCACGTGCTCGAATTGCAAACGCACGGAAGCCCGGTCGTCTTGCGCATGTTGCTTGCGCGGACGATCGAACTGGGAGCACGCCACGCGCGCGCCGGCGAATTTTCCGAACGCGCCTTCCTCAACGGCAAACTCGATCTTGCGCAGGCCGAAGCGGTTGCGGATCTGATTGCCAGCGGGTCGGAGGCGGCCGCGCGGGCCGCACAACGCAGCCTCGAGGGAGCGTTCTCCGAAAAGGTGCGCGCGCTGACCGCGGCGACGATTCGCCTGCGCAGCTATATCGAAGCGGCGATCGACTTCCCTGATGAAGACATCGATTTTCTCGCCGCGCCGCAGGTAGCCGACGACCTCTGCGCGTTACGCGCGCAACTGGACACGCTGCTGGCCGACGCGCGTCGTGGCGTGCGTCTCGCCGACGGCCTGCACGCGGTCATCGTCGGCCGCCCGAATGTCGGCAAGTCGAGTCTTCTCAACGCGCTCGCGTCGAGCGATCGGGCGATCGTCACCGACATCGCCGGTACGACGCGTGACGTGCTGCGCGAAACGATCGATCTCGATGGAATCGCGCTGACCCTCGTCGACACGGCCGGGTTGCGCGATGCCGGTGATGCGGTCGAACGCGAAGGCATTCGCCGCGCGCGTGCGGAGCTCGCGCGCGCCGATCTGGTGATCCTCGTCACCGACGCAACCTCAACGGACGACGGCGCCGCGCTGCTGGAAGAAGTGCCGCACACGACGGCGCGCGTCGTCGTCCACAACAAGATCGACCTCGCCAGTCTCGATGCGCGCGTCGAATCGCGCGCGTCCGTTACTCATCTGTGGTTGTCGGCGCACGACCGCACCGGGCTCGAGCGCCTGATCGAAGAACTCAAACGCCACGCCGGCCACACGGAAGCAAGCGATGGTGCCTTTACTGCACGAGCGCGCCACGTCACTGCGCTCGACCGCGCGCGCGATCATGTCGCACTGGCAGAGGACGCGCTCGACGCCCTGCGCGCGCCGGAACTCGCGGCAGAAGAATTGCGCATGGTCCAGCAGGCGCTCGGGGAGATCACCGGCGAATTCACCAGCGATGATCTGCTCGGGTCGATCTTCGCCTCTTTCTGCATCGGCAAATGACGATGGCAATTCACCGACCGGCGCAGGTGATCGATGCCACACTCGGCAGGACCCATCGATGATGTCCGCATGAAGAATCTCGCCGGCATTCTGCTGTTCGTGGTGGCAAAAAGCGCCAGCGCGCAGCTTTGCGCAATCCCCGGCGACACCGTCTTCGGCGCGGACTTCGAGCGATCGTCGGGCCGCGCGTATTACATCGCGCCCGGTGGCAACGACGCACAGGACGGCAGTGCATCCTTCCCTTGGCGCACGCTCCAGCACGCGGTCGACCAATCGGCTGCAGGCGACACGTTGTGCGCGCGGGCCGGCGTCTACAACGAGATCGTGTCGGTGTCCCATGGCGGCTCGGCCACGGGTGGCGCGATCGTGTTGCGCAACGTCCCGGGTGAGGTCGCGATCGTTGACGGAACGGGACTCGCAGTGCCCAACGGGCAATGGGGACTGGTCACGCTGCAGAACCTTTCTCACGTTGTTGTACGCGGCCTCGAACTGCGCAACTTCACGACGGCCAGCACAAGCGAGGTGCCGATCGGGCTCTACATCACCGGCGCCGGAACCGGTATCCGCGTGCTCGACAATCACATCCACGACATTGGAACCCGCGCATCCGGATGTGCCGCCAACGCGTTCGGGCTGAAGGTCGACGGCACGCAGGCGCCGGCATCGATCAACGACCTCGTGATCGACGGCAACGAGATCGACCATCTGGTTCTCGGATGCAGCGAATCGCTCTCGCTCGACGGCAACGTCGAACAGTGGACGATCTCGAACAACCGCGTGCACGACACCAACAACATCGCGATCGGCGCGATCGGGTTCGAAGGCGTCGCGCCCGATCCCGCGCATGACCAGGCGCGAGATGGCACGATCCGCGGCAATACGGTCTACAACATCAGCTCGTTCGGTAATCCGGCCTATGGCAACGAATACGCAGCCGATGGGATCTACGTCGATGGCGGAACGCGCATCCTGATCGAACGCAATCGCGTCCACCATGTCGATATCGGCGTCGAACTGGCCAGCGAGCACGCCGGGCGCGTGACCAGCGACATCATTGTGCGCGACAACGTCGTGTACTTCGGCAATTCCGCCGGAGTGTCGATCGGCGGCTACGGGGCTGGCGTCGGCGGCACAGACCGCTGCACCATCGTCAACAACTCGCTGTTCCACAATGATCGGCAGGACACCGGCTCGGGGGAGGTGCAAATCCAGTTCCACGCCACCTCAAACCTCATTGCCAACAACCTGATCGAATCAACAGCGGCTGGAATCCTTATGAGCGCCTCGACAGCGGATACACCGGCACCCGCGGCGCTCGACCAGAACCTCTACTTTGTCGCAAACGGCGGCAGCCCCTCCTGGAACTGGCTTGGCATCGACTACAACAGCCTTGCCGACTATCGCGCAGCCTCCTCCCAGGATCTGCACTCGAGTGTTGCCGATCCGCAGCTGGCGGATTCAACGACACCCGACCTGCATGTCGCGCCGACGTCACCGGCAATCGACGCCGGCGGGAATTTCGGCGAAGCGGTGATCGGAGCACTGGATTTCGACGGCCGGCCGCGGATTGCCGGTGCGGGTGTCGACATCGGCGCCTACGAACGCTGACATCTCCAACGCCGCAGCTGCGGAACTGATGCGGCTTCGCGGATAATCCCCCGCAGGAATTGTCAACGTTCAACCGACGGAGCGTGCGTGTTCCATCTCCACTACGGCAACGATTTGCGCGGCCTGGCCGGCGTCCTCGGCGAGCGCATCGCACGTGCAACCGCAGCCGATGTGT
>NZ_JBDSWZ010000005.1:0-64929 GCF_039926425.1 Dokdonella sp.
TACAACGCCTCCGTCCGCTTGCATGACGATCGCATCGATCGTCCCGTTGAGATAGAGCGGCACGTTTGGCTGCGCGAGCGGCGCTGGCGTCTGCGCGAGCGCGACCGTCGCCAATGCTGGCAATGCCATCGCGCAAAGCAGGGCGACGCTGCGGCCGCGAGTGCTGCAAGGGGAGCGGAGGATGACAGCGCTTTCAACCAGTCGTTCCATGATGTCCGGTGTCCTCAAGGCATTCCAGCTATTCAGTCGTCAGCGGAGTGCAGGCTTCCCGACTCGTCACACTGCGAACGCTGACATTGGTGTCCCCAACGCGCGGCGCGGTCAAAGGTCGGACGAGCCCTCGTCGAGTTTACCCCTCCAGGTTCAGATCGCGCGCGCAAGCGTCGATGCCAGCCCGACGTAGGTCGCAGGGGTCAAGTCGCGCAGCCGCCGCTTCGCATCGTGCGGCAAATCGAGTGCGTCGACAAAATCGTTCAATGCCGCCCGTGTGATGCCATGGCCACGCGTGAGCGCCTTGAGCTGCTCATAGGGTTCGGGCAGTCCGTAACGACGCATCACCGTCTGCACCGCTTCTGCCAGGACTTCCCAGCTTGCGTCGAGATCGCGATCCAGCCGTTCGGGATTGACCGTCAGCTTGTTCAATCCGCGCAGCAGTGCATCCAGAGCGATCTGCGTGTGCCCGAACGCGGTACCGAGCGCGCGCAACACCGTCGAGTCGGTGAGGTCACGCTGCCACCGGCTGATCGGCAGCTTTGCACTGAAGTGCTCGAACAATGCGTTGGCAAGTCCGAAATTGCCTTCGGCGTTTTCGAAGTCGATCGGATTGACCTTGTGAGGCATCGTCGACGAGCCGACTTCACCGGCCTTGAGCGTCTGGCGGAAATATCCGAGGGAAATGTAGCCCCATACGTCGCGCGACCAGTCGATGAGGATCGTGTTCGCACGCCGGATCGCATCGCCGATCTCGGCGATGCAGTCATGCGGTTCGATCTGCGTGGTGTACGGATTGAACACGAGGCCGAGGTGTTCGACGAACGTCTGCGCGAACGCCGGCCACGCGACCTCGGGATACGCGACGACGTGCGCGTTGTAATTGCCCACCGCACCGTTGATCTTGCCGCTCAGTTCAACCGACGCGATCTGCGCGCGCTGACGCGCCAGCCGCGCCAGCACGTTCGCCACTTCCTTGCCGAGCGTCGTCGGCGACGCAGTTTGACCGTGCGTGCGCGACAGCATGGGCTGCGACGCGTGAGCATGCGCGAGCTCACGCAACCGGGCGATGACTGCGTCGATGGCAGGCAGCAGGACGTCGGCACGGGCGTCGCGCAACATCAGTCCATACGCAAGATTGTTGATGTCTTCGCTGGTGCAGGCGAAGTGGATGAACTCGCTGATCGCGGCGAGCTCGGGATGATTGGCGATGCGTTGCTTTATGAAATATTCGACCGCCTTGACATCATGGTTCGTCGTGCGCTCGATTTCCTTGATGCGCGCCGCATCGCTTTCGGAGAAATTTTCGCCGATCTCCAGGAGCGCCATGCGCGCGTTCTCCGACAGCGGCGGCACTTCGACGATGCCCGGCTCTGCGGAGAGCGCGAGCAGCCACTCCAGCTCGACCTTGACGCGCCGGTGCATCAGCCCGAACTCGCTGAAAATCGGGCTCAGGCCGGCGGTTTTCGCAGCGTAGCGGCCGTCCAGTGGCGACAGGGCGGTGAGCGTCGAACTCATGGTGTTACCTCGGCAGTCTCGTTGGTCAGTCGCACGATGATCGTCTCGGCACGTGCGCCCTGCATGGTCCGCACGGTCAGGTCGAAGCCATCGAACGCGAGCGTTTCACCCTCGACTGGCAGCCGTTCCAGCCGGTGGATGATCAGCCCGCCGACGGAATTGACGTCCGCGGGCGCGTCAATGTCGCGATCAAGCAGGCGCTCCAGCCGATAGATTGGAGTGCCGCCGGATATATGGATGTCGGTATCCGACTTTTCCCCCGACAAGGTGGCGGACGTGCGCGCATGTTCGTCCTCGATGTCGCCCACCAGCACCTCGAGGATGTCTTCGAGCGTGAAGAATCCGGCCACGCGCCCGGAATCCTCGACTCCCATCGCGAGATGGGTATCGCCGGCGCGGAACCGCTTCAGCACATCGAGAATGGGAGTCGACAGCGGCAACAGGATCGGTGGCCGCAACAGTGCGACCACATCGCCGATCCCGCCGTGCTCGGCGATCGCGTGAAGCAGATCCTTGACGCGCAGGATGCCGCGCACATGGTCGCCATCGGCGTCGAACCACGGGTAACGGCTGTAACGCGTGCGGTGGAATTCGGCGAGCACGTCGTCCGGGGTCATGCCGTCGCGCAGCTTCGCGAGCTGGTCACGCGTGCGCAGGACGTCGCCGACGACGAGTTCGGGAAGGTCGAGTGCGTGTTTCATCATCGCGTACTCCTCGCCACCGCGACTCGCGCGTTTGGCGTGCACGATGAGCTTGAGCTCCTCGCGCGAGTACTGCTGCTCGTCGCCGTGCGAGTGCGCCCCGAGCCCGAACGCGCGCAGCATGCGGTTCGCGCTGGCATTGAGCAGCCAGATCGCCGGATACATCGCCCAGTAGAACGCGTAGAGCGGCGCCGCGGTCCACAGCGAGACCCGCTCGGGACGACGAAGCGCGAGCGATTTTGGCGCGAGTTCGCCAAGAACGATGTGCAGGTACGAGATCAGCGTGAATGCGAAGACGAGGGCAACCACCGCGGTGGTTTCCTCACCGATGCCCAGCCGCACGAGTAACGGACCGAGAAGTCGGGCGAACGCGGGCTCGCCGATCCAGCCAAGCGCGAGCGAGGCGAGCGTGATGCCGAGCTGGCAGGCCGACAGATAGGCGTCCAGACGGCCATGCACGTCGCCGAGCACGCGGCCGCGCCAGCCATGGCTCGCAGCGAGCGTGGTGGCCTGCGTGTGCCGCAGTTTGACCAGGGCGAATTCGGCCGCGACGAAAAAACCATTGAGCAGCACGAGCAGGATCGCCGCACCGACATAGAGCAGGTTCTGCAGCATCGTTGAGCAACGTGGGGCGGCCGCGCATTCTAGCATCGGGTCCAGCTGCGCCAGGCCGGCGCGCGGCGTCCAGCTATAATCGCCATTTATTTTCGGAGCAGGCGTCTCATGGCCCAATATCGGATCGAGCGTGACAGCATGGGTGAGCTGAAGGTGCCGGGCCGCGCGCTGTATGGTGCCCAGACCCAGCGCGCGGTCGACAATTTCCCGATTTCCGGCCTGACAATGCCGCGGGAATTCATTCGTGCGCTCGGCCTGATCAAATCGGCTGCCGCACAGGCGAATGCGGATCTTGGACATTTGAAGAAGGTGTCGGCAAAGGCGATCCGCAACGCGTCTGCTCGGGTTGCCGACGGCGAGTTCGACGCACAGTTTCCGATCGACGTGTTCCAGACCGGTTCCGGCACCTCGTCGAACATGAACGCCAACGAGGTGATTGCGCACCTCTGTTCGGCCGCGGGGACGAAGGTCCATCCGAACGATGACGTCAACAACGGCCAGTCGTCGAACGACGTGATTCCGACGGCGATCCAGGTGAGCGCGGTGCTTGTGGCGAGCGAGCGACTTCTGCCGGCGCTCGCGCATCTGAAGAAAACGCTCGATGCCCGAGCGAAGGAATTGCGCAAGGTTGCCAAGACCGGCCGCACCCATTTGATGGACGCGATGCCGGTGACGTTCGGGCAGGAGCTCGGCGGATGGTCGGCGCAGATCCGCTCGAACATCGAGCGCGTCACCGATGCGCTGAAACGCCTGCGCCGGTTGCCGCAGGGCGGAACAGCCGTCGGCACGGGCATCAATGCCGACGCGCGACTCGGACCTGCCATCTGCGCCGAGCTCAGCAGAATGACGCGCGTGAAATTCGAGGCTGCGGACAACTATTTCGAAGGGATCAGTTCGCAGGATGCCGCCGTCGAATTGTCGGGCCAGCTGAAGACGCTCGCCTGTTCGCTGATGAAGATTTCCAATGACCTGCGCTGGATGAATTCCGGCCCGCTCGCCGGACTTGGGGAGATCGAATTGCCGGCGCTGCAGCCCGGCTCCTCGATCATGCCCGGCAAGGTCAATCCGGTCATTCCGGAAGCGATGGCGATGGTGTGCGCACAGGTGATCGGCAACGATACGACGATCACGATCGCCGGGCAGAGTGGCAACTTCCAGCTCAACGTGATGCTGCCGGTGATTGCGTTGAACCTGCTTCAGTCCCTGGAGCTGTTGGCCAACGCGTCGCGCCTGCTCGCCGACAAAGCGATCGCCGGGTTCAAGGTGCGTGAAGACAACATCCGCAATGCACTGGAGCGCAACCCGATTCTGGTGACCGCGTTGAACTCGGTCATCGGCTACGACAAGGGCGCGGCGATGGCCAAGCAGGCCTACAAGGAAGGCCGTCCGATCCTCGACGTGGCGCTCGAGACAACCGGACTGCCTCGGGCGAAGCTCCAGCAACTGCTGGATCCGACCGCTCTGACCAAGGGCGGCATCCACGGTGGCAGTGCCGGCGGCTGATCGGTCGACGCCAGGAACCGCAGTGCGGGTGCGACGAAGTCGAACCGCTGTTCGTCGGTCAGTGAAGGCACGGCCGTACCGCATTCACCATGGGTCGAGTGAATGCGTGAGTGTGGGGAGCACGTTGGGCGGCCACTTCGCTGCGCGGCGTGCTCCGGCGCGGCTCGCGGAGGACGAAGGGGGAGCGACGTTGCTTGTGGCATCAATCCGTCGCGCGACCGGCCGGTTGCGACGTGCGCAAAGTGCCGAACGGCACATGGCACCCTCGGCGACGAATGCCATACTCGTTTGTTCAAATACACGCGCGTATGCCGTTGAGGAACTCGCGATCGTCGTGCAACCCGCGTGCAGGGCGGCCTGGAGCGCATTGGCGATTGGCGAGCGGCAGTTCGCGCACGGGTGGTACAGACTCGAATGGCAAGGGAACGGAGCTTTTGAAATGCTGAGAAAACTGATGTTGGCCAGTGCGCTGATCGCGACGAGTGCCATTGCACAACAGAATACCGATATCAGCGGTGCGAATTTCCAGAGTGGAAAGGCGGATGCGCCTCTTGCCTCGCTCGGTCGGCAGGCCGCTGCATCGGGAAAGAGACTGGTGATCACGGCGCCTGCGGAATGGCACGCCAGAATTGCGTCGAAGGTGCGGGCCGGTGGCAACGCCAATCTGTTACTGCGCGAGGGTTTCTACGAGAACGTGCTGGTGCGCGTCGAAGACCAGGCAGCAGCGGACGCCGAGCCCGAGCGTGCTGCAAAGTCGGATGTCGAGAAGATGAAGGCAGAAGCGGCAAAGGCAAAAGCCGACGCCGAGAAGAGCCGTGCCGAAGCGGAGAAAGCCAAGGCGGAAGCGGAGACTGCGCGCAATGAAGCGAACGCTTCAAAGGCGAGAGCGGACGCCGAGGCAGCACGCGCGGAAGCTGCGACGAGACAGGCAGCGGCGGCTCGCGCCGCGGCGGCGCCTCCGCCACCGGCTGCACCGGCGATGAAACCGGCGACTGCCGTCGCCGCGCCGGCAAACGATTCCGCCGCCACCCGTGCCCGAATGGAGGCGTCGCTCAACGAAGGGCGTCCTGCCACGGGCTCGATCGGGGTGCCGAGTCTGAAGCAGGGCGACATGATCTACGTGGACGGTTCCGAGCGCGCGATTTCCCGCCGCGAAGGCAATCGTCGACTGCTCTATTGGCTCGACGGCGATCTCGATCTGCGTCGTTCCGAAATCAAGATGGTGTCGCCCACCCAGTATCAGGTCCTCGGGCTGATTCGTGGCGACGGTGTTCTCCGTCGCGACGCCGTCACGACGGCATCGACACTCGACGCGGCCGAACCTGCGGATCGGTCGCCGACGCGACTCGCACTCGAACAGAGCCTCAACGAAAGCCGCACGATCACCCAGACAGTGGTGCCATCGAATCTGCGCAATGGCGATGTGATCTACGTCAATGGCAGCGCGGTAGCGGTCGTTCGCCGCGAGGGCGGCGACCTGCTTCGGTACTGGCTCACCGGATCGCTCGATCTCACGCAGAACGGAATCGTTGCGGACGGCGCGAACAAATACAAGATTCTGAGCGATACCGTTCACTGATCCGCGATCTGTTCCGCGCATCAATGAAAAGGGCCACGTGAGTGGCCCTTTTCGTTTCTGCCTTTTGCACGCATCGAGGCGGCTTGCGCAACACTCAGGCGTTCGTCTCGATCCTTCGGCGACGGAACCACACTGCCGCTGCAAGCAGAGCCACGCCGGCCACGACCCCGAGCCACACATTCGCAGAGGCCAGCGTGCCGAAGAGGTGAGCAGGCGCGAGACTGTCGAGCACGCGACCGTCCTGCATGCTGAACCACATTTGTGGGCCATCGACGTCGAGATTGCCTTTGATCCAGCTGCCCGGCATCACGCTCAGCAACAGGCGCCCAAGCACGGCTGCCAGATGCAGGTTGCCGCCGAAGGTCGGTCCGCCGAGAAGACCTACCCACCAGTTCGCGAAGACCGCGAGCAGGGGAATCATCACCGCCCACAGAAACGGCTTGCTGCGTGCGAATGCCGACCAGAACAGCAACCAGCCGACGGTCGGCAGTGCCCACAGCGCGTCGATCGGAATCGTCAGTAGCAGACGCCAGAACATTCCGAACGGATGCGACGCGAAAATGGCCGGCAGGATGTTGAGGCCGTGCACCGCTGTCCAGATGCCCACAAGGATCAGGAACGCAAGGTATGCGAGCGTCGACACCGCGAATGCGATCAATGGCGCGAGCAGCATGGCCGCGATCGCCTTGGACGCCACCGTGGCGATGTCGGAGACGGGCAGCGATTTCCAGAAGAGCACGCTGCGATCGCGCCGGTCGTCGTACAGCGCACCGAGAAGGTAGAAGAACAACACGAAAAACAGACCGATGCACGGGATCGCGCCGAACACCAGCTGCACCGTGTCGAGAGCATTGCCTGCAGCGACGAAGTCCTGTGCGCTGATGCTGTTGCGCAGGCTGTCGAGCGAGATGCCGATCTGCACACGGCTGTGCAGGTTGGCCCTGAAGACCTCGGCAGTGATCATTCCGAGCACCGTGAGAACAAGGATCACGCCGGTGACCCACACGGGTGCCCACAGGAACCCGCCGCGGTGTTCCCAGTATTCGCGCTTGATCAGGAGCGGCAACGTGTTCATGCGTAGGTTCCTTTCATGGTCGCGACGAAGAGGTCCGCAATGCTCGGCTTGTGCAGCTCGCCAAGCTCGGCCAATCGCGTTCGATCCGCGCCGTCGAACAGGAAGATCGACTTGCCGAAGATCTGCCGCTCGTTGAGGGGATTGAGCGCGCGCGCGGACGGGGCCTTGTCGGGATTCACCATGACTTCCGCGTAGCGCTCCCCGATTTCATCCATCGTTGCCGCGAGCGCGATGCGTCCTTCGCGAATGAACACCAGGTCGGTGAGGATGTGCTCCACTTCCTCCACCTGGTGTGTCGTCACGATGATCGTCTTGTTCTCGTCGAAGTAGTCGGACAGAAGACTTTCGTAAAACGACTTGCGATACAGGATGTCGAGGCCGAGCGTCGGCTCGTCGAGGACGAGCAACCGCGCATCGATCGCCATCACCAGCGCGAGGTGGAGCTGGGCGACCATTCCCTTTGACATTTCCCGCACGCGCATTCCGGGTGTGAGTTTGGTGCGTGCAAGAAATGCCGCGCATTTCTCGCGCGAGAAGCGCGGATGCACGCCGGCGACGAACTCGACCGCTTCCTTCACGCGCAGCCAGCGAGGAAGCACCGCGACATCGGCGATGAAGCACACCTGCTCCATCAGCTGTGTACGCTGCGTGCGCGGATCGAGCCCGAGCACCGACAGATCGCCGTCGAAACCGGTCAGGCCGAGGATTGCCTTGAGAGCCGTGGTCTTGCCAGCGCCATTCGGACCGATGAGGCCGACGATGCGGCCAGCTTCGATGTCGAAGCTGACATCGTCCAGCGCCTTGCGGGTGCCATAGGTGCGCGACACGTTGCGCGCACGGACGACGCTTTGCACAGAGGCTTCGCTCATGACTTTTCTCCTGCGCGGGCGGCGTCGGACAATTGCTCGAGGCTCAAGCCGAGCCGTGCCAGTCGCGCATGCAATGCCGGCCACTCTTCGGTCAGGAAGCGTTCGCGTTCGGATTTCAGGAGTGCGTCACGCGCACCGTCACTCACGTACATGCCAAGTCCCCTTCGTTTTTCGACCAGATTGTCGTCAACCAGCTCCTGGTACGCCTTCGATACGGTGATCGGATTGATCTGGAAATCACCGGCCACCTGGCGCACCGAGGGGAGCGGATCACCCTGTTTCAGCACGCCATCGAGGATCATCGCCACCACGCGATCGCGCAGCTGGCGGTAGATCGGCGTCGAGTCGTTCCACACAGTGCTCATGTCGGGATCATTCCTTGCTCACGTGGCGCAGGGTCTTGCCGAAGGAGTAGTAGGGCATGTCGAAACCGGCGCTGGCCATCAGTCCGCCCGTGGATCGGCGCGCCAGCATCGGCACCGAAACCGACGTCAATGCGTTCGGCGACGATGCCGATACGGCGGAAACCTCTGAATACATCGGGCGCACCGTGACGGTGGCCAGCGTGGGTATCTCGACCTCGGGATGGACGCGCACGGACGGCATCAGCGTCGTGTGCAGCGGGTCGCTCAACAGAGTGTCACGCCCTGCAGCAACGGCGGCTCCGGCAGGGACGTCGATCAGGCCGCTGCCGGAGAAGGCAACGACGGCGGCGCCGGTGAATGACAGTGTGGCAGCCAGAAAGACAAGGCGGATCAGGCGAGTGGGCACAGCAACCTCCAGCGGAGCGATTGATGAACTAGTGTTGTAGTCAACTATAACAGTGAATTTTCGCGTGTCAAGCAGCCTTACGTGACATTCGTCCGGGATGCGGATTGCCCCAATCGCGCCTGATAACGCGCCGCACGATGCCAATCGAGAAGAGGGGTGGGTGACGCGAGCGGATCAACCAGGACATTCGCAGCCATTTCACCCGGTGCCCGCCGCAAAGCCGAGCCACGCGAGATCCGAGTTTCCGTGCTGACTCGATGATGGTTTGCGTGCGAAGAGGGACCCTGGAAACAGGCGAGATGCATGCAACAACCGACACCGTCAGCAGCGCTGAATCCAGATGCCTAGGCGTCCGAAGGCGTCGTACAACGCTCGCAAGGATGTGGATTTTGCGGACCCCGCAACGCGAGCGGCGCGGTCAACATCGACGCGAGCTGCGCGAAGCCCGTATCGACGCACGGGGCGACTTCAAACTGAAAATCTGCGCAATGCTCTCGAATCGACGCGTCGAAGCGTCTTCGAGACGTTACTCCGCTTCGACTGCTTCGGCCGCGTCGAGCGCGGTGTGCGCTTCGAGCCAGGCGTCTTCGAGCGTCGCGATCTCCTGCGAGATCTCGCCCTGACGGCGTACGAGTGCGGCGACGCTCGCACTCCGTGCACTCTCGTACAACGCGGGATCCGCGAGCTCGTCGCGAAGACGGTTGCGCTCGTTCTCGAGCACGGCGATCTGCTTTTCCAGCCGGGTCACCTGGTTCTTCAGTGGCGCGAGCCGAGCGCGCTGATCGGCGCGATCGCGTCTGGCGTCGCGCCGGCCGTCGGTCGCGGGGGCTCCATTCGCAGACGTGACCGGTGTCTTCTTCAAGACCAGGCGCGCGTAATCATCGAGATCGCCGTCGAACGGTTTCAGCGCTCCGTCGCGGACCAGCAGATAGTCATCGCAGACCGCACGAAGCAGACCGCGATCGTGCGCCACCAGAACGACCGCACCCGTGAATTCCTGTAGTGCTTCGGCGAGCGCCTCGCGCGTGTCGATGTCGAGGTGGTTGGTCGGCTCGTCGAGCAGCAGCAGGTTGGGTCGTTCGAACACGATCAGCGCGAGGGCTAGCCGTGCCTTTTCGCCGCCGGAAAATCCGCGCACCTCCGAGAGCGCGCGCTCACCGGCGAATCCGAATGTGCCGAGGAAATCGCGGGCGTTCTGTTCGCCCAGATCCGGCTGCATACGCAGCAGGTGCTGAATCGGCGTGGCGTCGCTGTCGAGCTGTTCGACCTGATGCTGGGCAAAATAGCCAACCACCAGTCCGCGGTTTTCCTGTCGCTTGCCGGCCAGAGGCGTGAGGGTGCCGGCCACCGTCTTGATCAGCGTGGATTTGCCGGCGCCGTTTGCACCGAGGAGCCCGATGCGATCGCCCGGTCGCAATGACAACCGGACCTTGTCGAGCACGCGTCGTTCGCCGTATCCGATCGCCGCATCGTCGAGCGTCAACAGCGGATCGGGCAGTGCCAGCGGCGGCGCGAAGTCGAATTCGATGCCGGATTCGACGCGCACCGCGGCAATCTCTGTCATGCGCTCAAGCGCCTTGACTCTGCTTTGCGCCTGACTCGCCTTGGTCGCTTGCGCCTTGAAGCGGTCGACGAACCTCTGCAAGCGCGCGCGTTCGATCTGCTGGCGCTCATGTGCAACCTGTTGCTGCGACATGCGTTCGGCACGCTTGCGTTCGAACGTGCTGACATTTCCTGCAAACAGTTCCGCCGTTCCGTCGGCAATATGGAGCACGTGTGAAACGACATGATCGAGAAACTCGCGGTCGTGCGAAACGACGATCAGCGTGCCGGCGTAGCGCCTGAGCCATTCCTCCAGCCACAGCACCGCATCGAGATCGAGGTGGTTGGTCGGCTCGTCCAGCAACAACAGATCCGATCGGCACATCAGCGCTTGCGCGAGGTTCAGACGCATGCGCCAGCCGCCGGAGAACTCGCACACCGCGCGCGTTTCGTCGGCGGATCCGAATCCGAGTCCGTGCAGCAATTCACCCGCGCGAGCGCGGGCGGAGTAGCCGCCGATCGCGTGCATCCGCTCGTGGAGCGCTGCAAGGCGCGCAACATCGTGGGAGGCTTCCGCCTCTGCCAATTCGCGTTCGACGCCTCGAAATTCGCGGTCTCCATCGAGTGCATGGTCGAGCGCCGAGTGGGAGTAGGCCTCGGCTTGCTGACGGACATGCGCAAGCGTCCAGTCGCGTGGACGGCTGAAATCGCCGGCATCGGCGCCCAACTCCCCGCCGATCAGTGCGAGCAAGCTGCTTTTGCCGCTGCCGTTACGGCCGGTGAGCCCGACTCGCCAACCCGGATGAACGAGAAAACTCGCGCCGTTCAGCAAAAGTCGGGAACCACGACGCAGGAGAATGTTGTCAAAGCGGAGCATGTGGCAAGTGTAGGGCGTGCCAACTGGCGTTTGCCAACGCTTTGCGCCCCGTCCACAATACGCGGCCCCGCTCGACCGCCCGCGAGTTGGCAGGGTCGGCCCCAGCGGCCGTCTGGTCACGCCGATGGCGTCCAGAAGGCAACTCATTCGAAAAATCCTCCAGGAGTAGACATGACGCGTTTCGTGCAGAAGAGCCTTGTTGCCGCGTTCGCGGCCAGTTTCGCAGTCGGCGCAATGGCCGCCGATGCGCCGCCCGCAGCTGCCGGTGCAGAGAAGCCCGCGGTTGCCAATGTGCCGATCGACAAGAACAAGGTCAGCACCATGGTTGGCATGGACATCGGCCGCGGTCTCACACAGATCAAGGACGACATCGACATCAAGGTCGTCGAGCAGGCGCTTGAAGCAACCCTCAAGGGCGAAAAGACCGCGTTGACCGCCGAGGAAGCCCTGGCCGTCCGCCAATCGTTCATGCAGCAGATGCAGGGCAAGAAAGTTGCCGAGCAGAAAGTCGCCGCGGACAAGAACAAGAAGGAAGGCGCGGACTTCATCGCCGCGAACAAGTCGAAGCCGGGCGTGAAGACGACTGCCTCGGGCTTGCAGTACATGGTGGAGAAGGAAGGCACCGGCGCGAAGCCGAAGGCGACCGACACCGTCAAGGTGAACTACCTCGGCACCAAGATCGACGGCACCAAGTTCGACAGCTCGTACGATCGCAACCAGCCCGCTACGTTCCCGCTCAACGGAGTGATCAAGGGCTGGACCGAGGGTATGCAGCTGATGTCTGTCGGCTCGAAGTACAAGTTCTTCATCCCGGCGGATCTCGCTTACGGTGAGAACGGTCCCGGCCCGATTGGCCCGAATGCAACGCTGATCTTCGAAGTCGAATTGCTCGACATCGAGAAGCCGGGTGACAAGCCGGCTGCGATGGAGGCGAAGCCGGGTGCGAAGCCCGTTGCCAAGCCGGCCATGAAGGCAGCGGACAAGAAGTAAGCGGTCTGATCATTGCCTGAAAGGCGCGCCGTGAACCGGCGCGCCTTTCTTGTTTTTGCCGTGGGTGGCCGATGTGCGGAACCCGCAGCAGTCATTTTCAGGGGTGTCGCGGGAAATCGCGACGGTCCACGAGGAACTTCGGCATGCGCGTGACCATTTTCGGAACCGGTTATGTCGGCCTTGTAACCGGTGCGTGCCTGGCCGAGGTCGGTAACGATGTGATGTGCGTCGACGTCGACGCCGCCAAGATCGCCCGCCTTGAACGCGGCGAGATCCCGATCTTCGAGCCCGGACTCGAGCCCCTTGTCCGAGCCAATCACAGCAGCGGCTACCTCAAGTTCACCACAGACGCTGCGGTCGCCGTCGCCCACGCGCAGATCGTCTTCATCGCCGTCGGCACGCCGCCCGACGAAGACGGCAGCGCCGATCTGTCGCACGTGCTCACCGTCGCTCGCACCGTTGGGCAGCTGCTCACGCGCTACGCGGTGGTGGTCAACAAGTCCACCGTTCCCGTGGGCACGGCCGATGCGGTGAAGCAGGCGATCGCGGGTGAACTCGCATTGCGCGGCAGCGAAGTTTCGTTCGACGTGGTGTCCAATCCCGAATTCCTGAAAGAGGGTGATGCGGTGCAGGACTGCCTGCGTCCGGATCGGATCGTGGTCGGCGCCGACAGTGCACGCGCCATCGAGGTATTGAAGGCACTGTATGCGCCATTCAATCGCAACCACGAGCGGATCGTGCTGATGGATGTCCGGTCGGCCGAGCTCACGAAATACGCCGCGAACGCGATGCTTGCCACGAAGATCAGCTTCATGAACGAGATCGCGAACATCGCCGAACAGGTGGGGGCCGATGTCGAACAGGTCCGGCGCGGAATCGGTTCCGACCCGCGCATCGGCTACCACTTCATCTACCCAGGCGCTGGGTATGGTGGCTCGTGTTTCCCCAAGGATGTCAAAGCTCTTGAGCATACGGCCCGGGCACATGACTACGAGCCGCGGCTGCTGAGTGCGGTGGAAGCGGTGAACGCGGCGCAGAAGAAGCGTTTGTTCCAGCTGCTCGAACGCCATTTCGCAGGGTCGCTGCGCGGTCGAACGATCGCGGTCTGGGGTCTCGCCTTCAAGCCGAACACGGATGACATGCGTGAAGCGCCGAGCCGGACCCTGCTGGAACAATTGTGGGCGGCCGGTGCTGCGGTGCGCGCTTACGATCCGGAGGCGCGCGCGGAAACGGCGCATCTTTACGGCGAGCGTCAGGATCTGGTGTTGTGCGATCAGCAATACAGTGCGCTCGAAGGTGCCGATGCGCTGGTCATCGTGACCGAGTGGAAAGCTTTTCGTAGCCCCGATTTCGAGAAGATCCGCACGCTGCTCAAAACCCCCGTGCTGTTCGACGGGCGCAACATCTTCGATCCGCAGGCGGTGGAAGAAGCGGGTCTCGCCTACTACGGCATTGGTCGCGGGCGCAGCGTCGTGACACCCGCCAGATCCTGAAATTCAATCTCTGACCGGCAGAGTCGATGCAGCGGTCTGGATTTGTGTACTGCAGGTGAGCCGGGCGTCACAATCCATGTCAGAGTGCGTCCCTACACTCGCGTATCGATTGTCGGGGACTGAAACATGCGCGCACGGCATGCATTGCTTTGCTTCGTTTCACTGGGAAGCCTGTCCTTCGTCGGCAGCGCCAGCGCACGACTCTACGAGCATCTCTTCGCCAGCGGATTCGACATTCCGGTCGATGCCCCAGGCTCGGACGCGGAGGCAGCCCGGTTCCTGACCCAGGCCAGTTTCGGGCCGACCCCGTCGGAGATCGCGCGCTTGCGCGGCATCGGATACAACGAGTGGATCGACCAGCAGCTCGCCGCACGAACCACGCTGGTGCGTCCGTTTGTAGAGTCGGTGGTCGCCGCACGTACAGCGGCTGGGCAGAACGTCAGCCAGAACCACCGCGTCGATCGATGGTTCTGGATCGCGGCTTACGCGGACGACCAGCTGCGTCAGCGGATGGCATTCGCACTCAGCGAGATCTTCGTGATTTCCGATCAGGGCAGCGCGATCTCGAACAACTACATTCCCATGGCGGAGTACGCCGACGTGCTGGGCCACGATGCGTTCAAACCGTATCGCACGCTGCTCACCGACGTCACCTACAACCCGAGCATGGGCAAGTTCCTCAGCCACTTTCGCAACCAGAAACCGGGCACGACGACGCAGCCTGACGAAAACTACGCGCGCGAAATCATGCAGCTGTTCTCGGTCGGGCTGGTCCAGCTCAACATGGATGCATCGCCGGTCCTGCAGGCGGGCAATCCGGTCGCGACCTATGACCAGACCACCATCACGCACACCGCAAAGGTGTTCACCGGTTTAACCTACAGCGATGCGCCGACCAACCCTGCCAATTTCTATGGCGGCGCGGTGACCAACGCGGGGACCTACAACCCGATGGCGTGTTGGGGTACCGAGTTGTTCGCATCGACCAGCAGCAACATGCGCCATGACCTCACCGGTGACGACGGCACGACAGCGACGGCGAAGACCGTGCTGGGCGGACTCACGATTCCCGCGGGTCAGTCGTGCGCCGACGATGTCTCCGACGAACTCGACATCATTGCCGGGCATGTCAATGTCGCGCCGTTCGTTTCGCGTCAGCTGATTCAGAGATTCGTCACCAGCAATCCGTCGCCCGAGTACATCGAGCGGGTTGCGACTGTCTTCGAAGATAATGGAACGCCGGCGCACGAGCGCGGCGATCTCGGAAGTGTCCTCAAGGCGATCCTGCTCGATCCGGAAGCGCGCGCCGCGCCCGTCGATGCGTCCGCCGGAAAACTGCGGGAGCCGCTGCTGCGCATTACCGCATTGTGGCGTGCATGGGGCGCCCGGGCACCTGCCGCGAATGCGTATGGTGAAGTGATCATGTCCGCGGGCATCTCGTTTCTTTCCAGTACCGGGCAGAAGCCGCTCGGCGCACCGACGGTCTTCAATTTCTACGAGCCCGACTATCAGCAGCCCGGTCCGTTTGCCGACCAGGATCTCTATTCACCGGAGCTCCAGATCCACAACGAAACCACGGCCTATACAACCGGCAACGTGTTCTACAGCTACACGCGCAAGGCCTATGTCGGCATGAACCTGCCGCCGGACAATCAGACACTGCCGACCGATCGGCCGCTGCTGGATCTGGCTCCTCTGGTCGCGCTGGTCGCAACGCCCTCGGCGATGGTCGATCTGGCAAACGCGCGAATGATGTACGGCACGATGAGTCCGACCATGCGGTCGACCCTGATCAACATGGTGCAGTTCATGAGTGGCGCGTCGCCGCAGGAAAAGGCGTGGTCGCTCATCTACCTGATTTCCCTTTCACCCGAATTCGCAGCGCAGCGCTGAGGAACATGTCCATGTCGATCGATCGTCACAGTCGTCGCGACTTTCTCCGACACCTCGCATGCGCGGCGGCCAGCGGCGGAGTCGCCGCGATGGTTCCGCAGCTGCGCATGATGGGCAGCGCGCTCGCCGCTGGAACATCGCCCGAGGCGGTCAGTGGATACAAGGCGCTCGTCTGCATCTACCTCGCCGGCGGAAATGATTCGTGGAACATGCTGGTTCCGTACGATCAGTCGCGTTTCGATACCTATGCTGCGTCACGCGGCGGCGTCTACGACGGCAACGCCAATCCGAATGGCCTCGGCCTCGCACGCCCGACCACGGCGGCGCAGATCGGCAACCAGGTGATCACCGACTCGGAAAGCTCGCAGCAGTACTTTGTGCATCCGGGCATGGTGGACATCAAGAATCTCTATACCGCGGGCCACGCGACCTTCGTCGGCAACATGGGCACGCTGAAGAGACCGATCACCAAGGACGAATACAACGCCAGCTCGGCCAACCGTCCTCCGCAGCTCTATTCGCACAGCGATCAGGAAAACCTCTGGCATATCGGCACTTCCGCGGAAAACCGCTACGGTTGGGGCGGCTCGTCGATGGCAAGGCTGGTACCGCAGTTCCCCGCCGGCGGGAACCAGGTCCTTTCGCCCTGCATCTCGATTTCCGGAAGCAACAAGTTCGAAGTCGGGACCCAGTTGTTTCCGTACAAGATGTCGTCGTCGTCGAGCGGCACATCCAATCCGCTGTCCCAGTTGTCGGGCGTGTGCAACCCGACCGGGTGCACGGGTTCATCGGGCCAACGCGACGTCGCGTTGAACCTGTTGCTGCAGGATACGTATCAGGGGATGTTCGCCAGCGAATACGCGAAGACCTTCTCGCGCGGGCGCGAATTGTTCTCGCTGCTCTACAGCGGGCTCGGCAGTGCGGGCGGCCAGGTGTCGACGACGTTTCCGGCCAACAACTCCCTTGCCAGCCAGCTTCTGACCGTCGCGCGGATGATCAAGCTTTCGCGGGCCAACAACTATGCCGCGCGGCAGATCTACTATGTCCGCCTCGGCAGCTTCGACATGCATTCCGACTTGATGGGCGCAGGCACCAGTGCGCATGCGGCAATGCTGACCAAGGTCTCCCAGGCGATCAAGTCGTTCTCGGACGCGATGAGCGAGATTGGTGCATTCAACGAGGTCTCGACCTTCACAATGAGTGAATTTGGTCGCACGCTGTCGTCCAACGGCAACGGGTCCGATCACGGTTGGGGCGGTATCCAGATGGTCACCGGTGGAGCGGTGCAGGGTGGCCGACTCTATTTCGACGGCGGTGGAACCATCACCGGATTCCCGAACCAGAGCCTCAACAATGCCGGCAATTTCTCGCGCGGCCAGTTCATTCCCGGCATCGGCGTCGATCAGTACGCGGCAACGCTTGCGCGCTGGCTGGGTGTCACGTCGGCCACCGATCTCGCTGCGATCTTCCCGAACCTCGCGAACTTCAACGCATCGTTCCGGAATCTCGGCTTCATGGGGTGATGCGGATTCGCCGGTTGTCCAGACAACTTGCTTCGGCTGCCGTGTGTCTCGTCGCACGCGCGGCAATGCCCGTCAGCGTTGGCGCAGGGCCGCTGGCGGACGGATGCACCAATCTCGATGCGATCCCGATCCAGTTCACGATCGATTTCCAGTCGGCCATTCAGGGCGTCTTCGACAACCATTGCATCGAATGCCATGAAGGAAAGGACCCGCCGGCCGGACTCGACCTGAGTGCCGGGGGATCGTGGTCGCACTTGATCGGGATCCCCAGTTCACAGGACGCTGCCTTCATCCGGGTGATGCCGGATCAGCCGCTCGCGAGTCTTCTGTTTCTCAAGGTCAATTGCGATATTCCGGGCGTCGGTCATCGCATGCCGCTCAACCGGGACCCGCTGCTGGAAGAAGAGCAGGCGCTGATGCTCGACTGGATCCGTCAGGGCGCGCCGTCGGCGACCACCGATACGATTTTCAGGGGCGAATTCGAGATCCGCGGCTGAAAACGGCACTACGCTGTACCGTGCGTGCCCGCGCGGTTATTATTCGCGGCCCCTTTTGACGCTGTACGGGGCGGTCAACCCGCGAATTTCCGGAGCTTCACGAGCCGCATGAGCACCAAACGAGCATTGATAACCGGCATCACCGGCCAGGATGGTGCGTATCTGGCAGAGTTGCTGCTGGCGAAGGGCTACGAAGTCCACGGACTGAAGCGGCGGGCATCGTCGTTCAACAGCGAGCGTATCGATCATCTCTATCATGAACTCGATGAAGGTCGCGTCGGAGTTCGCCTGCATTACGGCGATCTCACCGATTCGCTGAGCCTCTTGCGGGTGATTCAGCAGGTCAAGCCGGACGAGATCTACAACCTCGCCGCGCAAAGCCATGTCGCGGTGTCGTTCGAGGAGCCGGAATACACTGCCAACGCAGACGGAATCGGCACGTTGCGCGTGCTTGAAGCGATGCGGAGCCTGGGGATGGGAGATCGCTGTCGTTTCTACCAGGCCTCCACGTCCGAGCTGTACGGACTCGTGCGCGAAACGCCGCAGAGTGAGACCACGCCATTTCATCCTCGCTCGCCCTATGGCGTTGCGAAGCTCTACGCGTACTGGATCAGCGTGAATTACCGTGAGGCGTACGGCATGTTTGCCTGCAACGGAATTCTCTTCAACCACGAATCACCGATTCGTGGCGAAACCTTCGTGACCCGAAAGATCACCCGCGGACTCGCACGCGTGTTCTGCGGGCTGCAGCACTGCCTGTACCTCGGCAACCTCGATGCGAAGCGCGACTGGGGTCACGCACGGGATTTCGTCGAGGCGCAGTGGCTGATGCTGCAGCAGGATGAGCCGGCGGACTATGTGATCGCCACCGGGGTCCAGCATTCGGTTCGCGAATTCGTCGTCCTCTCCGCCCGGCAGATGGGCGTCGAGCTCGAATTCCGCGGTACCGGAGCCGACGAGCATGCGGTCATCGCAAGCATCGACAACGCGTCTGCGAAAGCGAATGTCGGCGATGTCGTCGTGCGCATCCATCCGCAGTATTACCGGCCGGCCGAAGTCGAGACGCTGCTCGGCGACCCGACCCTCGCGCGCGAACGTCTCGGCTGGACGCCGAAGACCAGCTTCGCCGAACTCGTCAGCGAGATGGCGGCCGCGGATCTCGCGCTGGCGCAGCGCGAAGCGGCGGGAGCGATCGGCGCGCGACACGGTCGCCACCTGATCGAGAAGCTTCCGGGCTGATCGCGATGTCCATGTCGCTCGAAGAGCGCCTGACCGAACTGGAGATGCGCATCGCCTTCGTCGACGATACGATGACCACGCTGAGCGATGCGGTTGCTTCACACGATCGCCACCTGCACGACCTGCGCAACGCGATGGAGCGGTTGCGTACGGAGCTGGTCGCGGTGCGTGGCACACTCGGCAACGACGCGGGCGACGAGCCACCGCCGCCGCACTACTGAGGCCGGCCGCGATTTGCGGCCGAATCGATCCGACCCACGTTGCAGTGCCGCCATGTCCGATTCCCTGCGCGACCAGTTGATGAAAGCGGGCTTCGCCGCCCCGTCCAAACCCGAGCCGGCGCCAAGGCGACCGCAGGAACAGCAGCGACAGCGCTCGTCGCCGCAACGCCCGTCGGGGCCACAGCGACCGCCGCGTCCGCAGCAGCGTCCGCAACACAACCGGCCGTCGACGCCGTCGGCGCCATCGCGCGGTGCGACAGACGCGCAGCCGGTGGCACGCGACAGGTCCGACATCGATCTGGCAAAGGCGTATGCGTTGCGCGACAAGACCGAGCGCGAGGCACGCGAACGCGAACAGCGCGAGGCCGAGCGGCGCTCGCGTGAACGCAAGGAACGCAGGCAAAAGCTCGCAACGGCGCTCGGTGGAAAGGCGCTCAACGATGTGGCCGCCGAATTACCCCGCCATTTCCCACACACCAACAAGATCCGCCGCATCTACGTGACACCGGAGCAGCTGCCCCGCCTCAACGGAGGCGAGCTGGCGGTGGTGCAGTTGGCAGGCCGCTACCTGTTGGTCACCCGCGAAACTGCACTGTCGGCGCAGGCCATCGATGCTGATGCGCTGGTGCTGCTGTGCGACCCTCAGGCGGATGCCGAGGATGACATTCCGCCCGATCTCGTGTGGTAGTTCACGGTTGGACGGCGCGCAGGTAGCCCACACTCCTCACGCATCGGCAGGTGCGTCGCAGCGTGGGGAGTTACGCCATGAGTCGAGTCAGGTCATCTCTGGCGAGTTTGATCGTCACCGCCGGCATACTCGTTGTTTCAGCTGCAGGCTCGGCGCCGCTGCCTCGCTTCACGCAGCCGACGGCGATCTGGAATACCGACGCGCGCACACTGGCGACACGCCCCAACTCGGCGCAGATGCTGACGCATCTCGCGGCGTTCTCCAGCAACGGTTGGGGTGACACGCGCGACTTCGACTTCCAGATCGACCTGTCGTTTTTCGTATTGCACGCAAATGCGTCGACACCAACCCATCCGATCGTCGCGTTCCCGGGGTCTGACGATTACTACGCACCCGATTGCGACGCCCCGGGATCCCTGTTTCCACTGCCGGCGACGGGAGGAATCGAAGGGACCGATCCGCCCTCATTTACCTGCGATACGAATGACAGCGACTGTCATTTGCTGGTCGTCAACGATGCGACGCATGTCCTCCACGAGGCGTACCTGACCAATTCCGCGGGTGCGTCCGGCGTGCATTCGATCTGCGCGCTGCGCTGGGACCTCACGAAGACCTATCCGCGTTATGGTCGGGGCGAGCACTGCACCAGCGCTGACGGTGCGGGCTTTCCGATTGCGCCGCTGCTGTTCAATGCCGATGAGGTCTGGACAGCTGCGCAGGTGAACGGTGACCTCGGTCACGCGATCCGCTTCATCCTCGGCAACAACCGGATGACCTATCGCAAGTACGTGCATCCATCGTCGCACGGGACCAAGGCGACGTCCGACACCGATGCGAACGCCGTGCCCTACGGCTCGCGCTTGCGTCTCAAATCGACGTTCGACGTCAACGCCTTCAGCACCAACCCATCGGTTCGAGTGCTTCTGCGAACGCTGCAGAAATACGGCATGTTCCTCTCGGACGGCGGTGGCATCCCGCTGACGGGCGAGTCCGACGCGTTCACCACCCACAAGTGGGCTGACTCCGACATCGACCTCGACACGCATTCGCTGTTCGGCATCCGCCCCACCGATTTCGACGTGATCGAATCGGGCGCGCTACTGTCGGTGACCGACGCAAACGACGAGTACAACGATTGCGTGCGGACACCCGAAGACTTCATCTACATCGACGGCTATGATTTCTGACGACTCCGCTGCGGGAGACGATCAGAAATCCATGAAGTACCCGCCATTCACCGGGATGTTCGCACCTGTGATGAAGCCTGCGTCGTCGGCGGCGAGAAACTCGACCGTCCGTGCGATTTCGCGCGGTTCACCGAGGCGGCCGACCGGAATGTTCGCGATGATCTGGTTGCGGATGTCTTCCGGCACGGCCATCACCAGCGCGGTGGCGCAATAGCCAGGCGACACGCTGTTGACGGTGACGCCTTTTTTCGCGACTTCGCGCGCCAGCGCCATGGTGAACCCGTGCATCCCTGCCTTGGCGGCGGAGTAGTTGGTCTGGCCGAACTGACCGGTCTGACCATTGACCGACGAGATATTGACGATCCGGCCAAAGCCCTGGTTCGTCATGCCATCGACCACATGGCGGCACACGTTGAACACGCCTTCGAGATTCACGCGCAGCACATCGCCCCACTGCTCCGGGCTCATCTTGCGCAGCGACGTGTCGCGCGTGATTCCTGCGGCGTTGACGAGAATCGACACCGTGCCGCCGGTCTTCTCGATGCGACCAAAGAAGTCGGCACAATTGCGAAAGTCCGAGACGTCGAGTGCTTCGAAATCCACGTCGTCACCGGATTCGCGCATGTCCGCGAGAAACGATTCGACGCGATCGACTCGCGTACCGAGGTCGGCGGCAATCACCTTGCGTCCTGAGCGGGCAAGCGATCGGCAGATTTCGGTGCCAAGTCCGCCGATTCCGCCCGTGACCACTGCAATGCGCTTGTTCATGGATGCCCCTCCCAACGCGACCGCGCACTACTGCGCTGCGGCATCGCGATTCGTTCGAGTTTGTTGCGATGCGGCGGGTTGATCCACCTTCATTCGGATCGGGGCAACCCGAAGTGCGTCAGGACTTCGTTTCTTTCTTCGGCTTGGCAGGATCGACCGTGCCGTCGCGCACCGTGTTGGCTGCCGCGGCCAGGTAACCCTGCTGCAGCGACTTCCACAGATCCATGTTGCGCTCGGTCAGTCCGTTCAACATCGACCAGGGAGTCTGTCCAAGCACGGTGTTGAGGGAGCTGCGGAACTGCTGCTGCTGATCCATGAAAATCTGCAGGCTGCGCTCCAGATAACCACCCATGAAACCCTGCAGGGAATCCCCGTAAAAGCGGATCACCTGCGAGAGGAGCTTGGTGGTGAACATCGGCTCGCCGCGATCCTCGTACTCCGAAATGATCTGGAGCAGGACCGAGCGCGTCAGGTTCTCGCCGCTCTTCGCGTCGCGCACCTCGAACTCCTCGTTGTCGAGCACCAGCTGGCGGACTTCCTCCAGCGTGATGTAGCTCGAAATCTCGGTGTCGTAGAGCCGACGGTTGGGATATTTCTTGATGATTCGCAGTTCAGTCATCTCTCAAAGCTAGCAGAATGTGACGCGCCGCACCAGTTTGGGATGGTGCGGGGCACCCTGCTTTTGTGGGTGCTCGGTCGCGCTGCCCAGTCCTCACGCGCCCACTGGCACTCCGGCCTAGGCGTGAATATGAGTGCCGTCTCTGATGTAACCCTTTTCTGCGGAAAGGACTCCAACGACTGCCCGGCTCTGTCAGCAATCCATTGTTCTCGTAGAAGCGGCTTCAGCCGCGATGCTTCTCGTCCCGCGACGTTCGGCGGCCGACGTCCGCGCGAAGTTTCGTCCGAGAGACGCGAGGTTCGGACGCTCGCGCGCATCATGTCGAACCCGGAAGCCATCCTTGGAGCGGCCACCAGTCGCCATCCATGGCTCCTCCGATCGACCCCGACGGGTCGCTCGACCCGTTCGGCATCCATGCCTCACCTGGTGAATGCCGCATCCGATGCCTGAGGGCATCGGATCAGCGCGCGCGTCGTTGATTCAAGCAGCCGTCCATGGCGCGCTCCTCACGCCATCCATGGCTGGCCGTCCCTGGCGGACCCGCCCGTTCGGCATCCATGCCTCACCTGGTGAATGCCGCATCCGATGCCTGAGCGCATCGGACAAGCGCGGTATTCACCAACCCATGTACTGGCCGCCGTTGATCGCAAGGTTGGCGCCGGTGATCCAGCGCGCCTGTTCGGCGGCGAAGAAGGCGACGGCATACGCGATCTCGTCGGGTTCGCCGAGGCGACCGACTGGAATCTGCGCGACGATCTTCGCGCGCACGTCCTCCGGCACCGCCATCACCATGTCGGTGCCAACATATCCCGGCGAGACCGTGTTGACGGTGATGCCGAACTTGGCGTTTTCCTGCGCGAGTGAAATGGTGAAGCCGTGCATGCCGGCCTTCGCTGCGGCGTAATTCGCCTGGCCGTACTGGCCTTTCTGTCCATTGATCGAACTGATCTGCACGATCCGTCCCCACTTGCGGGCGCGCATGCCGTCGATCACCGGGCGCGTCACGTTGAAACACGAACCAAGATTCGTCGCAATGACTTCCTGCCACTGGATGGCGGACATCTTGTGGAACGTGGTGTCGCGCGTGATTCCGGCATTGTTGATCAGGATATCGATGGGTCCGAGTTGGCGCTCGACCTCGCGCACCATGGCTTCGGCGCTATCGGCGTCGGCGACATCGCCGGAGGCCAATGCGAAGTCGAATCCGTCCTTGCGCTGGGCTTCCTGCCACGCGGTGGCCTTCGCCTCGTCGCGGTAATTCGTCGCGACCTTGTGGCCGATCGTTGCAAGATGCCGGCAAATGGCCGTGCCAATGCCGCCGGTGCCGCCGGTGATCAGGGCGATGCGTGCCGTCATGGGTGTGCTCCTCGTTGTCGATTCGTTTGCGGGAAAGATCGGGCGTCTGGCGATTGTGCCCGCCGCCCGGTCAAAGATCCTTCTGCGTCGCCGCATAGCGCAGAGGAATCGTCGCACTGCGCGGAATGAGCGCAGGGTCGAAAGCCGCGACGGCCGCCGACAACAGCGTGCGCGCATCACCACCCGCCGGAGGTTCCTGTCCGAGGAACCGCAGCGCCGCGCGGAGCGCGGGGAGGGGGTTCGAGGCATCGACAGGCGTGGCGCGGTCCACCTTGCTCAGTTTGCGGCCATCGTCTCCGAGCACGACCGGGAGGTGCACATAGGTGGGCGATGCCATGCCGAGCATGCGCAGTAGCAGCCGCTGCCGCGGCGTCGAGTCGAGAAGGTCCGCGCCGCGCACAACCTGCGTGATGCCTTGGGCGTCGTCGTCGACGACCACCGCAAGCTGGTACGCGCAGACGCCGTCCGCGCGCCAGACGACGAAGTCGCCGACCTCGCGCGCCAGATCCTGCGTCAATCGCGCCTGGATGGCATCATTGAACTGCTCAATTTCTGTGCCGACACGCACGCGCCACGCCGGCGTCCTCGCGCCCGGGGACGAAGGACATTGCGCGGGATGGATGCCTTTGAACGGGTCGAGATCGCTACGGCTGCACCAACAGCGATAGACATGTCCCGCCAGGTCCAGCGTTCGCAAGGCACGTGCGTAATGAGTGGTCCGCGCGCTCTGCACCACCACTTCACGGTCGGACTCGAGTCCGAACGCAGTCAGCGTCGAAAGGATGTCTGCCGCCGCTCCGGGCACTTCGCGTTTGCGATCGAGATCTTCCATCCGGACGAGCCACTCACCGCCGCCAGACCGGGCGAAAAGCCAGCTTCCCACCGCTGCGACGAGCGAGCCGAAATGCAGCGGACCAGTCGGCGAGGGGGCGAAGCGTCCGCGATGCATGGCAAGGGAATGAATGCCTGTTCGAATGGTCGCGCGACGCCGTCGGCTTGCCGCGCGAGTGCTTGAGTTCAGTGGAGGCGCGCCACATTATCATCGGATGTGCATCTCGCACGCTCGACGGAGTCAAACGCCATGATGCGCGTCATGCTGTTCGTCGGCACCAATATCGCGGTGCTGCTGCTTGTCAATGTCATCCTGTTCATCGTGCAGGGTGTCTTCCACGTACGGCTCGGCAACTACTCCAGCCTGTTGCTCATGGCTGCGGTCTTCGGCATGGGCGGTTCATTCATTTCGCTCGCAATCTCGAAGTGGGTTGCCAAGCGCACCACCGGCGCGCAGGTGATCACGGAACCGCGCAACGAATCGGAACGCTGGTTGCTCGATACCGTGCGTGCGGAAGCGCAGAAGGCCGGTATCGGCATGCCGGAGGTCGCGGTCTACGAGGCGGCCGACATGAACGCGTTCGCGACAGGCATGAGCCGGAACAATGCGCTGGTCGCGGTCAGCACCGGGCTGCTGCAAAGCATGGATCGCAACCAGGTCCAGGCGGTGCTCGGCCACGAGATCTCGCACGTTGCAAACGGCGACATGGTCACGATGGGCCTGATACAGGGCGTGCTCAACACCTTCGTCATTTTCTTTGCACGCATCATCGGCACGCTGGTCGACAATGCGCTTAGCGGCAACCGCAACAGCGAAAGCAATAGCGGCGGATTCTTCTATTTCATTATCGTGATGGTGCTGCAGGTTGCGCTGGGATTCCTTGCGTCGCTGATCGTGATGTGGTTCTCCCGGCGCCGTGAATTTCGTGCGGATGCCGGTGGCGCACGTCTCGCAGGTCGCGACAACATGATCTCTGCGTTGCAGCGCCTCGCCGGGAATCAGGGTGCTCAGGCAGATCTGCCAAAGGCAATCCAGGCGTTCGGCATCTCCGACGGCGGCGGACTCGGCCGGTTGACGGCCAGCCACCCGCCACTCGAAGAACGCATTGCAGCGCTGCGTGCTGGCGCTGCGTGATCGTCAGACGCCAGGCGCAGATTGCGCCCGGCGTCAGCGTCAGCCTTGAATGAGGATTTTCTCGGGCTCCTGCAGAAAATTGCCCTGCACGAAGTTGACACCGCAACTGAACAGGATCGACATGCTCGCCGCGTCCTCGACGAACTCGGCAACGGTGAGCTTGCCGGCATGGTGCGCCTGCTCGCAGATGTCCTTGATCCTGTCCTGGTTTTCCTTCTGCTTCGGAAGGTCTGCCATGAAATTGCGGTCGATCTTCAGATAGTGCGCTGGAATGTGCTTGAGCAGCTGGAATGAATTGAGGCCGGAGCCGAACTGTTCCAGCGCGAAGCCACAGTGGATCTGTTCGAGGCCTTTCGCGAAGGCGCGAGCCTGTTTGAGGCTCGTCACGACCTTGCTTTCGGGCATCTCGAATACCAGCGAATCACCGCGCTGACGCGACGTCTTCAGCTGCTGGGCGATCCACGGCAGGAGCGTCTGGTCTTCCAGCGACTGCGCGGTCAACTTGATGAAGAACGTGGTGCGGTGGCCGGCGCGTTCGCGCTCCGCAATCGCGCGGACCGCATTGGCGATGACCCAGCGGTCAATCGCAGGCAAGCGGCCTTCGCGTTCGGCGATGCCGAGAAACTGGCCCGGTGGAATCTCGCCCTTCGGACCGCTCATGCGCAGAAGGATCTCGTAGAAATCGCCTTCGGCGCCGTGCAGGCTGATGATCGGCTGGTAGTAGAGGACGAACCCGTTGTTCGCCAACGCCTTGTCGATCAGCGAGATCCAGTGGCGATTCGCTTCCGCGGCAGCCTTGTCCTCTTCGGCCGGATCGACGATCCGCACACGATTGCCGCCTTCGCCCTGGGCGCCGCGCAATGCGCTGGTCGCGAGATTCAGCACCGTCGCCGCGTTCGCATTCTTCTCGCCGATCAGCACGCCGCCCATGCTCACCGTCAGGCTGATCGATTGCTTGCCGATCTCGAAGATGCGTTCGCTGAACGCGTTGCGCAGTTTTTCCGCCAACTGCTTCGTTTCGTCGGCGCCCCGCTCGCCGATCAGCGCTGCAAAGGTGTGTTCGCCGATCCGTCCGGCGACATCGGTGTCACGAAGATGTTTGCGCAGCACGTTGGCCAGATCGCCGAGGATGACGTCCGTGTTGCCAAGGCCGACGGCGTCGAGGACCTTGCGGAAATCGTCCGGTTCGATCAGCAGCAGAGCCTGGTCGCCCTTGCCGTTGGCAACCGCATCGACGCCTTGCTGGATCAGGGTCATCATGTGCTGGCGGTTGAACAGGTCCGTGACGAGATCCTTCGACCTCAGCGCGTCCAGCTCCTGCGCCATGTTTGCGTCGACTGCCTGGAGTCGGAACGTGATCTGCTGGCACGGTTCGCCCTCATAGCTCGCTTCACTGAATTCCATCGTGGCGTCGAATGTGGTCTCGTCGCTTCGCTTGGCCTTCAGGTTCAGCCGTTGTGGCGGTTTGTCGCCCTTTGAAAGACGCTTCAGCAACGCCTTGAAGTCGTCTGCATCGTTCGGCGCGATCATGTCGAGAATCGAGACGCCTTCGACGTCTTCGAAATCGTCGTAGCCAAACATGTCCAGGTACGCCTTGTTCGCGCGAACATGCATACCCTCGTGCACGAAGGCGATCGGGTCGCGCGATGAATCGAGCAGCGCGTCGCAGCGGCGTTCGGATTCACGCAGATTCGCCTCGAGTCGACGCACGCTGCGACGCATCGTCAACGCGTCGAATTCCCGCCGCACAACCATTTGCAGATGTTCGTGCGAGCCGCGCAGCGCGAGTGCGCGTGCACCGTCGCGAAAGGCGGTCACGATGGCGTCGTCGGTCATGCCGCGCCCGCTGGCGATCAGCGCGATATCGCGTCCACCGCGCGCGGCCGCGTCGCGGATCTGCGGCAGCTTCAGCTCCTTGCTCGCAATGTGCGCGAGGATGACATCCGGCGTCTGCTGCTCCAGCGCCGTCTCCAGCTCCGCTTCATTGGTCGCACGTGAGGGGCGCACGGCGATTCCGCCATTGCGGAGAATGCTGATCGTCTGTTCGGCGTCCTCAGCTGAATCGTCGATCAGGAGAAGCTTGATGATGTTGTCGGCTCGGGTCATCGGGGTCAGGGGTCAGGGTTGGATGCGGTTGGAACGGCCGGCATATCGTTGCGCGTTCCATCGCGGGAGCGTCCGTTCGACGTTCGATGCTGGATCGTAATCAGCCATCAGGCGGCCACGAACGCGTTGCGAGCGTCGTTCGAGGCTTGGAAGGCAATGGATATGTACCGGATTCGCCCCTGCATTTCCATCGTTCACGAGGCGGTTGCCTGCACTGGACGCTTGGATGGAGCGCCGGCGACCTCACGAACAAGGCGCGGGACAAGATATCCGGGCAGGAGCGCGCGCAGCGCATCGACGAGCGCGAGCGCAACGCTGTCTTCAACCGCGAAATGAGCGGCGCCTGCGACCCGATCGAGCTGATGCAAGTAATAGGGGAGCACGCCGGCATCGAACAGGCGCTCGGACAGGTCTGTCAGCGTGGACGCATCGTCGTTCACGCCCGCCAGCAGCACGCTCTGGTTCAGCACGGTGGCGCCCGCATCGCCCAACGCGCGCCCTGCCGCCACGACGGAGCCGTCGATCTCGTTCGGATGATTGGCATGCAGCACCACCACGCGCTGGAAGGGGAGTGCGTCGAGCCAGTCGAGGAATTCCTGGTCGATGCGCTCCGACAATACGACTGGCAGGCGCGTGTGGATGCGGATCCGACGGACGTGAGGGATCGTCGCCAGCGCCTGAGTGAGCTCGGCCAGCTTCGGAGTCGACAACGACAGGGGATCTCCACCCGAGAGAATCACCTCGCTGATCGAGCCGTCGCCGCGCACATGGTCGATCGCTTCGCGCCAACGGTCAGCCGCGGCGGTATCGGCGGCATACGGGAAATGTCGGCGGAAACAATAGCGGCAATGGATCGCACACGAGCCGGTCGCAATGAGCAGCGCGCGACCGCTGTACTTGTGCAGCACGCCGTTTGCCGCGCGCGCCTCCATGTCACCCACCGCGTCGAGCGCAAAGCCGTCGACGGGATCGAGTTCGGAAGCCAGTGGAAGGACCTGTCGCAGCAGCGGGTCGTTCGGGTCGCCGGGGCGCATGCGGGCGACGAATCCGCGCGGAACGCGAAGCGGGAAGCCCGTGTCCGTCTGCGGAAGCAGGGCATTTGCGTGGGACGACAGGTCGAGCAGACGCAGCAGTTCGTGCGGGTCGGTGACTGCGTCGCGCCACAGCTGCTGCCAGCGAACGGGCTGCGCCGGAATGCGGTTAGCGGGTATCATTGCGGACCAGGTTGGACTCGTTCGACCGCAGGAACCCGCCATTCTAGCCGCTTTCATCGAGCGGCTTTTTGACAATTGGTGACGGTCCCCTCACATCGGCGGCCATGCGTGGCCGCATTGCGCACTCAAGGAAAACGGGAGCTTCAGATGGCCAGCTATGGCATGAACGACGTCAAGAACGGCCAGAAGATCATCGTCGATGGCCATCCGTGCACGATCACCGACACCGAATACGTCAAGCCCGGCAAGGGCCAGTCGTTCACGCGGGTGAAGTTCCGCAACCTCAAGAACGGACGCACGCAGGAAGTCACGATGAAATCGACCGACATCCTCGAGGCGGCCGACGTGATCGACACGGACATGGAGTTCCTCTATTCCGACGGCGAGTTCTGGCATTTCATGGACCCGGTCACGCATGACCAGGTCGCAGCCGACAAGGGCGCAATGACCGACGCCGCGCCGTGGCTCAAAGGCAACGAGGTGTGCATCATGACCTTGTGGAACGGTGCTCCGCTGATCGTCACCGCGCCGATCTTCGTGGAACTGGAAATTGTCGAGACCGACCCGGGCGTCCGTGGCGACACCTCGGGCGGCGGCGGCAAGCCGGCCAAACTCGAAACCGGTGCGGTGGTGCGGGTGCCGCTGTTTGTCGGCCAGAACGAAAAGATCAAGGTGGACACGCGCTCGGGCGAATACATGTCGCGGGTGAAGTGAACCTCGGTGGGTGGTGAAGGCTTTTCGCCATCCGTCGATTGATTCGCTTTCCATGCATACAGGTGCAAGCTGCCAGTCTTCTCCCAGCCTTCGACCTCCCTTCTTCCTCCCATGCAGTCCATCGACCTCCTGATCGAACCCCGCTGGCTCGTCCCGGTCCAGCCGCACGGGGTCGTGCTCGAACATCACGCGATCGCGATCGATGCTGACAGGATCGTAGATATTTTGCCGGCAGCCGATGCGCGTGCCCGATTCGCGCCGCGTGACCATGTGGTGCTTTCCGAGCACGCGCTGATTCCCGGACTCGTCAACGCGCACACCCACAATCCGATGACGTTGATGCGCGGGCTGGCGGATGATCTTCCATTGATGAGCTGGTTGAAGGAGCACATCTGGCCTGCCGAAGCCAAGGCGATCGGGCCGGAATTCGTCCGCGACGGCATCGAACTCGCGGTGGCGGAAATGCTGCGCGGTGGCACCACCTGTTGCAACGAGAACTACTTCTTTCCGGACGTGCAGGCCGCGACCTATCGGCGGCTTGGCTTCCGCGCGATGATCGGACTGCCGGTGATCGAATTTCCGAGCGCCTGGGCGTCGGGCCGCGACGAATATTTCGACAAGGGCCTTGCGGTCCACGACGAATTCCGTGACGAACCACTCCTGGGTACGAGTTTCGCGCCGCATGCGCCGTACACCGTGTCGGACGAGAGTTTCGAACGGATCCGCATGCTGTCCGACCAGCTCGACCTGCCGGTCCACCTGCATCTGCACGAAACCGCGCACGAGATCGAAGAGGCACGTGGGACATATGGCGCGCGTCCGTTCGCGCGCATGCAGGCACTCGGGATCGTCAATGATCATCTGATCGCGATCCACATGACCCAGCTCACCGATGCCGAGATCGCGGCGTGCGCGGAGGCGGGCGTTGCGGTCGTGCATTGTCCGGAGTCGAACCTGAAACTCGCGTCCGGATTCTGTCCCGCGGAAAAGCTGCGCCGAGCGGGAGTCACCCTTGCAATCGGCACCGACGGCTGCGCCAGCAACAATGATCTCGACATGTTTGGCGAGATGCGCACTGCTGCGCTGCTTGCCAAGGCGGTTGCAGAGGACGCCCGCGCGCTCGATGCGGCCAGTGCGCTCGACGCCGCCACGCTCGGTGGCGCGCGCGCGATGGGCTGGAGCGAGCGCATCGGGTCGATCGAGGTGGGCAAGCAGGCCGACGTTGTCGCGGTGCGCCTCGACGACATCGAGACGCAGCCGATCTACAACGTCATCTCGCAGCTCGTTTACGCGGTCGGTCGACACCAGGTCAGCGACGTGTGGATCGCCGGGCAGCGCAAGCTGCGGGAACGCGTTCTCGTCGATCTGGACATCAGCGAGATCCGCGCCAAGGCGCGGCGTTGGCGTGAGCGGATTTCAGGCTCCGCATAGCGTCGTGGGAGATGCAGAACTGCGCCGCCCTGCCACTCCTGTCTCGTTGCGTCGGGGTGTACGAGCCGAATCAGGGTAGGAATGTGTGGGCGTCCCCAACCGACCTGGATGGTGAGTGAAATGATTGCCGATACGGCCAATGTCAGTGTGGCGGAAACCGCCAAATTCGATCGCCTGGCGTCGCGCTGGTGGGATGCGGACGGCGAGTCGCGCCCATTGCACGATCTCAATCCGGTGCGCCTCGGCTACATCGCCGCGCGTTGCACGTTGCAGGGCGCAAAAGCGCTCGATGTCGGATGTGGCGGCGGCCTGCTGAGCGAAGCCATTGCGCGCGTCGGGGCTCAGGTCACCGCGATCGACCTTGCACCCGCGGTGCTCGAAGTCGCGCGCCTTCATTTGTTCGAGAGCAAGCTTGAAGTCGACTATCGCGAAACGAGCGTGGAAGCGCTGGCCGATGAAATGCCCGCCGCATTCGATGTGGTGACCTGCATGGAAATGCTCGAGCACGTCCCCGATCCGGCGAGCGTGATTCGCGCGTGCGCCGTCTTGCTGAAACCGGGCGGCAAACTCTTCCTGTCCACCCTCAATCGCACGCCGCTTGCGTTCGGTGCGGCGATTCTCGGCGCCGAGCATGTGCTTCGCCTGCTGCCGCGCGGCACGCATCACTACGCACAGTTCCTCAAGCCCAGCGAGATCGCGACCGATCTGCGCGCCGCAGGTCTCGCTCTCGATGATCTCTCCGGCATTGCGTACAACCCGTTTACGCGCCACGCATCGCTGACCCGCAGCGTCGCGGTCAACTATCTCGCGTGCGCGACACGGCCGACACGATGAAGGTGCCGCCGCGTGCGGTCTTCTTCGATCTCGATGGCACGCTGGTCGATTCGGCCCCCGACTTGATCGCCGCGGTGCAGGCACTGTGCGCGGAGCTCGGTGCGCCGCCGCCGAATGCCGATGCGGTGCGCAAGGTGGTGTCTGCCGGTGGTCGCGCGATGCTGCGTGAAGGGCTCGCCGGCGCGGATGACGCGATGATCGACCAGTGGCTGCCGCGCTTCCTCGACCTGTATTCGGTCAGCATGACGGTGCATACGCGCCCGTACGACGGCATCGCGGAGCTTCTGTCGCGACTCGAAGCCCGCGCAATCCCCTGGGGCATCGTCACGAACAAGCCCGGCTGGCTGGCGCGACCGATGGTCGAGCAGATGCCGTTGCTTCGTGGCAATGCGGTGCTCGTCACCGGCGATTGCCTGCCGGTGCGCAAACCCGATCCGGCACCGGTGCTGCTTGCTTGCGAGACAGCCGGCGTGGAACCGGCGTTCGCGGTGATGATCGGCGACGATGTACGCGACGTGCAGGCTGGGCGAGCCGCCGGCCTCTACTCGATTGCCGCCGGCTGGGGCTATCTCGACGGAGGCGATCCGCACGCCTGGCACGCGGATGCCGCGGTCGACACTCCATCCGACCTCATCGCGCTGTTCGGAATTGCCTGACGTGAACGTCGTCGGCGAAACCACGCCGCTGGCGAGCTTCGAGGCCAAATGGTCGGACTCGACGCCGGAATTCCGTCTTGGCCTGACCTTTCTTGCTGCTGTCGAACGCCGTGCACACGGCGCATTCGCCTGCCTTGCGTTCGAACTCGAATACACCGCGTTCGGCATCCGCGAAGCCGAACCGGCTGCCATTAAATTGCAATGGTGGGCCGAGGAATTCGCGCGCGCGGCGAACCGCGAGGCACGGCATCCACTGACCCAGACGCTGGCCGTGCATCCCCGATTTTCCGACATTCCACTCGCTCGCTGGCATGAAGTCATTGTCGGTGCACTGGGTCAGCGCGATGCCGAACCGGCAGCCGATCCCGCCGCACTCCTCGACGCGTACGGTGCGCTTTACCGGCCGCTGTGCGCGACCGAATCCATCTTGTTTCCGTCGGTCGACGCGTCGGCAATGACCCGTGTTCGCTCCCTCGCGCGTTCGATACGCGAAACCGCAGCGCTCGGCGATACGCTGCGCGATGGACGATTGCCGATTCCGCTGGACCTCCTTGCGCGCCACCGGCTCGCGCGCGGAGATCTTTCGCGGGAGTCGCCAGTGCAGGCGGCGGCGCTGCGGGACTGGTTCGCCACACTTGGTCGCGAATACTCCGGAACATCGCGTGCGGTCAGTGGCCCCCTCGGCGCTGCCAGTGCGCGGGCCGACATGTGGCGCGCGCGTCGTGCCGCGCGTGCAGCTGATCCGCTGAAGTCCGTCAACCAATCATTGACCCGATTGCCCTTGCAGACTTCTTGGGCCGCATGGCGTGCGGCCCGGCGTTCCCGCCCGTGAACGCGCTGTCGCGCAGACGAGGCTGTTACGCTATTGCAGCCGGATGCGCGCGACCCCATTGAAACCGGTGCCTGCAACGTCCGGATCCGCTTCGATGTCCTCTCTTTCCAGTCTTTCCAGCCCCATCGTGATATCCCCCGAGCCAGCCGTCGGGCGAGCAATGCCTGATGTCGCCAGCGAGGCGCAGGCGATCCGCGCGGGTGCGCTTGCGTGGGTCGGCATGGAAGAAATCGAGATGCCGGTCATGTTCGCCGGGGATTCGTCTGCGGTGCACCGCGTCAGTTCGAAGATCGCGGCGTTCGTCAACCTCGATCGCGACGACCGCCGCGGCATCCACATGTCACGTCTCTATCTGGCGCTCGACCGTCATCTGACATCCGAACCGCTGACGTGCGCAACGCTTGGTCGCGTGCTGCACGATTTTCTCGCTACCCACGCCGAGCTATCAAGCCGTGCGCTGCTGCGCGTGCGTTTCAATCACCTCGTCAGGCGCGCGGCACTGGCGAGCGATCACAGTGGATGGCGGTCGTATCCGGTCGAGATCACTGCACGGATGCACGACGCAGAATTTGACGTGGAGCTCGCCGTGGACGTGCAGTATTCGAGCACGTGCCCGGCATCGGCGGCGCTCGCTCGCCAGTTGATCCAGGAACGTTTCGTTGCGGACTTCACGGCATCGGCGCCGCTCGACCATGCCGCGGTTGTTGCGTGGCTCGGAAGCACCCAGGGCATCGTCGCGACGCCCCACAGTCAGCGCAGCACTGCGAAGGTGCGAGTGAAGCTCGCGCCATCCGACGGCGATTTTCCGATCACCGACATCATCGACCTTGTCGAACGTGCACTGCAGACACCCGTACAGACAGCGGTGAAGCGCGAAGACGAGCAAGCGTTCGCTCTCGCCAATGGCCAGAATCTGATGTTCTGCGAGGATGCGGCGCGGCGCATCGAAGCGGTGCTTGCCGGCGACCGGCGCATCGTCGACTACTGGGTTCGCGCCGCTCACCACGAAAGCCTGCATCCGCATGATGCGGTCGCGATCGCGTCGAAGAATGCCGGCGGTTACCGGTTGCTCGATGACCGCGACGCCCTGCCGTGATCCGCGCGCGAACCGCAACGTTTCGTTGCTGACCTGACAGCTGCATCGCGCCCGCCGAGTCCGCGCTCGACCTGATTCACTTCGGACGCGGCAGCAGCAATAGAGGATCCAGCCGTACAGCGAACCAGTTCATGCCCCAATGCAGATGCGGACCTGTTGCGCGTCCCGTCATGCCGACCGCGCCGATCACCTGGCCTTGCCGGATCGAGTCGCCAACCTGCACGTCGATGCGTGACATATGGAGAAAATTCGAACTCACGCCGTGTCCGTGGTCGAGCAGCACCGTTCCGCCGGTGAGGTAGAGATCCGGTTCGGCGAAGGTGACGATGCCGCTCGCCGGTGCCTTGACCGGTGTCCCCTGTGGGACCGCGATATCCATGCCGGGGTGTGGTGATTTCGGAATTCCGTTGTAGATGCGCTGACTGCCAAACCGACCGCTGATGCGGCCTTCGACCGGCCATGCGAATGTTTCGCCGAAATCCGACCGCGCATCGTCGCGACTGCGTGCGGCAACCACGCGCGCCTGTTCGCGCTTGATCCGCGCAGCGATATCGGGCGGTGGCTCGACCGTTTTCGGCGGCACGCCATCGACCCGTTCCACCGGCCAGTCGCGAGGTTCGACCGCAATCTCGATACGTTCGGGCTTTGCGTGCGGCGGGCGTACATCCACCGTGACAGGCCCGGTCTCGTCGCGGCCAATGCCGAACACGACTTCGCCCTCCGGCGTGAGCAGGAGATCGCGATTTGCGTAGCGCACCTGACTGCCGGGTGCGACCTTGCCGATGACCATGGCCCCTTGCGAAACGGTCGATGGAAATCCGTCCCTGCTTGCGGCCCTGGCGCTCGCCGACATGAAGATCAGCGACGCCGCGAGCGCGATGGCCGACGCAACACGGGGCACGGCGCATCCTGATTGCCGGGCTCCATTTCCAGAATCCTGCTGCGCGGCAATCTGCGCGTTGATGCACCCGCGCAGACCCGCGTGGAAGAAACGGCCGTCATTGACGGGTTTGGCGTCGGTGATCAGCGGGTCGTTCATGGACGTTGGTCTCGGTGGGTGGCGCGGGAACGGCGCTGGTGGGCGATGCAGACGTGGAACCGGTCTGGCACCGGATCGATGCCGCCCGCACAAAGGGGCTGGCATCGGGCGATGCGACGCACACCGAGCCAGCCGCCACGCAAGGCGCCGAAGCGGGCGACCGCGACGCGTGTGTAGTCCGAACAGCTTGGATCGAAACGACAGCGAGCGCCCAGGAGCGGGCTCAGCCACCGTTTGTAACACCGCAACAGGAAAATGATCGGACGCGACATGAACAGGGGTGTGATGGAAGCGCGCAATCGCCGTCCGCATAGGGTTTCGGTCGGTTGCCGGAGGGTGGTACTTAGGCTATAACACGCGACCGCCGCGTCACAAGATAGGCCGAGGAATGGTGAACAGCAAACAAAAAGCAGGCAAAAACGCACAGGCGGCGAAAGCCCCGGCACGTGCGAAGCCGGCAGCACGCGGTGCGTCGGCCAAGGCAGCAGCCAAGCCCGTCGTGAAAGCGTCATTGGCTTCTGCGAAAACGCCGGTGAAGAGCGTGCCCGTCAAGAAAGCCGTTGCGAAAGCGCCAGCAAAACCGGTGCCGGCCAAAGCCGCCGCCAAACAGACTCCCCCGAAGAAAGCGGCGCCCGTGGCTCCGGCGACGAGAGCGAACAAGCCGGTCGCTGTTTCGAATGGTTCGCCGGTCCAATCGCCGAAGGCGCCTGTGGCCGCGGTTGGCGCCGCCAAGGCGGAGGCGAGCAGCACATCCGACAATTCCAGGAAATTCGTGACTACAAGCAAGCCCGAAACACCTTCAGTTGCAAAGAGCGCCAAGCGCAAGTTGCCGCCAATGGAGAGCGGCGTGACGATGCAGGACGGTCGTTATGTGCTGCCGGCGACGGTGACCATCGATATTCCGGCCAACTACAAGCCGGATCCGAAAGACGAGTACATGAGTCCGCGGCACCTGCAGTTCTTCCGCAACAAGCTGTCGAAGTGGCGTGCGGAGCTGGTCGAGGAAAGCCGCCAGACCATCGAGAGTCTGCGCGACGAAGTACGGGATGTTGGCGACGAAGCGGAGCGCGCGACGCGCGAAACCGAGAACTCGCTCGAGCTGCGCACGCGTGACCGTTACCGCAAGCTGATCGCGAAGATCGACAAGGCGTTGAAGCGCATTGAAGAAGGTCGCTACGGCTTCTGCGAGGAAACCGACGAGGAAATCGGCCTCGATCGTCTCGATGCGCGTCCGATCGCTACGTTGAGTCTCGATGCGCAGGAACGCTGGGAACATCGCCAGAAACAGATGGGCGATTGAAGGTCGGGATTCGATGGTAGGGAGCGGGGCATCAGCAACTGAGGGAGAACGCCGTCGTTTTCGCGTTCACTGCAACATGCCGATCGCTCTCCTGCGCATTCAGACGTATCGTTCGCACTCCGCCCTTGCACATCGCCGATTCCCGTGACCGCACGCAGATATTTCGGCACTGACGGTATTCGCGGACGCGTCGGCGAATGGCCGATCACCGCGGAATTCATGCTCAAGCTGGGTCGGGCGGTTGGCAGCGTGCTGGCTTCACGCGGTGGCGCGGTCAATGTATTGATCGGCAAGGACACGCGCGTCTCGGGCTACATGTTCGAATCGGCGCTCGAAGCGGGACTGGTCGCGGCCGGCGCAAGTGTCGGACTGCTGGGTCCCACCCCGACGCCTGCCGTCGCCTACCTGACCAGATCGCTGCGCGCCAGCGCCGGCATCGTGATCAGCGCGTCGCACAATCCGCACCAGGACAACGGCATCAAGTTCTTCTCCGCCGATGGCGAGAAGCTCGACGATGCTGTCGAAGCGGCGATCGAGGCGGAACTGGAAGCGCCGTTCACCACGGTCAGCTCCGAAGCAATCGGCAAGGTCGTTCGCGTGCGCGACGCGGTCGTTCGATACGCTGAATTCTGCAAGTCGACGATTCCCGCCTCGCTCGATCTTCGCGGGCTGAAGGTTGTGCTTGATTGCGCGCATGGCGCGACCTACCAGATTGCTCCGACCGTCTTTGCCGAACTCGGCGCGAGCGTCACCGCGATCGGCAACCAGCCCGATGGACTCAACATCAATCGCGACTGCGGCTCGACGCGTCCGCAAGGTCTCGCGAACGCCGTTGTTGCGGAAGGGGCCGATTTCGGCATCGCGTTTGACGGCGATGGTGACCGCTTGCAGATGGTCGACCGCAACGGCGCAATCATCGATGGCGACCAGATTCTCTACGTGCTCGCGTGCGACTGGCATGCAAGTGGCCGTTTGCACGGGCCTCTGGTCGGCACGCTGATGAGCAATTACGGGCTTGAACGCGCGATGCGCGAGCTCGGTGTGCCGTTCATCCGCGCGAACGTCGGCGACCGCTACGTGCTTGCGCAGCTCAAACAGCATGGCGGCGTCCTTGGCGGCGAAACGTCCGGGCACATCCTGACACTGGATCGGGCAAGCAGCGGCGATGCGATCGTCAGTGCGCTGCAGGTTCTCGAGGTGCTGGTCCGCACGGGTATGCGCCTGGATGAAGCGGTCGCGGGCATGCGCAAGGTGGCGCAGACGACCGTCAACATCCGCGTTCCGGGCGGCGCCGCGCTGGTCGCGGATGCCGGCGTGCAAAAGGTCTTCGAGCGCGTTCGCGCCGAGCTCGAAGGGCAGGGGCGGGTGGTGCTGCGTCCGTCCGGCACCGAACCGCTGGTGCGGGTGACGGTGGAAGCGCTCGATCCGGTTCTCGTCGAGCGTCTGGCTGCGGAGCTGGCCGACGCCGTACGATCGGCAGCTGCCACCAACACGGCCTGACCTCATGTCCGCGCGCATTCCGACGCTCGATATTCGGCGCTATGACTCGGACCGCGATGCGTTCGTCGCCGACCTCGGTGCCGCCTATCGCGAATGGGGTTTCGCCGGCATCCGTGGACACGGCATTGCGCAGGATCGCATCGCCGGTGCCTACGACGCGTTCCAGCGCTTCTTCGCGCTGCCGGCAGACGTGAAGATGCGCTATCACTTGCAAGGCAGTGGCGGCGCGCGCGGTTACACACCGTTCGGCGTCGAGACAGCGAAGGATTCGAAGTACCCGGACCTGAAGGAATTCTGGCATGTCGGACGCGAGATTCCGCGCGACTCGACGTATGCCGACGTGATGCCGCCGAATGTCTGGCCGGTCGAAGTCGCCGGCTTCCGCGAATGTGGCTACGGTCTTTACGAGGCGCTCGATGCACTCGGTTCACGCGTACTCGAAGGACTCGCGCTGCACCTCGGATTGCCGCGGACGTACTTTGCCGACAAAACCGATGCCGGAAATTCGATCCTGCGTCCGATCCACTATCCGCCCATTACAGCGCCGGATATTCCGAACGTGCGAGCGGGCGCGCACGAGGACATCAACCTGATCACGCTGCTGGTCGGCGCAAGCGCACAAGGTCTGGAAGTGCGCTCGCACGCTGGTGAATGGGTGCCATTCACTGCGGATGCCGACACGATCGTGGTCAACATCGGCGACATGCTCCAGCGGCTCACCAACCACGTCTATCCGTCGACCACCCACCGGGTCGTCAACCCGCCGGGTAACAGCGCTCGCCAGCCGCGCTACTCGGTGCCGTTTTTCCTGCATCCGAATCCCGATTTCGTGATCGACGTGTTGCCGTCGTGCATCGATGCCGCGCATCCCAGCCGTTATCCGCAGCCGATCTCGTCGCACGACTACCTGCTGGAGCGGCTGCGCGAGATCAAGCTCATCTGATCGATGGATGGACGCGCCCCATCCCGCGGGATCGTTGGCGCGAATGGACGTGCCGGGCCGACCGCCGGCGGCGGTGCTTCATTCGGGAACAACGTGACACATCGATCCATCGTTGCCGGCGTCTTGCCGCGATGAAATCGGCGCTCACGTTGGTCGATCGGCATCGGCACGCGGTCGGCGCTTCGCTGTTGCTGACGGCAGTCGTTTCGTTCGTTTTCTGGCCCGGCGTCCACGGGTTCTGGGGTCGGGACGATTACATGCAGCTCGCGTTCGCACGCATGGTCGGATCACCGTGGCCGATGTTCGTGCACGACCACTTCTTTCCGGCGCCTGGATCGGTGTTTCGGCCACTCGGATTCGCGTCGATGTGGGCGTCGACCGCGTTGCTGGGCACGGCCTATCCCGCGAACGCAATCGCCGATCTGCTGCTGCACATCGGGGTCTCCCTTGCATTGCTTGGAATGCTCCGACGTGCGCGGATCGCGTGGCCGACCGCACTCCTCGCGACATCGATCTTCGCGCTCCATCCGGCCGCCATCGGGACGGCGTTGTGGTGGTCGGCGCGCTTCGACCTGCTTGCCGCAGGTTTCATTTTCCTCGCCCTTGCGTGTGCAGTTGATGACCGCGCGCGTTTCAGAGCAGCGCCGCTCGTGTGCACGCTCGTCGCGTCGCTGGCTGCGATGCTGTGCAAGGAGACCGGACTCATGCTGGTGCCGGCGCTGTCGTTGCTGTGGCTGCGTTGGGCGTGGATGGAGCCGACCCGGCGTCGCCGCGCGGGTGCTGCCGTCGCATCGATCATCCTCGTTGGGTGTTTCTATCTGGCGTGGCGCTCCATCGTCCTCGGCACTGCCACGACGGCCTTGGCCGGTTCCGTGCCTCTGCATTCTCTGATCGTCAAGGGCGTGTGGGACTGGGCCGAGCAAGCGCCGGGCTATTGGACGTTCTGGGCGCGCCTCGACGGGATCGAGCGCGTTGCGCTTGGCGTGGGATTCGGTGTCGCAGCCGCCGCCCTGTTGGCGGGATGGACGACCAGACGGGACGATCCGGAGCGCGCGTCTGTCGCGGACGTTGCCATCGTCGGAGCCTGCTTGCTGCTACTTCCCGCACTGCTGCAGTCACCCGTCGCGGCGCTGAATGGGGCATCGGTCAGCAGTGGCGTTTCCGCCGTCGAAACTGCGATGCAGGCGCGGCTGCACTACCTCGGCATTGGCGGAATCGCGACGCTGCTGGCGGCACTGCTTTCGGTTGGATCGACCAACGCGCGGCGCAGTATTCGCGTCGCGACATGGGCGGGGGTGGCGATGTGCGTGATTGCGCTCGGCAGTGCATCACGCGGAATGGCGCTCGCCTATGCCGAACGGTCCGTGGCGATTTCCGCAGTCGCGCGCGACGCCGCAAGAGCGGTCGAAGGCCTGTCGTTGTCCGAACCACCGTGCCATGTGGTGTTCATCGGGTTCGAGCCGCCGTTGGAGTGGGGGCGCTACGTGTCGATGGATTCGATCATCAAAGCGCTGGCAAACGATCATGATCGCGTCGGGCGCTGTCATTTTCACTCGAACGTGGTGACGTATTTCAATCTGCTGGCAAACCCTGCCAACGCCGCGGACGCGCTTCCGTACCGACCGATCGAACTGGCCGGGATCCCCGTTCCGTGGTTGCGCATCGGTGACATGACCGCGGAGTATTTGCAGCCGCCAGACGCCAACGCGATCGTTGATACCCGAAGAATGAAATTTCTTCTCTATCGGAACGGCAGTTTCGACGACGTTAGTGATGAAGTCGACTCCGGTCGATTCTCCGTGTCCTGGAAGTGATCGCCACGCCTTCCTGGCGTTCGGCAGGGACTGCTATTGGCGAGCGTCGGGGGCGTGCGGTTCGTCGGTGGCGCGAAAATCCTTGCCGCGCTGATCGATCAGCCGCAGCGCGAAACGATCCGGCAGCCACGCGAACAGTCGCTTGATCATCCGGTTCACACGCCCGCTTACGCGCACGACGTCGCCGCGGTCGACCGCATCCAGCGCATCGCGCACGACCGGCTCGGCGGCCATCCACAACCACGCCGGCATCCCTTTCATCTGGTCGCGCGTGCCGGTGACGTCGTGGAATTCAGACCGCGTGAATCCCGGGCAGACAGCGAGCACGTTCACGCCGAACCGCCGGTTCTCCAATGCGAGCGCCTGCGAGAATCTGATGAGATACGCCTTTGACGCCGCGTAAAGCGTGTGTCCTGCGGGAGCCGGAATCATGCCGGCGAGTGACGCCACGTTGACGATGCGTCCGTAGCCTCGCTCGCGCATGGCTGGAAGGAAGCGGTAACAGAGCTCGGCCGGTGCGGTCATCAGCACCTGGATGAAATCGGCATGGGTCTGCCACGGTTTGCTGAGAAACGTGCCGGTGACGCCGTAACCGGCATTGTTGATCAGCACGTCGATCGCCAACCGGAGTCTCGCAATTTCCTCATCGAGGAGAGCAGGGGCGTTCGGATCGGCAAGATCGCACGGGATGCAGTGCACATCGGTTCCGTGCCGGTTGCGCAGCTCGCCAGCGAGGAGGTCGAGGCGGTCCGCGCGTCGCGCGGTGAGTACGAGCGAATGACCGCGCGCCGCGAGTTCGCGCGCGAACGCTGCACCAATACCAGCGGAGGCACCGGTCACCAGCGCGCAGCGGGGCTTTGCCATGTCACCTCCTCGAAGAGCGTCGAGCTTACGGTGCGCCTCGATACAAGGGAATGCGTGCGCTCGCGTGTCCCGGATCCGCTGCTGTGACCGTGCGGCGTCAACACGGTTGTTCCTGCCGCATTGGGCCGTTATCCTTCGGCCCCTCCGCGGGACGGGACGACACGCATGCGCCGCAAACTGGTGGCCGGAAACTGGAAGATGCACGGATCGCGCGCGATGGCGCGCGAACTCGTGGACGCGATTGCCGACGTGGCATCGAGCGGGGTCGAGATCGTCGTGCTGCCGCCGTTTCCATACCTGGACACGATGATTGCGCGGCACGCGTCCAGTGGCATCGCCTTCGGCGGCCAGGACCTGAGCGAGAACGTGCAGGGCGCGTACACCGGCGATGTCTCCGGATCCATGCTGAAGGATCTCGGGTGCCGCTATGTGCTGGTTGGCCATTCCGAGCGTCGCCACTACCACGAAGAGTCGAACGAGCAGGTCGCCGCCAAATTCGTCAGCGCGCAGGTTGCCGGGCTCATTCCGATCCTGTGCGTCGGCGAAACGCTCGGCGAACGCGAGGCGGATGCAACGGAAGCGGTCATCGGTCGGCAGATCGATGCCGTGCTCACACTCTCGGGTGTCCAATCACTGGCTCATGCAGTCGTTGCATATGAGCCCGTGTGGGCAATTGGTACCGGAAAGACCGCATCGCCGGAGCAGGCGCAGGCAGTTCACGCATTCGTTCGTGACAAAATCTCCGGGCTCGATGCTACAATTGCCAGCTCACTGCGGCTTTTGTATGGCGGCAGTGTCAAACCCGCCAACGCGGCCGAGCTGTTTGGCCAAGCCGACGTGGATGGTGGACTGATCGGTGGTGCGTCCCTGGTGGCAGCGGAGTTCCTCGCCATCTGCGCAGCCGCGCAAACGTAAAAGAGTGTCGTCATGCTGGTTATCGTTGCAAACGTGTTCTATGTGCTGGTGTCGATCGCCATGATCGTCCTGATCCTCCTGCAGCGCGGTGCTGGCGCAGCGGCGGGTTCAGGCTTTGGTGGCGGCGCGTCGGCGACCGTCTTCGGTGCGCGCGGTTCGGCGAATTTCCTTTCGCGCAGCACGGCGGTTCTCGCTGGTTTGTTCTTCCTGCTCAGCCTCGGCATGGGCATGTACCTGGGTCGAGGGGGCGGCGATTCGCGTCCCGTCGATGATCCGGGCCTGATGGCTGGGGCCGCCACTTCGGCGAAGCCGGCGAACGGGACGCCGCCTATGCAGATAGGCGATGTTCCGCAGGCGGGAGCACCCGTGGTTCCGGCGGACACGCCGGCGCCAGTGGTCGCGCCGGCTCCGGAAGCGACGGCGCCGACCGGGAAGCCTGCAGCGGCTTCTCCGAAGAAGGGTGACGGGAAGGACGGAAAGTAAGCTGTGCCCAGATGGCGGAATTGGTAGACGCACTACCTTGAGGTGGTAGCGACGCAAGTCGTGGAGGTTCGAGTCCTCTTCTGGGCACCATCTGATTCGACGTTGACGCACCGGACTCATGGTCCGGTGCGTCAACGCAGGATCTCTTCTTGACCGTCGTTGCCTGGCCGGCGGCCGGGTAACTGCTGATGCGCCCGCTGGTGCGGAGGTGTTTGTGCTGACCGAGTATTTGCCGGTCCTGCTGTTCCTCGTGGTGTCCGGCGTCATCGGCGTTGCATTGATCGTGATCGGCAACCTGCTCGGTCCGAGTCGCCCGCAGCCGGAAAAATCCGCGCCCTACGAATGCGGCTTCGAGGCGTTCGAGGATGCGCGCATGCGGTTCGACGTGCGCTATTACCTCATCGCCATTCTTTTCATCATCTTCGATCTGGAAATCGCGTTCGTCTTTCCGTGGGCGACCGTGTTCGGCACGCTTGGCCTTCAGGGCCTCGTCGAGATGGGCATGTTCCTGTTTCTTCTTGTGCTCGGCTTCGTCTACGTATGGAAGAAGGGAGCGCTGGAATGGGAATAGTCGATCGCATCAGCGAAACCATGCACAACCCGGCGCCGGTCGATGTCGTCGACGATATCCTGCGCCCCGGCGACGACAATCCGCTGCTGCAGCGCGGCTTTGCAACGGCCCGCCTCGACGACCTGATCAACTGGGCCCGTACAGGCTCGATGTGGCCGATGACCTTCGGGCTGGCCTGTTGCGCTGTCGAAATGATGCATGCGGGCGCAGCGCGTCTTGACCTCGATCGCTACGGCGTGATCTTCAGGCCGAGCCCGCGCCAGTCCGACGTGATGATCGTTGCGGGCACGCTGGTCAACAAGATGGCGCCGGCGCTGCGCAAGGTCTACGACCAGATGCCCGACCCGAAATGGGTGATCTCGATGGGGTCGTGCGCGAACGGCGGCGGTTATTACCACTATTCCTATGCGGTCGTGCGCGGCTGCGATCGGATCGTGCCGGTCGACATCTATGTTCCGGGATGTCCGCCGACCGCCGAGGCGCTGATTCACGGAATCCTGCAGCTGCAGAAGAAGATCCGTCGCACCAACACGATTGCGCGCTGAGGACGATCCGATGACGCACAGTGCGATCTTCCGTTGCGCCTTCAGCCCGGTCATTTTGTCGACGGTGCGCTCATGAATTCGAGCGATTTCGCGCGAAAGGTCGAGGCCAGACTCGGTCAATTGGCCATTCGTTTGCAGGAGTCCCACGGCGCGCTCACGGTCGAGGTGCTGCCGGAGAACTGGAATGCCGTGGCAACGATGCTTCGCGACGATCCGGAGTTTTATTTCGAGCAACTGATGGACCTGTGTGGTGTCGACTATCTCTCGTACGGCGACGTCGAATGGGACACCACCGATGTGTCGGCGGAGGGGTTCTCGCGCGGAGTCGAGGGCGATTCGGGCCCCGGGCGCTTCAACTGGAATGACCGGCCGCGCAATCCGGATATTCCGCATCGGTTTGCCGTGGTTGCGCATCTTCTTTCGATCCGACACAACCATCGCTTGCGGTTGCGTGCACATTGCGCAGACGACGACATGCCGGCGATGTCGTCGCTGATCGGTGTCTGGCCGAGCGCCGACTGGTTCGAGCGCGAGGCGTTCGATCTGTTCGGCATCCTGTTCGAAGGTCATCCGGACCTGCGGCGGATCCTCACAGACTACGGCTTCGTCGGCCATCCGTTCCGCAAGGATTTTCCGTTGATCGGCAACGTCGAAGTGCGCTACGACCCGGAAAAGAGGCGCGTGGTGTACGAACCGGTCACGTCGGTGGAGCCGCGCGTGCTGGTGCCGCGCACGATCCGTGACGATTCGCGCTACCAACAGGCGGATGCCGAACGCAACGGCGGAGCGAAGTAGGTCATGCAGGAAATCCGCAACTACACGATGAACTTCGGCCCGCAGCATCCCGCCGCGCACGGCGTGCTTCGCCTGGTGCTGGAGATGGACGGCGAGACGATCGTGCGCGCCGATCCGCACATCGGCCTGCTGCATCGCGCGACCGAGAAACTGGCCGAATCCAAACCGTTCAACCAGTCGATCGGCTACATGGACCGGCTCGATTACGTCTCGATGATGTGCAACGAGCACGCCTACGTGATGGCGATCGAGAACCTGCTGGGTGTCGAGGTGCCGCAGCGTGCGCAGTGGATCCGCACGATGTTCGACGAGATCACGCGCATCCTCAACCACCTGATGTGGCTGGGCTCGAACGCGCTCGACCTCGGGGCGATGGCAGTGTTCCTGTATGCGTTCCGCGAGCGCGAAGAGCTGATGGATTGCTACGAAGCCGTCAGTGGCGCGCGCATGCACGCAACGTATTACCGACCGGGCGGCGTCTATCGCGACCTTCCCGAGGTGATGCCGAAGTACAACGAATCGAAGTGGCACAAGGGCAAGGACCTCGACCGCCTCAACAACTGGCGCGGTGGTTCGATGCTCGATTTCCTGGATGCGTTCTGCGCCGATTTCCCGCGTCGCGTCGATGAGTATGAGGAGTTGCTGACCGGCAACCGCATCTGGAAACAGCGGACCGTCGACATCGGCATCATTCCTCCGGAGCAGGCTCTGGCGTGGGGCATGTCGGGGCCGATGCTGCGCGGCTCCGGTATCGAGTGGGATTTGCGCAAGAAGCAGCCTTACGCGAAGTACGCGGAAGTGGATTTCGACATTCCAGTCGGGGTGAAGGGCGACTGCTACGACCGCTATCTGGTGCGCGTCGAGGAGATGCGCCAGTCCAACCGCATCATCAAGCAATGCGTCGACTGGTTGCGCGCGAATCCCGGTCCCGTGATGCTCAGAAATTTCAAGGTCGCGCCGCCGTCCCGCGTCGAAATGAAGGACGACATGGAAGCGCTGATCCATCACTTCAAACTTTTCACCGAAGGCTATTGCGTCCCCGCTGGTGAAACATACGCCACCGTCGAGGCGCCGAAAGGCGAGTTCGGCATCTATCTGGTGTCCGACGGAGCCAACAAACCGTTCCGCCTGAAGTGCCGGGCGCCGAGCTTCGTCCATCTGTCATCGATGGATGCAATCGTGCGGGGACACATGCTGCCCGATGTGGTTGCGATGATCGGCACCTACGACGTGGTGTTTGGCGAGGTGGACCGATGAAGGCGACCGGAACGTACGAACTCGTCAAGGACGTCGATCCGCACGTCGCGCTCAGTGCACATACTCGCGAGCACATCGACCACTGGGTCTCGAAGTTTCCACCGGATCGCAAGCGTTCGGCGCTGATCCAGGGGCTGTGGGCCGCGCAGGAACAGAACGGTGGGCACCTGACCGACGAACTGATCACTGCGGTGACGAAGTACCTCGGACTGCCGCCGGTCTGGGGTTACGAAGTCGCGACCTTCTATTCGATGTTCGAGACCTCGCCGGTCGGTCGCAACAATGTGGCGATCTGCACGAATATCTCATGCTGGCTCAATGGCGCCGAAGACATCGTGCGTCATTGCGAGGAGAAGTACGGCATCAAGCTCGGTGACAGCACCGCCGATGGCCGCATCTATCTCAAGCGCGAGGAAGAATGTCTGGCAGCGTGCTGTGGCGCGCCGATGATGGTCGTCAATGGTCACTACCACGAGAACCTGACGCTCCAGAAAGTGGATGCGATTCTCGACGAACTCGAATAAGCACATGTAGGAGCGGCTTGAGCCGCGATGCGTTTCCATGAGCAACGCGAAAGGCATCGCGGCTGAAGCCGCTCCCACGATCATCAATCTAGCGAATCACCCATGGCATACGGTCCCGCTCCACAGGAACATCAGGTCGTCAACACCACGCTGCATTTCGAGCAGCCGTGGACGTTCGACAATTACCTGAAGATCGACGGCTACAAGGCGTGGAAGAAGATCCTCGCCGAGAAGCCCGATCCGGTGACGATCATCGACGAGCTCAAGAGGAGTTCCTTGCGCGGCCGTGGCGGTGCGGGATTTCCGACCGGATTGAAATGGTCGTTCATGCCCAAGGGCACGATGCAGAAATACATCCTGTGCAACTCGGACGAATCGGAGCCGGGTACCTGCAAGGACCGCGACATCCTGCGTTTCAATCCGCATGCGGTCATCGAAGGACTTGCAATTGCGTGCTACGCGACCGGCTCGACCGTTGCCTATAACTACCTGCGCGGGGAATTCCACCACGAGCCGTTCGAACACATCGAACTGGCGCTCAAGGACGCGTACGCGGCGGGGCTGCTTGGCAAGAACATCCAGGGCAGCGGCATCGATGTCGACATGTTCAATGCGCTCGGCGCGGGTGCGTACATCTGCGGCGAAGAAACGGCGCTGATGGAATCGCTCGAAGGCAAGAAGGGTCAACCACGCTTCAAGCCGCCGTTTCCGGCCGGCTTCGGGCTGTACGGCAAACCGACGACGATCAACAACACCGAGACCTATGCATCGGTGCCGACGATTCTCAACAAGGGTGCCGAGTGGTTCCTCAACGTCGGCAAGCCCAACAACGGCGGCCCGAAAGTGTTTTCGGTTTCTGGCCACGTCAACAAGCCGGGAAATTATGAGATCAAGCTCGGTACGTCGTTTGCCGATCTGCTCGCAATGGCGGGCGGAGTGCGCAATGGGCATCAGTTGAAGGCGGTGATTCCCGGCGGGTCGTCGATGCCGGTGCTTCCGGCTGAAACGATGATGGGCCTGACGATGGATTACGACGCGTTGCAGAAGGCGGGTTCCGGTCTCGGTTCTGGCGCGGTCATCGTAATGGACGAGACGACCTGCATGGTGCGCGCGTGCCAGCGCATCTCGCGCTTTTATTTCGCCGAGTCCTGCGGTCAGTGCACGCCGTGTCGCGAAGGCACGGGCTGGATGTACCGCATGCTCTGTCGCATTGTGGACGGCAAAGCGGAGCTCGGTGATCTGGACATGCTCAAGCAGGCTGCCGGGCAGATCGAGGGACATACGATCTGCGCGTTCGGCGAAGCGGCGGCCTGGCCGGTGCAGGGCATGTTGCGGCACTACTGGAGCGAGTTCGAGTATTTCATCAACCACGGACATTCCATTGTCGATGCGAAAATCGGGGCTGCTGCATGAGCGCCCAGCCGGTTGCGCCATCGGTACCGCCCGATCACGTCACCATCGAGATCGACGGCCAATCGTTGGTCGTGCCGAAGAATTCGATGATCATCCAGGCCGCGGACAAGGCCGGCATCGCGATTCCTCGTTTCTGCTACCACGAAAAACTGCCGATCGCCGCCAACTGTCGCATGTGCATGGTCGAGGTCGAGATGGGTGGGCGGCCGATGCCGAAGCCCCAACCTGCGTGTGCAACCCCGGTTGCCGATGGCATGAAGATCCAGACCCAATCACAGCGCGCGTTGTCGGCGCAGCGCAACGTGATGGAGTTCCTGCTGATCAATCATCCGCTCGATTGCCCGATCTGCGACCAGGGCGGCGAATGCGAATTGCAGGATCTCTCGATGGGTTACGGGCGCTCCGTTTCGCGCTTTGTCGAGAAGAAGCGTGTGGTGCCTGACGAGGATCTGGGGCCGCTCGTGGAGACCGAGATGACGCGCTGCATCCAGTGCACGCGCTGCGTGCGCGTGATGGCGGACGTGGCCGGCACCTATGAACTCGGCGGTATGGAACGCGGCGAGATGTTGCAGATCGGCACGCATGTCGGCAAGCCGTTGATGAGCGAATTGTCGGGCAATGTCATCGACGTCTGTCCGGTCGGTGCATTGACCAACAAGCCGTTCCGTTTCAAGGCCCGCCCGTGGGAACTGATCGCGCGGGAGTCGATCGGCTACCACGATGCGCTGGGTTCGAACCTCTGGCTGCACACCCGCCGCGGTGAGGCTCTGCGTGCCGTTCCTCGCGACAACGAAGCGATCAACGAGTGCTGGTTGTCCGATCGCGACCGTTATTCCAATGACGCATTGCGAGCGCCGGATCGCGCTTTGAAGCCGATGATCCGCAAGGACGGCGTACTGGTCGAAACGACATGGGCCGACGCGCTCGCGTTCGTCGCTGACCGCCTTCGTGCCGCCGCTGGCGACATCGGTGCGCTGGTCGCGCCGCTCACGTCCAGCGAGGAGGGCCATCTGCTCGGCACGCTGCTGCGTGGACTTGGCAGCGACTCGATCGATCACCGTCTGCGCTTGCTCGACACGAGCGATGCACCGGGCGCGCTCGCTTTCGAAATGCAGGTCGCCGAACTTGAGAAGGCCAACGCGATCCTGCTGATCGGGTGCAATCCGCGACATGAAGTTCCGCTGCTGAATCACCGGATCCGCAACGCCGTGAAAGGCGGCGCGAAGGTGTATGCGATCAATCCGCTCGACTTCGATTTCAATTTCGAGCTCGTCGGAAAGAAGATTGTCGCCCCTTCGGCATTCGTGTCTGCTGTCCTTTCCCTCGCAGAACGCGCCGGCGACACCGGCGAAGACGTGGACGACGCGACGAGGTCGTGGATCCGGACACTTGCCGACGCCGGCGCGTCCGTGGTCATCATCGGCGAGACGGCAGTGCTCCATCCGCACGCTGCGCGCATTCGTGCTGCCGCGAAGACGATCGCGAAGGCGACCGGAAGTGCATACAACGAAATACCGGCTGGTGCCAACGCATTGGGATTGCGACATGTCGGCGCCGAGCCGCGCGCTGGCGGCAAGGATGCCGTTGCGATGCTCGCCTCTTCACCGAAACACCTGATCATCTACCACGCAGGTTCGCAGGACACGTCGGCGCCGGCTGCATTCGATCGCGCGCGAACCAACGCGGATTTTTGCGTCTACATCGGCGGGTATGCGTGTGCGGGGGTCCTTCGCACCGCTCATGCGGTTCTGCCAATCGGGCTGCCGCCTGAAATCGACGGCAGCTACACGAACCTCGAAGGGACGGTGCAGACTCTCGCCGCTGCGACGAAGTTGCCTGGTGACGCCCGGCCCGGATGGAAGGTGCTTCGCGCGCTGGGTTCTGCGCTGTCGTTGTCGGGATTCGAGTTCACCGAGATTGCCGAAGTGCGCGCGGCGATCGGCGAGACCGCCGCGGTGCAGTCGGGCGAAGATCCTCCGGTCGACCCGATGGGCCGCCTTCCGTTCGAGTTCGCCGATTCCCGTCCGGCGTCACTGAGGCCGGATGCACCGGCGTTGGACGACAACGGAGTTCCACTGTCGGCACCGTCGACGTTCACGCGCATCAGCACGGTCGGCATCTATTCGGCCGATGCGGTGCTGCGGCGTTCGCCGGCGCTCAGGGCCCATCCACTTTCGCGTAGCGCCTGCGTCACTGTGCATCCGGAAGATGCGCTTGCACTCGGCGTCGGCCATGGTGCCAACGTGACCGTCTCGGGTGTCGTGCTGCCGGTGGCAATTTCGATGCGTGTCCCGCGTGGCGGCGCGTGGATCGAGAGCGGGCACTCGGTGACTTCGGCGCTGCCCGCGTACGGCAGTGCCCTCGACATCACAAAGGCCTGAAGACGACATGGATTGGATCATTGCCGCCTTGCACGGGTTCACGACCACCTTCCCGACGTTGTCGATGGCGTTGGGGCTGCTGTTGTTCCCGTTGCTGCCGCTGATCATCAGCGTGGCGATGTATGTGTACTGGGAGCGCAAGGTCATCGGTTGGATGCACGTGCGCATGGGGCCGAACAAGGTTGGTCCGCTTGGCCTTCTGCAGACGTTTGCCGACGTGTTCAAGCTGCTGCTGAAGGAAGTGATCTATCCGACCAACTCCAACAAGACCCTGTTCCTGATCGCACCGCTGTGGGCGCTGATCCCGTCGTTCGCCGCGTGGGCCGTTGTGCCGTTCGCACCGCACAAGGCGTGGGCGGATGCGAATGCGGGATTGCTGTTTCTGCTCGCGATGACGTCGATGGGCGTGTACGGCATCATTCTCGCTGGCTGGGCTTCAAACTCGCGCTACGCGATGCTTGGGGCCATGCGCTCTGCGGCGCAGGTCGTCAGCTATGAGATCGCGATGGGGTTCTCGCTGGTCAGCGTGCTGATCCTCGCAGGCAGCCTCAATCTTTCGGACATCGTCGAGGCGCAGGCTGGCGCGAAGGGCCTGTTCGACTGGTTCTGGCTGCCGCTGCTGCCGATGTTCATCATCTACTTCGTTTCGGGCGTCGCCGAAACCAACCGCGCGCCTTTCGACGTTGCGGAAGGAGAGTCGGAGATCGTCGCCGGATTCCACGTCGAATATTCGGGTGCTCCGTTCGCGGTGTTTTTCCTCACCGAATACGCGAACATGATCCTGGTGTCATTCCTCGCGCCCATCCTGTTTCTCGGTGGATGGCTGTCGCCATTTCCACAAAGCTGGGGTTTCCTCGGTGCACCCGGGTGGTGGTGGCTGGTCGCCAAGGCGTTCTTTTTCGCAACCGCGTACATCTGGTTCCGTGCAACGTTCCCGCGTTACCGCTACGACCAGATCATGCGGCTCGGATGGAAAGTTTTCATTCCGATCACGATCTCATGGGTCTTCGTGGCTGGATGCATGAAGTATTTCGGCTGGGTCACGGCGGGCGCCTGAGGCATATCGAGTGATGAATCGAGTCGCAACCTATCTGAAGAGCCTGCTGCTGCTGGAGCTGCTATCCGGCCTCACGCTCACGTTCAAGTACCTGTGGAAACCGAAGTACACGGTGCGCTATCCCATGGAGCACATTCCAAAATCGAATCGGTTCCGCGGCCTGCACGCGCTGCGCCGTTATCCGAATGGTGAGGAGCGCTGCATCGCGTGCAAGCTGTGCGAGGCCGTTTGCCCTGCGCTGGCGATCACGATCGATTCCGCGCCGCGCGAGGATGGCACCCGGCGGACGACGCGCTATGACATCGACCTCTTCAAGTGCATCTACTGCGGATTCTGTGAGGAAAGCTGTCCGGTCGATTCGATCGTCGAGACCTCGATTCACGAATACCACTTCGAGAAGCGCGGAGAGAACATCGTGAACAAGCAGCAGTTGCTGGCGATCGGCGACCGGTTCGAGGCGCAGATTGCCGCCGATCGCGCGCAGGATGCAGCCTTCCGATGAGCAATCTGAATCACACTCGCATGGCGGTGGTGGATGAAGGTGTTGCACCTGACGTCTGCGGGCGCTGCCTTTCTGGAAAGGTGAGCCCATGACTTTCCAGCTGATCTGCTTCTATGCATTCGCCGCGGTGACGGTTGGTGCCGCGCTGGCCGTCGTGTCCGTGCGCAGCCCCGTGCATGCAGCGCTGTTTCTCGTGCTCACGTTCTTCTCGACTGCCTGCATCTGGCTGCTCGCCGACGCGGAGTTCCTCGCGATGGTCCTGGTACTGGTGTATGTCGGTGCAGTGATGGTGTTGTTCCTGTTCGTCGTGATGATGCTCGACCTCGATCTGGATCCGTTGCGCGAGGGCTTCGTGCGTGCGTTGCCCGTGGGTCTGGCGGTTGCAGTGATCATGCTGGTCGAAATGCTGGGACTGATCGGCATTCGCACGATGCAGATGCCCGCTCCTGCCGAGCCCGCCATCGCCGCAGGATTGTCCAACACTGCCTGGCTTGCACACGCGTTGTTCAGCGAATTCGTTCTGCCGTTCGAAGTCGCGGCGCTGATCCTCACGGTGGCGATCATCGCGGCGATTCCATTGACGTTGCGCCACCGCGTCGGCACCAAGAAGCAGGATGCATCCCGCCAGGTTCGCGTGCAGGCGCGCGATCGGATCCGCATCGTGAAGATGGACGCGGTGAAACCTGCCAAGCCGGAGTCCCCCACGCCATGATCACCCTCGCGCATTTCCTCACGCTCGGCGCGATCCTGTTCTGCGTCGCGGTCGCCGGCATTTTCATCAACCGCAAGAACGTCATCACGCTGTTGATGGCGATCGAATTGATGCTGCTCGCGGTCAACACGAATTTTGTCGCGTTTTCGCGTTACCTCGGCGATCCATCCGGGCAGGTGTTCGTGTTTTTCATTCTGACGGTGGCCGCCGCCGAATCGGCCATCGGCCTCGCGATTCTGGTGGTGCTCTTTCGCAACAGGGCCACGATCAACGTGGCCGAAATCGACTCGATGAAGGGCTGACGCGATGCCGCTCTCCAAGACCCTGTTGCTCGCGATCGTTCTCGCGCCGCTGTTCGGCGCGCTCGTTGCAGGCCTGTTCCGCAACGCGATCGGACGCATTGGCGCGGCCAGCATCACCATCGCAGGCGTCGCACTGTCGTGCGCGCTGTCATTCTTCGTGCTGTACCAGCTGGTCTGGGGTGGCGCCGCCGCGTTCAACGAAAATCTCTACACGTGGTTCCAGATCGGCGATCTCGGCGCCCACGTGGGGTTCCTGGTCGACCGGCTGACCGCGATGATGATGGTGGTCGTCACGTTCGTATCGCTGATGGTGCACATCTACACGATCGGCTACATGGCCGAGGACGACGGTTTCCAGCGCTTCTTCAGCTACATCGCACTGTTCACGTTCTCGATGCTCATGCTGGTGATGAGCAACAATTTCCTGCAGCTCTTCTTCGGTTGGGAAGCGGTCGGGCTTGTCTCGTATCTGCTGATCGGCTTCTGGTTCACGCGGCCGACCGCGATCTTCGCGAACATGAAGGCATTCCTCGTCAACCGCGTCGGTGACTTCGGGTTCCTGCTCGGCATCGCCGGTGTTCTGTTCTGGTTCGGCTCGCTCGACTACGCACAGGTCTTCGCCACCGCGTTCGACAATGGTGCAGGCCCGAAAACCGTCGAGATCCTTGCCGGCCACCCGTGGCAGGTGTCGACGGTCGTCTGCATCTGCCTCTTCATCGGTGCGATGGGCAAGTCGGCGCAGGTGCCGCTGCATGTGTGGCTGCCAGACTCGATGGAAGGCCCGACGCCAATCTCCGCGCTGATCCATGCGGCGACGATGGTGACCGCCGGCATCTTCATGGTCGCGCGCATGTCGCCGCTGTTCGAGCTCTCGGAAGCGGCGTTGTCGTTCGTGCTGGTGATCGGCGCGACCACCGCGTTGTTCACTGGCCTGATCGGCATCGTGCAGAACGATATCAAGCGTGTCGTTGCGTATTCGACGTTGTCCCAGCTTGGCTACATGACCGTCGCCCTCGGGGTTTCGGCGTATGCCGGCGGCGTTTACCATCTGATGACGCATGCATTCTTCAAGGCTCTGTTGTTCCTTGGCGCCGGCTCGGTGATCGTCGCGATGCACCACGAGCAGGACATGCGCTACATGGGCGGTCTGCGCAAATACATGCCGATCACCTGGATCACCATGTGGCTGGGCTCGCTGGCCCTCGCCGGTGCGCCGGGTTTTGCAGGGTTCTTCTCGAAGGACGCCATCATTGAAGCGGTCGGCGAATCCCATCGAGTCGGAGCGGGCTACGCGTATGTCTGCGTATTGGCCGGCGTCTTCGTGACCGCGCTCTACAGCTTCCGTCTGTTGTACATGACGTTTCATGGCAAGGAACGGTTCGTCGTCGACACCCATCACGGGCACGGCCACGACGACCACCAGGGACATCACGATCCCGGCCATCTCGCGCATGCACCGCACGAATCGCCATGGGTGATCACGTTGCCGCTGATGCTGCTTGCGATTCCTTCGGTGCTGATCGGATGGACAACCATTGGACCAATGCTCTTCGGTGGCTGGTTCGGTGGCGCGATCCATGTCGACGAAGCACACGATGTGCTGAAGGAACTGGGTGGCGAATTCCACGGCCCATTGGCGATGGTGATTCACGGATTCACGCAGGCGCCATTCTGGATCGCGTTCGCCGGCTTCGCGGTCGCAACCTGGATCTGGCTGCTCGACCCCGGTCTCGCCGACAGGGCGAAGAGCACGTTGCGGCCGGTCTTCACAGTGCTCGCCCACAAATACTGGATCGACGAGATCTACCAGGCAGTGTTCGCCCGCGGCGGTCTCGCACTCGGTCGCGCGTTGTGGAAGGGCGGTGATGTCGGAATCATCGACGGCCTCGCGGTCGATGGGTCGTCGGCGCTCGTTGTCCGCACCGCAGCGACCGTTCGCTGGCTGCAATCGGGGTACCTCTATCACTACGCCTTCGCGATGATCCTCGGCCTGATCGCGCTGCTCGGCGGCGTGTGGTGGGTCGTCGGCCACGCCGCGCCCTGACCGACCGGGAACAGACGAATCATGCTTGCTTCACATCTTCTGAGTCTCCTGATCTGGCTGCCGATCCTCGGAGCGATCGCTGTGCTCGCGTTCGGTCGCGAGCCCGGCGTCGCGCGCTGGTTGTCGCTGCTTGTCGCGCTCGCAACATTTGCTTGCTCGATCCCGTTGTGGACCGGCTATCTGCCGGCCGTACCCGGCATGCAGTTCGTCGAGAGCATTCCGTGGATCGCGGCGCTGAAGGCGAACTACGCGCTCGGCGTGGACGGCATCTCGATCGCACTGATCGTCCTGACCGCATTCACCAGCGTTCTGGTGATCATCGGGTCGTGGGGGCCGATCGACAAGCGCGTCTCGCAGTACATGGCTGCGATGCTCGCCCTCGAAGGCTTGCTGATCGGTGTGTTCGCAGCAACCGACGCGTTGCTTTTCTATGTGTTTTTCGAAGGCATGCTGATTCCGATGTTCATCATCATCGGTATCTGGGGCGGCCCGCGGCGTGTGTATGCAACGCTGAAGTTCTTCATCTACACATTTCTCGGCTCGATCTTCATGCTCGTCGGGCTGATCTATCTGCACATGAAAACCGGCGAGTTTTCACTCGCTGCGTTTTCGCATGCGGGCCTGTCCACCAAGGAGCAGGCCTGGCTCTTCTTCGCATTCCTGATCGCGTTCGCAATCAAGGTGCCGATGTGGCCCGTGCACACCTGGCTGCCGGACGCGCATGTCGAGGCACCGACCGGCGGCTCGGTGATCCTGGCGGCGATCATGCTGAAGGTCGGTGGCTACGGTTTCATCCGGTTTTCGCTGCCGATCACGCCGGACGCATCGCAGGAATACGCCTGGGTGGTCGTGGCGATGTCGCTGATTGCGATCGTCTACATCGGCTACGTCGCGCTGGTGCAGGAAGACATGAAGAAGCTGATCGCGTACTCGTCGATCGCGCACATGGGCTTCGTCACGCTGGGCATCTTCATCGCACTCGCGCTGGTGCGCAGTCACGGCAATCCCCTCGGCGCTCGTCTCGCAATTCAAGGCGCGATGGTGCAGATGATCTCGCACGGCTTCGTCTCCGGCGCGATGTTCTCGTGCATCGGTGTGCTCTACGATCGGCTGCACACGCGCATGATCAAGGACTACGGTGGCGTCGCCAACGTGATGCCGTGGTTCGCCGCATTCGCGGTGTTCTTTGCGATGGCCAACTGCGGCCTTCCCGGAACGAGCGGGTTCGTCGGTGAATTCATCGTGATCCTCGCCGCATTCCAGGACAACCCGTTGATCGCGGCCGTCGCCGCGTTCACGTTGATCATCGGGGCGGCGTACACCTTGTGGCTGGTCAAGCGGGTGATCTTCGGCGCAGTCGGCAATGAAAAGGTCGCGAAGATGCAGGACCTCGACATGCGCGAGTGGGTCGTGCTGGGCGCATTCGCCGCAGGCGTACTCCTCGTCGGCGTCTATCCGAAACCGCTCACCGATTTGATGGAACCCGCGGTGCTGCAGCTCGTGCAGCAGCTCGGTCTGACCAAGGCATGAGCCATCCATGATCGCTTTCAATCCCGCTGACCTGTCGACGATGTTGCCCGAGCTGTTCCTGCTCGGAGCGACCTGCGTGATCCTGCTGGTCGACCTGTTCATCAAGCCGTCGCAGCGTGACGTCACGCATTGGTTGTCGGTTGCCGCGCTGACGGTGGCCGGCGTGCTCGTGTGCCGCGGTGCGCCCGCGGACGGTCAGACGGTCGCAGCGTTCAACGGAATGTTCCTGCGCGATGGAGTCGCAACGGTTCTCAAGGTGTTCGTGCTTCTGACGACCGGCCTGGTGTTCCTCTACAGCCGCGACTATCTGCGGCAACGCAAGCTGCACGTTGGCGAGTTCTACCTTCTGCTGCTGTTCGCGACGCTCGGCATGATGCTGCTGGTGTCCGCAGGCAACCTGGTGACGATTTATCTCGGGCTCGAATTGCTGACCCTCAGTTCGTACGCGCTGGTGGCGCTCAATCGGGACTCGTCGATTTCCAGCGAAGCGGCCATCAAGTACTTCGTCCTCGGCGCCCTGGCCTCCGGTCTTCTGCTGTACGGCATGTCGATGATCTACGGCGCTACCGGCACGCTCGATCTTGCGAAGATCCATGCGGTCGCCGACTTCGCCACCAACGGTCCGCACCGGACACTGCTCTCGTTCGGCCTGGTGTTCCTGGTGGTTGGCGTCGCATTCAAGCTCGGTGCCGCGCCGTTCCACATGTGGCTGCCCGACGTCTACCAGGGCGCACCGACTGCCGTGACCTTGTTCGTCGGGTCCGCGTCGAAACTTGCGGCATTCGGCATGACGTGGCGTCTCCTCGATGGCGCGATGGGCGGCATGCACGATCAGTGGACTCTCATGTTGAGCGCGCTCGCGGTGCTTTCGCTGGCCGTCGGCAACGTGTTCGCGATTGCACAGACCAATCTCAAGCGGATGCTTGCCTATTCCACCATCTCGCACATCGGCTTCCTGTTGCTCGGTTTCGTCAATGGCACGCCTGCGGGCTATTCGGCAGCGATGTTCTACATGGTCAGCTATTCGCTGATGGCCGCAGTGGCCTTCGGCATGATCATGTTGATGTCGCGCGCCGGATTCGAAGGCGAGGAGATCGACGACTTCAAGGGGCTCAACCAGCGCAACCCCTGGTACGCGGGCGTGATGGCGATTGCGATGTTCTCGCTGGCCGGCGTGCCGCCGCTGTTCGGCTTTTTCGCCAAGCTGATGGTACTCAAGGTGGTCATCGACGCCGGGCAGATGTGGCTGGCCATTGTTGCGATCGTGTTTGCGATCATCGGGCTCTTCTATTATCTCCGCGTGGTCAAGGTGATGTATTTCGATCCTCCTCTCGACGACTCAGCACTTCAATTGCCCGACGATCGCTCGTTCCGCTACCTGCTTTCACTGAACGGTCTCGCGTTGCTGGTTCTCGGCGTGGCGTGGGGTCCGTTGCTCGATTGGTGCAACCGCGCATTGTCGGTCGGAGTCGATATCGCGCGCTGAGCGAGCGGCTATTGCCTGATTGAGCGCGGGTCGTTAGAATCCACGGCTCGGTGCGGGGTGGAGCAGTCTGGCAGCTCGTCGGGCTCATAACCCGAAGGTCGCAGGTTCAAATCCTGCCCCCGCTACCATTGATGGTGTATCTGCTCCCATTCCGGCGTCGACCGCGCCACGGTGTTTTCCTGACCACGCTGCCGAGCCGCTCGCATCGAGCGTTGCTGACGGCGCGTCGTACGGCAGAAGACAGACGGCATTCCTTTCGACCTGCTTTCCGCGTTCACACTTCGGCGGGGCGCTCGCGTCGGCGACTTACAGCTGGTAACCCGGCGAGTTGGTCAGACAGATCATGTGCGCGTGCGTGCCCTCGTGTCTGATGTTGAAGTAATAGGTTTCGCCCGGCATTGCGGCTACGCCGTTGGTGTGTGGAAGAACGACGATTTTCTTCAGCGCATTTCCCGGAGCCACATCGACGATGGCGTTGCTGAAGTCGCCGGGGTTCACGCTCACCGAAGCGGTCAATGGCGCCGATAAATCATTTCCGTACGTCGCGGCAAAGATCATGGCAATCGCGTCACTGTCGTCGGCCGTGAATGCCATGGAGATGTATTCGCCGGGCAATACCGTGTTGATGCACAGTGAAACCAGCGCACCGGGGAACGGAACCGTTTCGGCGGTGCGTGGGTCGCCGTCCCCGAGAACGAGCTCGAAGTCGGAGACGCTGATCGTATGGTTGGGGTATGGCCGCACTCCCAGCGTCGGGTATGTCACCCACGCGACCCTCTTCCGTCCGTCAGGCTCGATCCACGGCCCTTCCAGTCCGTCGGTGAAGATCCGGAGGGAAGATGTCGTCGCTTCCTGCGGATCGGCTGCGTCGTCGGTGGCATTGGCCATCACAGGCAAGCAAAGTACCGCCGCGGCCAGCAGCATGCCGATGCGGCCATCTGAGCGTCTTTGGAATGGGTTCAATGGACTGCTCCCTGCGTCGGTGCGCCTTTCTGGTCGGCGGTTGGTGGTGGATATCTGTAATTTCGGCTTCTTTTCGCGAACGAACGTTCCAGCCGAATGTGGGATGGACCCGCTTGAGTGCGCCGGGTTCCATTGTGCACCTGATTCCGCGGAATGGCCTGTCGGTGACCGTCGGCGGAAGCAATCGACCATGCCGCCTGCCAGGCAAGGCATGGTTCTGGCGACAGCACGGCATGGCCTCGGCGATGTTGCGGAAAGTGGGCGGTGGGCCTATCATCTGCGGCTCGGTTTCCCGGGTGGCGGGATCTTGAGCAGCTCTGCCACCTGGAGCACGGCACCCGCTCTGGTTCCAACGGCTTCAGGGAAAGGCCACCTTGCGTGGCCTTTTGCTTGCCGGATGCCGGGCGACCAGCATTGTCGCCGTGATTTTCGCGGTCGGGATGGACCGCAACGCTTGACCCAGCGCAGGATGCGCGCCTGTCGCAGGACAGATCGCCGGTGGATACAACGGCGGACTACGGAATGGGCCTCGTGCCCATTTTTTGTTTGTGTTTTCCCAATTTCTGAAGAGTGCGGCCATGGATGGGCGCTCTTTGCTTTTCGCGGTCAGGACGATCGCAACGATATCCTTGAAACCATGGAATTGATCGAACTCCTCACGCCTGCGATCACCGATCTTGGTCTGGAACTGGTTGGTATCGAGTTCAGTCCGAATTCGGCCGGAAGCGTGCTGCGCGTGTACATCGACGAGCCGGAGCGTGGCATCACGATCGAGGATTGCGAACGGGCCAGCCGCGAAATTTCGGCGCTGCTCGACGTCAATGATCCGGTCGCCGGGCACTACACGCTGGAGGTGTCTTCTCCGGGTCTCGAACGTCCGCTGTTCACCCCGGAGCATTTTTCGCGGTTCATCGGTGAAGTGGCAAAGATCAGCGTCAACCTTCCGATGGATGGACGGCGCCGGTTCCAGGGTCCGATCCGCGGCGTCGACGGTGATCGCATCACGATCGATCAGGACGGCACGCAGGTTGTGATCGCGCATCCGAACATCGGCAAGGCGCGATTGGTGCCCGATTACGCCGCACTCGGCATGGTGCAGGCGCGGCCGGAACCGCAAGGTCTGGAAAAGCCGGCACGGCGGCGAAAAAAGTATTGAACCGGATGCGTGAAGAATCATCGCGATTCCGCAACAGGGAATCGTGATCTCGTCGAAGCCGTTCCGCCCGCGGACTGCGGTCGTGAAGGAGTCAGGAAATGAGTAAAGAGTTGCTGCTGGTCGTCGATGCGGTCGCCAATGAAAAGGGTGTGCCGAAGGACGTGATTTTCGAGGCGATGGAAGCCGCTCTCGCGTCTGCCGCGAAGAAGCGCTATGCGGAAGAGGATGTCTCGGTGCGCGTCGCGATCGATCGTGACAGTGGCGATTACGAGACCTTCCGCCGCTGGGAAGTCGTGGCCGACGATGTCGTGATGGAATCGCCCGATCGCCAGATCCGCATGATGGACGCAGAAGACGAAGCGCCTGGCACCGATATCGGCGGGTTTGTCGAGCAGCCGATCGAAAATCCCGACTTTGGCCGCATTTCCGCCCAGGCGGCCAAGCAGGTGATCGTGCAGCGTGTGCGCGAAGCCGAACGTGCGCTGGTGGTCGATGCCTACAAGGATCGCATCGGCGAGCTGATCACCGGCATCGTCAAGCGCGTCGAGCGCGGCAGCGTGTTCCTCGATCTCGGAGGCAATGCCGAAGCATTCGTTCCGCGCGACCGCGCGATCCCGCGCGAAGCGGTGCGTACCGGCGATCGTCTGCGCGGTTATCTGTATGAAGTGCGTTCGGAACTGCGGGGTCCGCAGCTGTTCGTGTCACGCACTGCGCCCGAACTGATGATGGAGCTGTTCAAGCTCGAAGTGCCGGAAGTGGGCCAGGGCCTGGTCGAGATCAAGGCCTGCGCGCGTGACGCCGGTGATCGCGCGAAGATCGCGGTGCTCGCCCACGACCATCGGACCGATCCGATCGGCGCCTGCATCGGCATGCGCGGCTCGCGCGTTCAGGCCGTGTCGAACGAGCTCAACGGCGAGCGTATCGACATCGTGTTGTGGAACGACAGCCCGGCGCAATTCGTGATCAACGCGATGGCGCCGGCAGAAGTACAGTCGATCATCGTCGACGAGGAAAAGCACTCCATGGATATCGCCGTCGCCGAGGACAAGTTGTCCCAGGCGATCGGGCGCGGTGGCCAGAACGTGCGGCTTGCGAGCAAGTTGTCCGGCTGGCAGCTCAACGTGATGACGGCCGACCAGGTGCGCCAGAAGAGCGAAGCGGAGCAGGAATCCGCCCGCGAGCTGTTCGTCACCAAGCTTGAAGTGGACAACGAGATCGCGCAGATCCTGGTGCAGGAAGGTTTCTCGACAGTCGAGGAAATCGCCTACGTGCCAACCGCGGAACTGCTCGGAATCGAAGGATTCGACGAGGACATCGTGGAAGAGCTGCGTGCGCGCGCACGCGATGCGCTGCTCACCGATGCACTGGCAGTCGAGGAAAACATCGACGATCACAAGCCGGCGCAGGATCTGCTGGCGGTGGAAGGCATGGAAGAGGCGCTCGCGTTCGAACTCGCCTCGCATGGCATCGTCACGCGTGAAAACCTCGGCGACCTCGCGACCGACGAATTCATGGAGTTGGGGATCGAGGGAATCGACGAGGATCAGGCTTCGGGTCTGATCATGGCAGCCCGCGAGTTGGCCGCTTCATAGCATTGCAGGAGTTGCGGGGCCGGCTCTTGCCGGTGCCGCCACGCAGTAGTCGGAGTCATACGGCCGCTTGTGCGAAAGCGCCGCTGGGATAGTCGCTGCAAGCTTCGCACGAGTCACGGAGTACGAAATCGATGTCGGACGTCACGATCAAACAGCTGGCCACGGTCCTCGGAACGCCGATCGACAAGTTGCTCACGCAGCTCGCCGAGGCAGGCATGAAGTTTTCCGACCCGGAACAGGTCATCAGCAGCACCGAGAAGGTGAAACTGCTCGGATTCCTGCGCCGGACGCACGGCAAGCAGGAAACGCCGGTGGAGGAAACCTCGGCGCCGAGACAGATCACGCTGAAGCGGCGAACCGTCAGCGAGATCACGGTGGTTCCCGGCCAGCGTGGCGCGACCGCGAAAACGGTCAACGTGGAAGTGCGCCAGAAGCGCACCTACGTGAAGCGAAGCGCGATGGAGGAAGAAGCCAACGCGCACATCGACCCGGAACGCGAGGATGCCATTCGCAAACTCGGCGAATCGCAGCTCAGGCGCGATGCTGAAGAAGCGACGCGTACGGAGAGCGATCGCCGTCGCCAGGAAGAGGAAGCGAACCTTCGCGCGGCGGAGGACGCGCGTCGTGCGGCCGCGGAAGAGGAGGCACGCAGCAAGGCGCCGGTGCAAACCGAGGCTGCAGCACCCGCCGAGCCGGCGGCAGCCGCACCGGTTCCAGCCGGCGTGCGCGAAGCGCCGGCCCGCGAGGCGGAGCGGCCGCGCACCGATCGCCCGCGTCCGCACTCCGGAGCACCGGGTGCCGCAGCGCCGGGTGGCGCGCCTGGGGCCGCCGACCATCGTCACAAACCCAAGCACGGTTCCCACCGGATGCGCGAGGACGGTCCGGCTGAAACGCCGGGCGGCAAACGCTACTTCGGCAACGAGCTGCACTTGTCGCAGGAGGGTGCCGCGCGGCGCACCGGTCGCAAACGGCCCAAAGCACGGACCGGCGAGCAATCGCGCACCGGCCCTGCCCATGGCTTCTCGCGACCGACCTCGCCGATGGCGCGCGAAATCGCCGTGGGTGAAACGATCCTTGTTGCCGATCTCGCACAGAATCTCGCCGTCAAGGGTGCCGATGTCGTGAAGGCTCTTTTCAAAATGGGAGTGATGGTCACGATCAACCAGGCAATCGATCACGACACTGCGGTGCTCGTGGCAGAAGAACTCGGTCACAAAGTCGTTGCAGCCGAAGACACCAGCGCGGAATCGACGCTCATGGCACATCAGGCGGGTTCCGAAGGCGATCAGGCGGCGCGTCCGCCAATTGTCACGATCATGGGTCACGTCGATCACGGCAAGACGTCGCTGCTGGATTACATCCGTCGCACCAAGGTCGCTTCGGGTGAAGCCGGCGGCATCACCCAGCACATCGGCGCGTATCACGTGGAGACCGATCGCGGCGTGATCACGTTCCTCGACACGCCAGGTCACGCGGCGTTCTCGTCGATGCGTGCACGTGGTGCCCAGTCGACCGACATCGTGATCCTGGTCGTCGCAGCGGATGACGGCGTCAAGCCGCAAACCGTCGAAGCGATCCAGCATGCGCGCGCTGCCAAGGTGCCGCTGATCGTCGCGATGAACAAGATGGACAAACCCGAATCGAATCCCGATACGGTCAAGCAGGGTTTGGTCCAGTACGAAGTCGTGCCTGAAGAATGGGGTGGCGACACACCGTTCGTGCCGGTATCGGCGAAGACTGGCGACGGCGTGGACAATCTGCTGGACGCGATCCTGCTGCAGGCCGAAGTGATGGACCTGCGTGCAGTCGCGGACGGGCGTGCCAGTGGAACGGTGATCGAGTCGAGTCTCGACAAGGGGCGTGGTCCGGTTGCGACGGTGCTCGTGCAGCAAGGCCTTCTGAAGAAGGGTGACTTCCTGGTCTGCGGAATCGAGTACGGCCGCGTGCGCGCGCTGTTCGACGAAACGGGCGGACAGGTCGAAGCCGCAGGACCGTCCATTCCGGTGCAGGTTCTGGGTCTCTCGGGCGTGCCGGCAGCTGGCGACGACTTCGTCGTGGTCGCCGACGAGCGTCTGGCCAAGGATGTCGCTTCGCAGCGCATGCACAAGCGCCGCGAGACACGTCTGGTGTCGCAGGCGGGCAACCGCATGGAAGACATGGTTGCGCAGATGGGGCAGGGCGAAGGCCAGCTCACGCTGAATCTTGTCGTCAAGGCCGACGTGCAGGGTTCCGCGCAGGCGCTGCGCGAATCGCTGGTGGCGATCACCACCGATGCGATCAAGGTCAACGTGATTGCATCCGGCGTCGGCGGCATTACCGAATCCGATGCAACACTGGCCGCGGCGTCAAAGGCGGTGATCATCGGCTTCAACGTGCGTGCGGATGCGTCGGCGCGGCGCATCATCGAATCGAACAAGCTGGATCTGCGCTACTTCTCGATCATTTACGACGTGATCGATCAGGTGAAACAGGTCGCCACCGGTCTTCTCGGCATGGAAGTGCGCGAAGAGATCATCGGCGTCGCCCAGGTTCGCGACGTGTTCCGCAGCTCGAAGTTCGGCGCGGTTGCTGGCTGCATGGTCATCGAAGGCACGGTCAAGCGCACCAAGCCGATCCGCGTGCTGCGCGACAACACGGTGATCTTCCAGGGCGAACTCG
>NZ_JBDSWZ010000006.1:0-15521 GCF_039926425.1 Dokdonella sp.
GATGCGCCAGCGATCAGCAGCGCCGAAAAAAACACCTTGAGCGCGAACGCGACCATCTCATGACCTCCGATCAGGCAACGGCTTCCGGCGGATGATAGAGATAGACCAGAGTCGAGTGACCCAGAAAATCGATGGTCGTCGCCTGGCGACCGCCGAGACGTCGCGCGACGCGCTCCGACGCGCTGTTGTCCATGCGGATCAGGCTGATGGCTCGCGGTGCCTTCACTTTGTCGAACGCGTAGTCGAGCGCAGCGCGCGACGCTTCGGTGGCGTAGCCATTTCCGCGCTGTTCCGGCATCAGCATCCAGCCGAGTTCAAGGTCGGGCCAGCCTTCGGGATGGTGCAGGCCGACGCGACCGACGAATTCTCCGCTGTGCTTCATCTCGACCGCCCACATGCCGTAGCCGCGCAGCGCCCAGTGGCCCAGCAGCATCGCCATCGACCGCCATGCGTTCATCCGGTCGAGCGGATCGCCGTCGCCGACGAAGCGCGTGCTGCTGGCGTCGGCAAGCATCGATGCATACGCCTCGAAATGCCGATCGCCAAGGGACGTCAGGCGCAGCCGCGCCGTCTCGATTTGCGGAATGTCGATCATCGAAGGAATCAGGTGAGCAGCGCCGCCAGGGCGGTCGTCGACGCGCGCAGGCTTTCCTTCCATGTGAAGCCGATGATGGGATCGCCACTGACCGCATCGCGGAAGTCCTCTTCCTGACCCGGGGCGAGCAGATGACGGTAGTCGACCGTGATTTCGGTGCCGGCGGCGAGATCGTCCACGGCGAACACGAAACCCAGGTGCCACAGCGCGCAGGGCTCGAACGCGTGGTTGATGTAGCACTCGTCCGGCCATTCCGGGGTGACGGTGTAGCGATCCTCGAACCAGCGCACGGTTGCCGGAAGCAACGTTCCGGCATCGGGCTGCGCGAGGATGTCCTCGAAGGTGTGGACGCGTGGAATCGCGTCCGGCGCGGTGATCACTCGCCCGCGCGCAATCGGCTCGTCGAGGACCAAGCCTTGTCCGGCGCCCGCAATGAGAGACGGGCCGATGTGATAGCGGGGGAGGATCATGCGATTGGCCGCCCTTCGGCGGACTGCGATTCTAGCATGGTGCTTGCCGCCACTCGCCCTGCGGCGTCCCGTCGCGGCCTCTGTGCGGGTCGCCGACGGCAGCGACAACCGCGACGCCGCCGCGTGCAATCGGTTGCGGAAAGCCGGTCGCGTTCGATGCGCGACAATGCAACGCACCCGTCATTCAGTCCCGTTGCCGCGAGCCGGCAGCGCGGGTATCAGTCGGCAGCGAGGGGTTTGCCGCTCGATGCGGATGCGTGGCCATGGGCATCGACGCGCGCATCGACGATCACGATCGCTTCGCGATTTGCCTCGATCGTCCGGGCGCCGATGCCTTTGACCTTGCCGAGATCCTCGACGCTCCTGAACGGGCCATTGTTCACGCGGTATGCAACGATCGCCTCGGCCTTGACCAGCCCGACGCCGCTGAGGGCTTCGGCCAGCGTCTTCGCATCGGCGTTGTTGATGTCGACCTGTGCGACCGCCATCGACGGCAGGGAGAACGCAAGCAACAGGAAAAGGAGAGCTCGGCGAAACGCATTCATCGGACGGGACTTCACGGCAGCGAGCGCAGGCGTGCGCGACTGTCGCAAGTCTAGAGGGGTCCGATTCCGGCGATCAGTGCAGCGCGTCACGTCATCGCGTAAGAGCAGGGCGACGGCGCGCGTGCGAGATTTCCTACGCCTGCGCTGCAATCGATGGGCGCCGGATGTCACAGACGATTCGCGTACCCTCGACCGGGCTCATGCAGACGAGCCCGTCAATGGCAGGGCGAGACCACGCTTGAGGGTGCCAAGAGCAACGCGCGTCGTGAAACGCTTCACGTTCTTGTTGTCCTCGACCATCGTCGTCATGAGCGACTCGTATTCGTCGATGTCCTTCGCCGACACGATCAGTATGTAGTCGATGTCGCCAGTGACATACCACGCTTCCTGAATTGCCGGCTGGTCGGCGATCCAGCGTCGAAGGCCGGCGATCAATTCGGGCCGCTCGCGCTCGACTTCGATGTCCACCACGATCGTCAGAGGTCGTCCCACCCTCTTCGGATCGACAATCGCGATTTCCGCGGTGATGACACCGTCATCGCGCAGCCTCGCCATGCGTCGCTGCACCGCGGATGCCGACAGGCCGATGTGTGAGCCAATCGACTCGGAGGACAGGCGCGCATCGCGCTGCACGAGTGCGAGGATTGCCCGATCCAACGGGTCGAGTTCGGTGGTGATGTGCGTGTCCTCGGGAAATTGCGGGCAACAAACCCGTTCGAGCGCAGCCATGCGCGGCCACGCCGCGCGCCCAGACCCTAGCATGGCGTCGCTCGCCGGACACGATGCGTCGACTGCGCGTCACGACATCGTTCCCGCGTGCGCAAACCCACCGGAAGTCCTCACCATGAAATTGTTCTACCAGACGCATTCTCCCTACGCGCGCAAGGTTCTCGTCGCGGCCCATGAAACCGGGTTGGCCGGCGACATCGACGTCGTTCATCACGAGACGAGCCCGACGCGGCCGAACGACGACGTGTCGGCCCTCAATCCGCTCGGCAAGGTGCCGGTGCTGATCACCGACGACGGGCTCGCACTGTTCGATTCAAACGTGATCTGCGAATACCTTGATCGCCTGCACGGTCAACATCTGCTCATTCCGCTCGGCGAGGCAGCCCGCTATCGCGCGTTGCGCCGACAGGCGCTTGCGCAAGGCATCGCCGACGCGGGCATCGCCGCGCGCTGGGAATCCGAACGAAGGCCATCGACGCTGCGCTGGCCGATCATGCAGGAGGCGCAAACACGCAAGGTTGTCGCGGCGTGCGATTTTCTTGAACGCGAAATCGATGCCGACGTGCCGGTCGACCTCGGCACCATTGCGCTGGCGACAGCGCTCAGCTGGATCGCGTTTCGGAACGTTCATGACTTCGCCGTCGGGCGTCCGCGACTTGCGGCGTGGTACGAAAGCTTCCGCTCGCGGGCATCGATGCTCGCCACCGACCTCCGCGGCGAGACGCAGGACTGACGCGCATGCGTTCAGGTCGAAAGACGGAGTCCGCCGACCCCAACCCGCATATCCGCTACGATTCGCGTTCGCACACGCACTACTCATGAGGCAGGTGACAGCATGGATTCCAAGGCACTCGACGGTTTCGTTGGCCACCTGTGGGACGGCGAGATCGTTCCGCAGCTGACCGAATACATCCGGATCCCGAACAAATCGCCAATGTTCGATGCGCAATGGGCGGAGCACGGCTACATGGACCAGGCGGTCGCGCTGATGGAGGCGTGGGCGCGCGCGCAGCCGATTGCCGGCATGCGCCTGGAGATCGTGCGACTTGCCGGTCGCACTCCGCTGATCTTCATCGAGATCCCGGGCACCGAACCCGCATCGAACGATACCGTGCTGCTGTACGGCCATCTCGACAAGCAGCCGGAGATGACTGGCTGGGCCGCGCATCTCGGTCCATGGACGCCGGTGCTGGAAGGCGACAAGCTGTACGGTCGTGGCGGTGCCGACGATGGCTACGCGATCTTCGGGTCGCTGGCGGCGATCATGGCGCTACAGGCGCAGAACATTCCGCACGCGCGCTGTGTGGTGATGATCGAGGCCTGCGAGGAATCGGGCAGTTACGACCTGCCGTATTACGTCGATCACCTCGCCGGGCGTATCGGTCAGCCGTCGCTGATCGTGTGCCTGGATTCGGGCTGCGGCAACTACGACCAGCTCTGGTTGACGACGTCGTTGCGCGGGCTCACCGGAGGCAACCTCACGGTCAAGGTGCTCGAGGAAGGCGTTCATTCCGGCGATGCATCCGGCGTCGTCGCGTCGAGTTTCCGCATCCTGCGCCAGGTGCTGTCGCGACTGGAGGACGAGGTCACCGGCGCCATCCTTCCGAAGGAACTGCACGTGGAGATTCCGGCGCAGCGGATCGCCCAGGCGAAGCGCACCGCGGACATTCTCGGAGACGCGGTCTACGCGAAATTTCCGCTGGTCGATGGCATGCAGCCGATGAATGCCGACTTGGCCGAACTCGTTCTGAACCGCACGTGGCGCCCGGCGTTGTCGATCACCGGTGTGGGCGGACTGCCCGCCCTCGATTCGGCCGGCAACGTGCTGCGTCCCTGCACATCGGTGAAAGTGTCGCTGCGCGTGCCGCCGACGTTGAACGCTGCGAAGGGCGGCGAATTCCTCAAGCGTCTGCTCGAAAGCGATCCGCCCTACGGCGCGAAGGTTTCGTTCGAGGTGGAAAAAGCCGGTAGCGGCTGGGAAGCGCCGGCGCTCGCGCCGTGGCTGGAACACTCGGTGGATGCGGCTTCGCAGGCGTTCTTCGGTGCACCGGCCGCATACAACGGCGAAGGTGGATCGATTCCGTTCATGGGCATGCTGGGCGAAAAATTTCCCGGCGCCCAGTTCCTGATCACCGGCGTGCTCGGTCCGCATTCGAATGCGCATGGACCGAACGAGTTCCTGCATATCCCGACCGGCAAACGCATGTCGATGTGCGTTGCGCGGGTGATCGCGGATCACCACATTGCGAGCCAGAACGGATTGACGCGGGGCGTCGCCGCTTCCGCGGCACACACGGTGAAAGGAGGCGATGGCTGCTGCGACTGAGCACGCCGCGCCTGCGCACGCCCTCACCTCGGCCCATCGGTGCCCGCGTTTGGCCCGATGGGTCCACTATCGTCGCGGCATGGAGACCCGCATGATCACGATCCGCGCCGCGCGGACCTACGACGCTCCCGCCTTGGCGGACCTGTGCGCCGAACTCGGCTATCCGACCACGCGTCAGCAGATCGTCAAGCGCCTCGCTGCAATCGATGGCACGGCCGATTGCAGCGTGCTGGTCGCTGAAAATGCCGAGGGCCGTGTCGTTGCATGGTTGCAGGTCGCGATCGCGGCGCGGTTGAGCGAGGAACCGTGCGCGGAGATCGTCGGCCTCGTTGTTCGTGAATCGGCGCGTGGTGGCGGTCTCGGCAAACGTCTCATCGACGCGGCAGAGCAGTGGGCGCAGGCGAGGTGCGTGAAGCGGATTCGCGTGCGAAGCAGGCAGGAACGCGAGCGTGCCCATCGCTTCTACGAACGGGCAGGCTTCCAGACCATCAAGAACCAGCGCGTGTTCGGCAAGTCGCTGACCTGAAACGCTCTGCCGCCTGCGTCTACTGCGGCCGCTGCTTCATCCCGCTCTTCCAGGCATAGACTGCAGCCTGCGTGCGGTCGTTGACGTTGAGCTTGCTGAGCACGTTGCTGACGTGGGTCTTCACGGTCTTTTCGCCGATGCCGAGGCGTTCGGCGATCTGCAGGTTGCTCAAGCCTTCGGCCATCAACGTCAGCACTTCGCGCTCGCGCTGACTGAGCGACTGCAACGCTTCGCCGCCAGGCTCGCCGCCACGCCGCAACGTATCCATCAATTTTGCGGCGACGCGCGGATGCAGTACTGCCTCGCCGCGCGCAGCCTTGCGCAGCGTGTCGGCAAGCGCGTCGGCATCGATATCCTTCAGCAGACATGACAGCGCACCGGCTTGCACCGCGGCGACAATCTGTTGGGTATCCTCGAACGAGGTCAGCAATACGACCTGGGTTTTCGCGCTCGCCGCACGAATCGCGCGGGTTGCTTCGACGCCGCCGCCCGGCATGACCAGATCGACCAGGGCGACGTGTGGCCGATGCTCGGCGCACAGTGCGACGGCACCCGCCGCATCCTCCGCTTCGCCGACGATGTCGAGGTCGTCGTGCGTTTCCATGAACGCGCGAATACCCTGGCGGACGAGCACATGGTCGTCGGCAATCACGATGCGGATCGGTGCATTCATCGGGTGACCTCTGCAAAGAAACGGACTGTCACTTGGGTGCCCCCGCCGGATGGCTTGTCGAGCGAAAAGCGCCCTTCCGGCAGCGCCTGCGCGCGTTCGCGCATGTTGCGCAATCCCATTCCGGATGCTGGCTCATCCGGAGTGCCAAGTCCATTGTCGGAAATGGTCAGGCACATTGCGTCCGCATTGCGCGACAACGCGATATCGACGCGGCTCGCGCTACTGTGGCGCAACACGTTGGAAAGCGCCTCGTCGACGATCCGCAGCAACGAATCTTCGAACGGTGCGGCCAGTGCGGGGACATCCGCCAGGTCGAATACCAGCGCCATGCCGCTGGTATGCGACCACTCGGTCGCCCGCGTGCGCAGCCGTTCGGCGAACGGCAGTTCTGCATCCGACGCGCGCATCTCGTCGAGAATTTCCGCGAGTTCGTGCTGGATCTGCTGGGTCAGGCGCTGCGCCTGATCGAGGCGTCCGGCGACAGGCGAGTCGGCCAGCACGCGCCGCGCCGCCGCCAGTTGCATGTTCAGCGCGAACGCCTTCTGTTTCACGGTGTCGTGCAGGTCGCGCGCCAGGCGTTGCCGCTCTGCCAGCGTGGCAAGCTGCGATCGCGATCGCATCAGTCCACGCAGATCAATCGCCATCCTGTCGAGCAATGCGGAAAGCGCGCCGAGTTCGTCGTGCGATGGATCCGCGATGCGTTCGGAAAAATCGCCGCGGCTCCAGGCAGTGGCGGCGCGCGCAATGCGGTTCAACCGGCGTGTCACCCAGCCGGCGAGAAAGATCGACGAGGCGAGTCCGAACACGATCAGAAAACCGAACACCGTGGGCGATTCGAAACTCGATTCCAGCAACAGGCGTCGCCACGGAAGCGGCAATCGCAGTTCGACGAACAGCCAGCCGGTGATCGCGCCGCCGGCGTCATGCACGGCAGCCATGCTGCGCCGGACCCGATACGGACTTTCACTGCCGGGGAGGTCGGTGGGCCCGGCGGGAGTCGCATTCGCGACATCGCGCGCAGCAGGCAGGGCCGGAGCCCATAGTCCGCGTGAACGCGACTGTGCAAGCACCGCTCCGTCCGGCGACAACAGCGCTGCAGCCAGCGGTTCGTCCGCCAGTTCCATCAACACGTAGGACTCGTCCGGCGTCAACCCGCCGCGGGGCTGCTGCAATCGCAGGACCCACGCGTCGAGCCACAGTTGCTGTTGAGCGGCCGTTGCGGAATCGCTGACGCCAGGCTGGAGTTGGTGGTTCGCGAGATCGACCGACGCCTGCTGCACCGCCCGCCCAAGACTGCCCGCGGCAATTCCGCCCATGAACTGGTGGAATTCGTAGGTGAGGATCACCGACTCGACCACGACGAGCGTCGGCAGCGCCAGCAGCAGATAGAAGAGCGCCAGCTTGAACACGAGGCCGCGCAGGCGTGGACGCAGGAGGGTCATCGGCGGAGATCGGCCAGAAGGGCAGCAAGCATACGCGGCGTGCGGAGTCTCGTGGATCGGGAATCCGGGATTCGCGACGCGCGGCAAGGCGCCCACGCGTGCCGATACGGGATCTCCAAATCCGGAATTGGGCGACCCTGCCTAACACTCATCCTTGCGGATGAGTTTTCATGCGCCCCGAGACTGTTGGGCACTCGTTCCATAACCCCTAGTCTCGCGCATTAGAAATTCGTTAAAAAATCCTTCCAGGAGCCGGGATGCACATGACACCGAATCGTTCGATCTCCATTGCCATCCGCCTTGCGCTCGTTTGTTCGAGTCCTCTGGTTGGAGCTGCGGTCGCCACTGATGCGCAGCCGCTCGAAGCAGTCGAAGTCACGACGTCGAAAATTCCCGTTCCTGTCAGCGATACCGCGGCAAACGTGACGATCGTTACGGGCGAGGAGTTGCGCGAGCGCGGGGCTTACGACCTGCGCACCGCGCTGTCACTCGTCGCCGGTGTCGATATCGCGCCCGGGGGTGATGGAGGACCGGCGTCGTCGGTGCCGGCGTTCTGGGGCTTGCGCGAATTCGACGCGTTTCTGCTGGTTGTCGACGGCATTCCGTCCGGGGGTGCATTCACGCCCGCGCTGGTGACCCTCAACCTCGCGAATGTGGAACGCATCGAAGTGCTCAAGGGCGCCGCGCCCGTGAGCTACGGTGCCACCAGTTTCGTCGGCGTGATCCACGTCATCCACTACGACGCAGGTCAGGGTCCGGCGCAGGTCGAGTTCGGAATCGGCAGCCGTGGCAGCGCGCGTTTCTCCGCTGCGATTCCGCTGTCCGATGCGAATGCGCCGTGGCAGCAGTCGCTGCTGCTCGATGCCGACAAGAATGAACTGGCGTCGGATCGCGCCGGTTGGGATCGCGCGCATCTTCTGTATCGCGGCGCCGGTGATGTGGGCGCCGGCAAGTTCACCGTCGATGTGGATCTCAACCGCGTGAACCAGGATCCGGTCAGTCCGCACCCGCGCGAAGCCGGTGTGCTGACGCCGCGCGTACCGCTTGATGCGAACGACAATCCGCGCGGTTCGATTCAGGACGAAGATCGTGGCCAAATCGCGCTCGGCTACATTGTGCCGACATCGATCGGCGACTGGAGCACGCGCCTGTCGTACGCGCGCAGCAATGCCGAAAACGTGCGCGGCTTCCTGCGCGCGGATTTCGCCGACGATGGCGTCACGCACAACGCAGACGGGTTCCATCAGAACGTGAATCGGACCGAAGCCTACTTCGACAGCCACATCGCGACGCCGCTCGGTGAACGTTCGACCCTCGTCTGGGGCGTTGATCACCTCTACGGCAAGGGCGATCAGGAGAGTGACAACTTCGAGTACGGGGTGCTGCCGGACGGTTCGAATGCGCCGGACTGGCGCACGCTGCACATCGACGAATCGACGCGTCTTGATGATCGACGCAATTTCAGCGGCGTCTATGCGGACCTCGAATACGCGGTGACCGATGCGTGGCGCGTCGAGGCGGGCCTGCGATTCAACCACACCAGCGAATCGAGCAGCGGAGTCGGCATCGATCGCACCGGCGACGCGCCGGAAGTCACCGAGGGCGGCACCGACCATCGCACGGAAAATCGCTGGGCTGGCGCGTTGGGTACGAGCTACCGCTTCTGGCAGGACGGGCGCGACTACGTCACTGCCTATGCGAACTATCGCAATACGTTCAAGCCGGCAGTCAAGGATTTCGGACCGGAGCCGGAATTCGACATTCTCAAAACCGAAGACGCGAAAAGTGGTGAGCTGGGCGTGAAGGGAAGCCATCTCGATGGCCGCTTCCAGTGGGATGTCTCGGTGTTCCGCATGGATTTCCGCAACCTCGTGGTCAGCCAGGAGGTCGACGGTCTGCCCGGTCTCACCAACGCCGGCAACGAACGGTTCAAGGGCGCCGAAGTGGAAGGTCGCTGGAACCTGATGGAAGGTCTCAGTGCGGTCGGTACGTTCGCGTATCACGACGCTCGCTTCGCCGACTACGAACAGGATTTCGACGGTACTCCGACCCAGCTCGACGGCAAGCTGCTCGAACTGTCACCCCAGCATCTGGGCAGCCTCGGCCTGATGTATGCACAGCCAAGCGGTTTTCGCGCGCACGTTGCCGCCGACTACGTCGGCAAGCGCTGGCTCAACAAGCGCAATACTGCCATCGCCGACTCCTACACCACGTGGGATGCGGGTGTCGGCTACGCGTTCGATCGCTGGGAAGTTCGCGTCGACGGCTACAACCTGTCGGACCGCCGCGATGCGGTGTCCGAAAGCGAGCTCGGTGACGCGCAGTACTACCGCCTGCAGGCGCGTTCGTACTGGCTGAGCCTGAGGTATTCGTTCGGCGGTCGCTGAGTGATCGCCGGTTCGAAGATTTCTTTTCTCGGCAGGAGCGGCTTCAGACGCGATGGTCTTTTTGTTGTGCGGCGAGAGCATCGCCGCTGAAGCCACTCCAACAGTCTGAGGCGAACGGATCGTCCTGCTGCCTGGTGACACAGGGCACGTCGATGCACCCATCTCGTCGCTGCACGAACGGGTCGCGTGAGCCGATCGCCGTCCGTGTGTTGCGTGGTCGCTGGAGAGCAGGCTGGAGCGCCCGCATGATCGCTACGCCGATGCCGCGTACGCGTCGTCCGGAACGGATGCCAGCGCCGCGCACGAACCGCTCGCGCCGCATTATTTCGAGGCAGGAATCACGAACGGCGCCGTGGCCGGACAGCCGCTGCGCGTACGCTTGCCGCACGACCGCAAGGTCAGATCCTTGTCGAGGCACACACGGACCTCCACCAGTTCGCCGTGGCTGCAATGCAGGCTCAGCATGTCATCGCGGAGATTGGGGTTTGCGCGCTTGAGCAGGTCGCGCAGGTTGCTGGATTGTGTCTGCACGTCCTGCGCCGGCGCCTTCAGCTCCGGCGGGACCCTCACCGATGCAAATGCCCGGTCGGCCAAGCCGAAATACGCAGCGGGATCAAGCCCGGAGCAGGCGCCGTGTGCACTCCACTCGTGATTGATCAGGCGCTTGCTCGGCATGAACGGCAGCGTTGCGGCGATCGTCCTGCGATCGGGTCGCGTGTCCGTGTCGCAGCGTTGTGGACCGCTGCCGGATTCATACTGCGGCCACAGGCCATGCAGCACGAAGCCATAGCCCTTGTGCCCGCATTGCTCGTCCTCGTCGGGATGCGTTTCGCAGAACGTCGGCGACCACGACAGCGCCATCACGTAGTAGTCGAACGGACCTGCCGGCGCGACCTCCACCGACTTTGCGTGGCCTTTCGATTTCGAGCCATGGCGCGCATGCGCGGGCAGTGCGAGCAACGCAGTCATCGAGGCGAGGAGAACGACGAAAAGCAGACGGGGCATGGCAGGCTCACCGGATCGGGCGCGGACGTTCCGCCGGTCAAACGTAGCAGATCGTCAAGTTGGCCGGTTTCGCGGCGTGCTCGCGCCGGAACGCGATATGATCCGCGGTCCGAATTCTTCCCCTTCTGGTTGCCCATGCCCAAGCGCATCGCCGCCCGCCGTTCGCCGATTCACGGCAATGGCGTTTTCGCTCTCGTCGACATTCCGAAGGGGAGCGAGCTCATCGAATACCGCGGCAAGCGCCTCACGCACGCGCAGGCCGATCGCCTCTATGCGAACACCAGCGACAGCGGCCACACGTTCCTGTTCACGCTCAACGACAACTACGTGATCGATGCCAACAGCGAGGGCAACATCGCCCGCTGGATCAATCACAGCTGTGCGCCGAACTGCCGCGCACTCGTCGAGGAAAATACCGACGGCAATCCGCGCAACGACCGCGTGGTGATCGAGTCGATTCGCGCGCTGCGTGAGGGCGAGGAACTCACTTACGACTACGGCATCGTGCTCGAGGAGCGTCTCACGCCGCGCCTGAAGGCGATCTGGGAATGCCGCTGTGGTTCGGCGAAATGCACCGGGACGTTGCTCAAGCCGAAGCGCAAGCCCTCGACCGTTGGAAAGAAAAAAACCGGTACCGCGCGCAAGAAGTCGCCCTCCGTCACGAAGGCACGCAAAAGCGCTGCGTGAGGCGCGATCGCGATTGAGCGGCGTCGATCAAGCCTGACCGACGGTCGCCCTCCATCGCCGCAGTGGGGGCGCGGACCAGGCGGCCGGTGACGTTTGCGCAGCGCGGGATTGACGCCGGTTCGCGGCGAGGTCACCTTAGTGGCAGACGCTTTCAGCCCCGGCATCGGCAACGCACACCGTGAGCACCATCCGAATCATTGCGACCGTCGGCGTCTCCGAGCAGGAGGTGGCGCATCTGCGTCTGGTGTTACGCCAAAGCGCGACAGAGCTGGACCATGTGTGGCGCTGGGGCGAGGAGGGCGGTGCCGACCTTGTGATCATCGATATCGGCGACTTCGCGGGCGGGATGGCCCGTGGCCGCGCCCAGTCGACGGGCGTGCGCCACGCGATTTTCTCCGAAAGCGATGTGGATGGCGCGGACCTGGTGCTGCGGCGTCCGCTGCAACGTGCGAACGTGATCGACGTGTTCAACCGGGCATCAGCTGCCATCGCCCGCAATCCGCAGATCCATGCGAACACTGCGGACTTTTACACGCACGATCTCGGCGATGAGCCTGGAGATTCGACGCGTGCGACGAGGGGGATGCCCGTCGATCGGCCAGACCCGATCCCCGGGCTCGACGATCTCCTGCGCTATCGACCAGTCGAGTTGCGCGACAGTTTGCAGGGCGCTGCCTTTTCCAGGCCGCTGGCGCTCGAAGTGGTGCAGCCGCAAAAAATCGAGGAGCCTCCACCTCCTCCTTCGCCGCGGGCGGTGGCGGCGCCCCCGAACGCGCCCGCGCGCACCTATGCATCGCGTGACGAGATGCTGGAAGACACGATGCCGCGCGCGTTGCAGGCGTTCCTCGACGTGGAGCTGCTGAAGGTCCCCTCGCGCTTCACCTTGCCCGGTTCGCCGACGCTGGTAGTCGACCCCAAGAACAAGGTGGCGTATACCGCGGCCGGTCTTGGCTCGTTGTCAGCGTATTGTCAGGCGACGTGGCGCCTGTGCGACTGGCAGGCGCTCACGACCGGCGAACTTGCCGAAGCACGCGAGTCTCAAACGGCGCAGTCGTACACGCGACTGGTGTGGCTGAACGTATTGCTGCAGTCCGGCGGGAAACTCGCGCCGCACCTCGACCCGGGTGGAACCTATCGTCTCCGGCATTGGGTGGAGATCGAGAAGGAACTCAGTCGTTACTTCCGCGTCGCGTCCGCCATGCTGCAGCCGGCGCGCCTGCATGAGATTGCCGCGACAGCCGCGGCGCCGATGGCCGACGTCTTCGATCTCGTCAACGCGTATGACGCGATCGGGATGATCGAGTGGCAGCCACGCGCGCGCCGCGACGACGAACCGGCGAAGAAGCCCCCGGGTTTGCTCGCGCGGTTCCGCAATCCGTTTGGAAAATCGTGAGGCGCGCGGTTCACACCGGACGCAACTGATCCTCGAGTGATCGGGTTTTTTCCGTGACCGCGTCGCCGGTGTGCAGGGTCGACTTGCGCTCGATCAGCAGCACTCGGCATTCCTGTTCGGCGACCGGATTGTGGCGCACGCCCTTGGGCACGACGAACAGATCCCCCGTGTCGAGGTCGACCGAGCGATCCTCCATCTCGATCCGCAAGCGGCCTTCGAGGACGTAGAACAGTTCGTCTTCGTCCAGATGCGCATGCCAGCCGAATACGCCATGGATCTTCGCCACCTTGACGTAGTTGTTGTCCACCTCGCCGATCACCCGTGGCGACCACAATTCGGACAGCGAAGCGGCAATCTTTGCCGGAGATACGACGTCGGTCATGCGAATTCCGTTGGCGGGCAAAAAATGTCGGTCACCCGACGGTGTCGCCGGAGCGGTGGGCAACCCACGCGCCGATCAGCGCCGACGCGTACGGAATCGCCTGGGCGGAGAGGATCGAGATCCACAGTCGTCCCTCGATATAGTCGATGCCACTCGAGTTGATCATGCCGATCACGCAGGCGACGAGCGCGGAGCACAACAGCAACTCTTCGCTGACCGACGCGAACGCACTCGGCTTCGCGCCAATGCGGCGGCTCTTCGCGGTGCGGATGAACTCGCCTTTCTTGCGCGCGAGCCCGAGAAAGATGCCGCGTGCGATCGCATGGCTGAGGCCCATGCTCGCAACGGCTGCGGCAATCGTGTCCTTCCACGAACACGGGACGCGCACGCGATACAGAATGATGCCGAATGCCGCCTTGAACAGGAAAAAGCCGATCAGCGGAACGAGGAAGAGATACATCGGCAGAGTGAAGTATTTCGGCGCGAGCACCATGCCGAGCGTCCACAGCATTGCCATCATCGTGAAGACGAGGTGCAGTGCGTCGCCAAACCACGAGAACCAGCCCGTGAGGAAGTGGAAGCGTTGTCCACGGGTCAGCGTGGAGGTGCGCGACACCATCCAGCTCCAGCGCGCCTTCATGATCTGCATTGCGCCAAACGCCCAGCGATAGCGCTGCGACTTGTACGCGGTGAAATCGGCGGGTGTGAGTCCGCGTCCCATCACCTCGTCGACGTAGACGAGGTCCAACCCTTCGCGCATCAGGCGCAGGCCAAGCTCGGCATCTTCGCAGATTGTCCATTCCGACCATGCGCCGGTGTCGACCAGCGCGGTTCGTCGCACCATCGTCATCGTGCCGTGCTGGATGATCGCGTTGCGCTCGTTGCGGTGATGCATGCCGATGCGGAAGAAGCCATCGTATTCCCAGTTGGTCATGCGCCGGAACGCGTTGTGCTCGTAGTCGCGGTGCGCTTGCGGGCACTGCACGACGGCGACCTTCGGGTCGGCGAAATAGCCGGTCAGCGCGCTCAGCCAGTCGCGGCGTACTTCGTAATCCGCGTCCACCACAGCGACCACCTCCGCGCGTTCGTCCGTCTGCGTCAGGCCGTAATTAAGCGCGCCCGCCTTGAAGCCTGGCCACGGTTCAAGATGGAAGAAGCGAAAGCGCGGCCCGAGCTTTTCGCAATAGGCCTCGACCGGTTTCCACACTTCCTCGCGCCGGGTGTTGTTGTCGATCACCAGCACTTCGTAGTTCTCGTACTCGAGCGCGGCCAGCGAATCGAGCGTGAGGATCACCATTTCCGGCGGTTCGTTGTAACAGGCGAGATGGATCGAGACGAACGGCTGCGATTCGGCTGGCTCAGGCGCGAGCATCCGAAATTCGCGCAACCAGCGCGGATGCCACAGCACTTCGGTGAACTCGAAGCCGTTGATCAGCAGGATCAGGATGATCGCCAGCTGGGCCGGAAACAGCAGCACCAGCATCGCCCAGTCGAACGGATCGAGATAGAAGTCGTACGGAAGCGTCGCCATCCACACGAGGATCGATGCGGACAACTGGATCAGGGTGAGGAAGAACGCAATACCCATCGCGCGGAAACGGATGAAATAGCGCGCAAACCAGAACATCGGGATCAGTGCGAGGAGGGACGCCACGCCGGCTTTCCACGGCCAGATCGGATCTTCGATCACGGTGCCGGTGAACGCGAATTTCAGTTCCCGGTTCGCGTTGAACATGCCCCAATACGCTTCGACGCGACCGGCGAGCACTTCCTTCCACGGCTGGTCGATCGCTTCCATCACGTAGTAGTCGATCTTGTTGCCGGCTGCGACATTGAACCAGTCGCGCAGGAAATGCGCTTCATCTGCGAGCGAGGCCTGCGCGTACTCCTTGCGATCGCCATTCGAGGGCCAGCCCACTTCGCCGATGACGATGGGCTTGTTCGGAAACAGTTTCTGCAGCTCGCGGTACTGGCCGAGAACGAATCCAACCGCGTCCTTGCGGGGAATGCGTTCCCAGTAGGGAAGAATGTGCACGGTGATGAAGTCGACGTGCTGGGCAAGCTCTGGATGCCGTTGCCAGGTGTCGAGCGGCTCGGCCGTCGAGACCGGAATCTTCAGCTGCGCCCGCGCGCGATCCAGATAGCTGATCAATGCGGTGACGCCGATGTCTCCTCGCAGGATCACCTCATTGCCGACGACCGCGCGGTCGATGTTGTCGTTCTTGCGACTGAGGGCAATCAGCGCAGCCAGTTCGCGTTCGTTACGTTCGGCCCGCCCTTCGATCCACGCGCCGGCCATCACGGTCATGCCATAGAACTTCGCGATCCGCGGGATCTGAGGGTTCTCTGCGGACGAATAGG
>NZ_JBDSWZ010000007.1:0-2883 GCF_039926425.1 Dokdonella sp.
GGCCGTCCGCGTTCCTGGCAATGACGTTGAACGTGTAGCTCCCCGGCGAAATATCGTTGTAGAACGCCTGCCGTCGCGATCCCGGCTCCTGCCAGCTCTCGTCGTGCCCCTCCAGCCGGTATCGAAAGGACACCTTTTGCGGCGCCGCAAACGACGGCGCCGAGTAGTCGAACTCGATGTTTCCGGTCAGTGCAGGGAAGACGATCGGCGCCGACAACGGATGCGCACTGCGGTCTCCGATCGCGCGCTCGATGTGAATCGGTGGCGCAGCAGGCGCGCCACCGTGCGAGGGATCCACCATCTGCACGATCGACCCGTTCGCAAACCAGATGCGCCCGTCCGGCGAGCGGGTTGCGTGCGGCGAGAAATCGGCCAGCGCGGGCTCGGCTCCGTCGAGCACATCGAACAGCTGGACCGAGAGCGTCGCCGTCGCGTCATGCTCCCACCGTTGCAGATTTTCGTGGTCGATCCGCATGACACCGCACGCGGCGTACAACCACAGCGCCTGCACGAGGTCGTCTTGCAATGCGAACAGGGATGTACATGGCAAGCCGTTGCGCTCATCCATTCGCCGGAACGTGCCCGAGTCGAATTCAACCAGGCCTTCGCGCGTCGCCATCCACAGACGTCCAGAGGTCGTTGGCAGGATCTGGCGCGCGTGGATCGGCGCGACCCCAGTGCCCGGTCCCGGCGACACGGGAACGATCTGCCCCCGTTGCACGCGCGCGATCTTCCCGTCGCGCTGCGCCAACCAAAGACCTTCCGTCGGATCGGGCGCAGCCAGCGCCCAGTCGGCATCCGTGTCGCTGACGACGGCGTCGCCATGCATGTGGATGATCCTGCGCGGCGACTTGCCGATAGGAACGAGCCACGCATCACGGCCGGGCTCCACGGCCATGAGCTCAATCGCGCCAATCGGCAGCCCTGTCGACCGTCGCAGCGGGTACGTTCGACCGTTCTCATGGATCAGCACGTCCTGATCCGCACCGACCCAAAGTCGTCCTTCGCCGCCATCGGCGATCGCCGTGACCTGACGGACCTTGACCTGCGCTTCCGTGCCAACGTGCATTCCGTGCGCGGTATCGATGCGGTCCAGGTGCGCGCCGTTGCCAACCCAAACGGTACCGTCGTCCTGCGACGCCACCACGGTTGCGTCATCCGCACTCAGCCCTTCGCGTTTCGAGACGCTCAACACCGCGAGATTGCGAAAGCAGTCGATTCCTGCGGAGGTCGCCACCCAGATGTTGCCTTCGCCGTCTTCGAAGAATTCGCTGATCCGATCGCCGCTGAGTCCCTGGACGCTGGTGAAATGCTCCAGCTTCGAATCGACGATGCGATACAGGCCGTGGCTGTCGGTGCCGAGCCACAACGCGCCATGCGTATCGAAAAAGAGGGTCGTTGGCACGACCTCCGAGTCGAGATCCTTCAAGGACTGAACGCTCCACTGTCCGGACTGGAAACGTTCGAGTGACAGCCCACCCTTTGTGTCCGGCAAAACGGTCCAGATCGCGCCATCGGGACCTACGACAAGGCCCGCAAGACCCCCGAGATTCTGGTGTCCCGCGAGCTCCTGCCGAAAATACGATGTTGATTCGCCGTGCTCCCAGCGCACCAGCGCGTCCGTCCCGCTCAACCAGATCGCGCCGCCCGCTTCGCGGACCACCAGACTCGCCGCCGGAATGGGAATTCCGTCCGACGTGCCGAAACAACGAGCCGCGTTCTCCCTGATCCGGCAGAGCGGACCCTCACCCGGCGCGACCCGCGTTCGTGCGAACCAGACTTCCGCATCGAGCGGGTCATCGATGATCGACCAGACCGCGCCTTTCACATCGGGAAACGCAAACAGCCGTCCGTCGTGAAGGCGGGCGAGCCCTTCGTAGGATCCGATCCACAGCGCACCATCGCGCGCTGCCATCAGCGCGACGATGGACCCGGACGGTGGTCGGGCCTGCGCAGTCGGGAGGAACGGCTCAAAGCGAATTCCATCGAACCGCACCAGTCCGTTTGCGGTACCGATCCAGAGGTAACCGTCCGTGGTCTGAGCGAACACCTGCGGCGCGCCGTGAAAATACCCATCGCGCGTTCGCCACGCGGTATGACCATATTGGGACACATGCACGTGCGGGTCGAGCGCAGAGGCCCGATGCAGCGGGCCTGCAAAAAAGATCACGACCGCCAGGACGACCCACGCGCGAAAACCGCGGCTCACGTTCTGCAGATTCCATGTCGCCATCGGCATTCGCTCGTTCGAGGTCGGGCGTGTCTGCGAGCACCCTTGTCGCTATTTCGGCGCCAGTATCCCGCGCCGGTACGCGATATTGATCGCGTGCGTCCGGTCCAGCGCGCCCAACTTGCCGAGTATGCTCTTGACGTGGTTCTTCACCGTGTCTTCGGAGATGCCCAACAACGCACCCACCCGCTTGTTGGAGTTTCCCGCGGCGATGCATTCAATCACCTGTCGCTCGCGATTGGACAGCGATTCGCGTTCCATGTGTTCGGCCAGTTCGCGCGCGACGTCGGCTGCGATGTAGCGGCGTCCGCTCGACACCTCGCGTATCGCGTCGATCAGCTCCGTCCGGATCGCGCTTTTCAGCAGGTACGCCTTGGCCCCCGCGACCAGTGCGTCGCGCGCCTGCACGTCTCCGCGATAGGTGGTGAACACGATGATCCGTGCGTCCGGAAATTCCCTGCAGATCGCTTTCGTCGCAGCCACGCCGTCCATCTCCGGCATCTGGATGTCCATCAGCACGATGTCAGGTCGCAGGCGACGATAACTCTCCACCGCTTCGCATCCGTTGGTCGCCTGCCCAACGATCTGCAACGTCTCGTCTTCTTCCAGTACCGCCGCCAAACCGGTGCGCATCAGCGGGTGGTCATCGACGA
>NZ_JBDSWZ010000008.1:0-8073 GCF_039926425.1 Dokdonella sp.
TTCCAATCCAGCGACATGACAGCGCTATCATCACCCTTGTGCGGGACGACGAGTAGGTCGTCGCGACGCTGCCTGTCCATGCTGGAGTAGCGATCGATGCGAGCGAGAATCGAAGACGTCGCGGAAACGGCCGGCGTCTCCATGAAAACCGTGTCGCGCGTATTCAATCGCGAACCCAACGTCAGCGAAAAGACCCGTCTCAAAGTCGAGAGCGCGGCCAAGGCACTCAACTACCGGCCCAATCCATCCGCTCGCAGCCTTGCGGGCAATCGGTCGTACCTGATTTCGCTGGTCTATGACGATCCAGCCGCGGCATCCAGCTACATCATGGAGATCATCGTCGGCATGCTGGCCGCGTGCGAAGACTCGCATTACAGCGCGATGCTGCGCCCGCTGGAGTATTCAAATTCCGATCACGTCGATGCGGTGGAAGAATCCATTGCGCAATTCCGCCCCGACGGGTTGATCCTTGTCCCTCCGTTTGCCGACGATTTGCGGCTCCTGCGCCGCCTCGACGAACTGGGCGTACGCTACGCGACGATCTCGGCGAGAGCGAAGCTCGGCCTTGCGCAGATCGGAACGATCCTCGACGAGCGCAAGGCCGCTGCCGACATGATCGCGCACGCAGTGGGGCTCGGTCATCGTCGTATCGCGCACATTGCAGGGCCAGCCCCGCATGGCGGACGGGCTTGGCGACTTGCGGGGTATCGCGATGGATTGCGAAAGGCAGCAATTCCCGTCGACGATTCGCTGATCGTCGACGGCGGATTCTCGTTCGAAGCGGGGATCATCGGAGCACGCACCCTCCTCGATCTCGCCGAACCCCCGACCGCGATCTTCGCCGCGAACGACGACAGCGCGTGCGGCGTCATGCACGAAGCACTCGAGCGAGGGATGGCGATTCCACGGGATTTGTCGGTGTTCGGGTTCGACGACACCCCCAGTTCCCGCCAGGTGTGGCCAAGCCTCACCACGGTGCATCAACCCTGCCGTGACATGGGCCGTATCGCCGCGGAACAGTTGCTGGCGTCGATCCGCGACACAGGCGGCGGTCAGCTGATCCGTGTCCCGTACGAATTGCGCATCCGCCAGTCGACCGGCCCGGCCCCGGTGCATTCGTCGGCCAAGCCGATCTGATGGCGACTGCGCGCAACGGAGTCGGTTCGCGCGAACGGCTGTGGACGATTCCATGACCGCCAAGCCGCGCCAGGATTTCTGGCAGATCTGGAACATGTGCTTTGGCTTCGTCGGAATCCAGTTCGGATTCGCGCTGCAGAATTCGAATGTGAGCCGCATTTTCCAGACGCTCGGCGCGAGTGCCGACGATATTCCTGCGTTGTGGATTGCAGCCCCCCTGACCGGCGTCCTGGTGCAGCCGATCATCGGCTATTTCTCCGACCGCACCTGGGGACGTTTCGGACGACGACGCCCTTACTTTCTTGTCGGAGCGACGCTGGCTTCGCTCGCGCTGTTGGCGATGCCCAATTCTCCGACCCTGTGGGTGGCAGCGGGCCTGCTGTGGGTGCTGGATGCATCGATCAATGTCGCACTCGGCCCGTTTCGCTCATTCGTGGGCGACCAGCTGCCACCGTCGCAGCGTGCGGCGGGGTATGCGATGCAAACCCTGTTCATCGCGGTCGGATCGGTCATCGCGAGCCTGCTGCCGTGGCTGCTCGCGCACTTTGGTGTGAGCAACATCGCCGTCGCAGGATCCATTCCCGAGACGGTCAAATGGTCGTTCTACGCGGGGGCGATCGCGATGATCGCAGCCATGGGATGGACGGTGATGTCCACCCGCGAGTATCCGCCCGTGGTCTCGTTCGAAGCAACGCAGGTCGAAACGCCTGGTACGGATCCGCGGCTCTTCGCGCAGATACGAGAAATGGGCAAATTGTGGCTCGTCGCCGGGCTCGTCGCGTTGCTCGCTGCGTGGTGGCTGAAGTTCGACGCACTCTTGTTTCTGCCTGGCGTCGGAATGATTGCCTACGGTCTGGTGCAGATCGCTGCGGGCGCGGGGCGCCGGCGCAATGTGTTCGTCGAGATCATCGACGATCTTCTGTCCATGCCCGCCACCATGCGCAAGCTTGCGATCGTGCAGTATTTTTCTTGGTTCGCGATGTTCGCAATGTGGATCTACACCACGGCTGCAGTCACGCAAGTGCACTTCGGAACGCGCGACACCGCATCGGCTGCCTACAACGACGGCGCGAACTGGGTCGGCGTCCTGTTCGCATCGTACAACGCGTTTGCGATCATCGCCGCCATCCTCATTCCGTGGATGACGCGCTGGTGGGGATTGCGTCTCACCCACATGTTCAACCTGACGTTGGGTGCACTCGGTCTCGTGTCGTTTCTGCTGATCCACGATCCGCGCTGGCTGCTTCTTTCGATGGCGGGCGTCGGCTTCGCGTGGGCCTCCATCCTTTCGTTGCCGTACGCGTTGCTTTCCGACTCTGTTCCCGAGGCGAAGATGGGCGTGTACATGGGCATCTTCAATCTGTTCATCGTGATCCCGCAGTTGCTCGCGGCGAGCACCCTCGGATTTCTGCTCAAGACATTCTTCGCCAACCAGCCAATCAATGCGCTGATGCTCGGTGGAATCAGCTTGTTTCTCGGTGGTTTGTTCACTCTGCGCGTCGCGGAAAAGCCAAACGATTCAACCGCATGACCGCATGCATCAGCGCCAGCAGTTTGCACGCGAGCGCACGCAGTGCGACGGCGGACCCATGCAGTGCAATAGCAGAGACCTATCGGACCGATGATGCGACCAGCGTCGCCTCGCTGCGATAGCGGTCGGGAAACATCTGCTTCAGATTTTCGACTTTCGGCAAATCGTTCGCGACGATGTATGGGTACGTTGGATTGTTCACCAGGAAATCCTGGTGGTATCCCTCGGCCGTATAAAAGCTCTTCCCCATCTCGATCGTTGTCACGATGGGAGCGGGATACACGCCAGCCTTCCCGAGCTGCGAAACATACGCCTCGGCGACCTTCTGTTGTCCCTGATCGACCGGGAATATTGCGGAACGATACTGAGTCCCGGTATCGGGGCCTTGCCGATTGAGCTCGGTCGGATCGTGCGCGACCGAGAAATAGATCTGCAGCAACTGGCCATAGCTGATCTTGTGCGGATCGAACGTGACCTCGACCGATTCCGCATGGCCCGTATTGCCGAGGCCGACGCGCTCGTAGTGCGCATCGGCTGCCTGACCGCCTGCATAACCCGAGACTGCCTTGCTCACACCCTGCACGTGCTGGAACACACCCTGCACGCCCCAGAAACATCCGCCGGCAAAGATCGCCTTTTCGCTGCTGCTCGAGCTGATGGCTTCATCGACCGCCGGTGCGGGCACCAGCACGGCGCGCTCCCCGCCCGTCGCGGGCACCTGCCAGACCATCAAGCCAACCCAGCTGGCCGAGATTGCCAGCGCGCATGCCATCGGCAGCAATCGAACCAGCGACGGGAAGCGCGAATCGGAACGTGTCTTCATTTTCATACTCCTTGAGCATCAAATCGGCAAAATACAACGCCTTGCATGTCCGATCGGCGCCCGCGAACACGAACGTGACGACCGGCAGGATAGGAGCGCTGATGATGGTAGGCATGCCTGAGGAGCAGGCGAGGTCCCGCAGCAGCGCATGAGTTCGGAAATTCAGGACGCCGGATTGAATTTCAGGGAAAGACCATTCATGCAATAACGCAGTCCGGTCGGTTGCGGACCATCGTCAAAGACGTGACCAAAATGGCCGCCACATCGCCTGCAGTGCACTTCGTCGCGGACCATGCCGAGCGAGCGATCGCTCCGCTGATTGATCGCGTTGGGCAGCGGCTTCCAGAAACTTGGCCAGCCGGTCCCGCTTTCGAACTTGGTCTCGGATGAGAACGCATCAAGGCTACAGCCAGCGCACGCAAAGACCCCGCGACGCTTTTCCTCATTGAGCGGGCTGGTGAATGCGCGCTCTGTCCCTTCCTGCCGAAGGATTGCGTATTGCTGCGGAGTCAGCAGAGTTCGCCACGTTTCATCCGAATGGCTGACCTCGAACGACTCCGCCGGCGCTGCGTTGGCAACGAGCGTGCCGGATGTGGCAAACCGGAGAACCGCATATCCGCCTGCTGCGGCGCCAGCGGCGAGCAGCCACTGTCGGCGCGCTTGGCGCTTCGAATCTGAATGGGGACCTGTGCTCATGTGCATGCTCCAACGTAGTGAATGCTGTAAAGCCGGAAGATGGGGAACCAATGCTCTTGAGGACCGGCGCTCGCGGTGGAATATTGCAGCGGTGAACGAAGTTTTCGGTGACTGATCTGATCGCGACCCACTACCTTTTGCGGAGGACTCTCACATTGACATTGAAAAAGTGTACATTGCGTCAAATACGTCATGACCACCCGCTGGCGCCGCTGTGTTCGGGTGGGTTCGGGCGCGAATCATTGCATCGCTGATTGCGCGGGCCCGCACTGCGCCTTTGCGCCGGGTATCCTGCGAGCGGCACTACGGTTCCGGGTTCATCTCAAACTGCGCGTTTGATCGACGTGACGGCATGCGGCCACGGCGCGAAATAAAAGCCCCGCTAATGGATAAGTAGAGCTAAGTGAAAATACCAAGCCCGACTAACCCGATGCTCACCGCCATGGCGGATCGCATCCGTCTCGCCCGGCAGCGCACAGGACTGTCCCAGGCAGAGCTGGCTGATCAGGCCGGCGTCACCTCCAGTGCTGTCGCGCAGTGGGAAAGCCCGCGTGGAACGAAGCCGGACCTGAATCACCTGCTCCGCGTGGCCGTCGCCACCAACGTCACACTTGATTGGCTGGCGACGGGATCGGGCGCCAAATCTGCGCGGAAATCAGCGTCTCAGGAGGAATCTCCGACGCTTGTGCTCAGCGTGTTCGCTCAAAATCCGGTGGAGGAAACCGTACTCACCTGCCTGCGCACCATGCGCCCCCGTACGCGCGACCTGCTGGTGTCACTCGTGCAGGAACTGGCCTCCAACAAGACGACGAAACTAAAGTCAGGCTAATGGTTCGGCGGTTTGCTCATTGTTCGTATCCCTGCCAAAAAGTACCCCTAGGCGCCTGGCCGGGGGGAAGGCATGAACATGAACATTACAACGCGAGCGGCAGTTGCCGATGGTTTGGCCCGACGCGCAGCCGAGCTGGAGTTATGCAGCTCCCGGATCCGCTCTGGACTCTCAGCGGATGGGAGATAGCACGATGTTCCTGGGAATTGAAAACATTGAGCTCCTCCAGGCGTGCGATACGCAAGAGCAGCTTGCATCGACGATCGGTGCCCTCGCCCGCTCAGTCGGATTCGATCACTGGATGTACGGTTTGGACCTGCCCATCATCGATGACCGCAAGGGTCAGTACCTGCTCGGCGGATATCCGAAGGAGTGGGTCAGCCACTACTTCACGCAGGAGTACCTTCGGCTCGATCCGGTGATCGCGCACTGCCAGGCGCACGCGACGCCGCTCCTGTGGCCACAGCGCGACGATCCAACGAAGCCGGGCGACCGACGCAGCAGCGCGGTTTCGCGGATGTTCAACGAAGCTCGGGAGATTGGGCTGGACTCCGGAGTGACAATTCCCGTGCATGGCCTCGGTTGTCATTGGGGACTCGTTTCATTTGCATCGAAAACCCATATTGCCACTCGCGACCTGCAGCAAATCGTGCCTCACCTCCATTTGCTGGCGCACTGCATTCATGACGCAGGGCGGCGCTTCGCGCCTGGCGCCTTGCCGGTCACAGCTCCGCACCTGACGGCAAGGGAAGTGGAATGCCTCCACTGGGTAGCGGCGGGAAAGACCAGTTGGGAAATCGGCAAGCTGTTGAATGTCGCGGAACGCACGGTGGTGTTCCACTTGCAGAATGCAACCCATAAGCTGGGTGTCAGCGGACGACAGGCCGCCGTGGCGAGAGCGATCGTTTCTGGCCTCATTACGCCCTGATACGCCATCGATTTCGTCTGTCGACGATTGCATGACCAATACGTCTCGATGAGCGAACGCCGCCTGTAAGTCCTTACAGCTGTAATTTTGTGCAGTGCAATGCCCTTGTTGGTCCTCCGCAATGTCGCGGAGGAGATCAACATGAACCACCTCATCATCGATCGCGCTGGCCAAGGTCAGCTCAATGCATCACTGCTCGACAGCATGTTCCGCCTGCGGCATGAGGTGTTCCATGATCGCCTTGGCTGGCCGGTGCACAGCGAATTCGGGCGCGAGCACGACTGGTATGACCTGATCGGGCCCCACTACCTCGTCGCGTCCGATTCCTCCGGAACTTCGGCGGTTGGCTGTTGGCGCATGCTGCCGACGACGGGGCCGTACATGCTTCGCGACGTTTTCCCGACACTGCTCGACGAAGTGAGCGCACCAGCAGATCCGCGCGTCTGGGAAATCAGCCGTTTTGCGGTCGCTCCGGAACACGCAAGCGGCAGCTATGGCTTCAGTCATCTTCCCGCGGAAATGCTGCGCGCAATGTTGCGCTTCGGAGTAGCAAGGGGTCTTGACGCAATTGTCGGCGTCACCAACGTGGCCGTCGAGCGCATGCTCAGGCAACTCGGATTCACGGTCCATCGGCTGGGTCGGCCGAAGCGAATCGGCAATGTCATGAGCATTGCATTCCGCCTCCCCCTCGATGAAGCGACGCAGCTAGCCGTCAACGGTGCGCTCGTGTGCGTTTCGCTGGAACAGGCGGCGTAGTTCTCGACGCGACGGGAGTATCTGGACAACTCGCTGACGTTCCCTAGGCACTCGCAGCGGTCACCAACAGAAGCCTGACCGCTGCGACTCTTCGAAACGAGCCATCGCGATATTTAGAACGATCTATTTTGTCCAATGACTTATATATCGATCTAATTGAAGTTGAGATAATCGCTTTGCGAGAAATTCCATTCCCATTTGATAGTGCCCGTCGCTCGCATCCATTCGATATTGAGGGATTGTCCTTATTCGCGTTGAGGGGCAAACAAGCAATATCCCTGCCAAAAATCAAAAACCTGTCAATTCTTACAGCATGCGTGCGACATCCAACCGCGGGCAGTATGGATTCGTGGACAGGACGCTCCAACTCGATACTCCAACGACGATCCTTCCGCACAGACAAACCGGCCTCGGTCGGGCGAAACCAAAAGGGGGTCGAGGGGCGCTTCCCGCATTGCGACATTAAAACCGCAGGGCAGAGAGAGTCGGTCGACGGAACACAGTCAAATGCATCAATGGTTCCGCGAATAACTGGCAGTGAAATTGATCCCGTCAATATCCATCCATTATTCGAACGGACAGGAGAACGTCATGAATCGCAACAACCAGAATACGAACCCATCAGCCCATTCGGCTTCGTCGCGCATGAAGCGCCGACTTGCGGTAACCGCCTGCCTCGCCGGATTGATGACTTCCTTCGGAGCCACCGCCGGCTTGATCAATGTACCGAACGGCGACTTCTCGCTCCCGGCAAACGCCGGCAGCATCGGCGGCGGAATCCTCACCCCCATTGGCGTCGATGTTGCCATCGGGTCGGCGGGCACACCCTGGACAGGGACGTTTACCGGAATTCTCGCGGTCCTCGCGCCACCCACTCTTACAATCGACGCGGTCGCGCAGACGGCAAACATCCAGGGGCTCATCGGGATCAATGTCGGCGGACTCCTCTCGAACAGCGGCTATTTCAGCCAGGTTCTGAGCGGCACGCCGTGGATTCCCAACAAGCGCTACACCGTTTGGACGGACATCGACGTCGGTCGCCCGATTGGTCTGGACGTCCTTGGCGCCGCCAACGTGGGTATCGCGCTTCGCTCGGGCCTCAATGTGTTGTCTGCCTCGACAACGGCGGCGGCGCCGCTCGTCACGCTCGATCTGCTTCACGATACCGACTACCGGCTGAAGCTGGTTTACGACACAGGCGCAACGGTCAACGGCAATGTGGGCCTGGAGTTGTTCAATCTGCCAGAGGGTCTGCTCACCGTCGACCTTCTGGCCTCGACCACCTTTCCCTACGCGCCTACAATCTTTGAGACAGTGACGCGGTAAGTTATCCCTCATTTTAGGGCGGCTTTTTCGGAGATCGACATGCCAAA
>NZ_JBDSWZ010000009.1:0-2539 GCF_039926425.1 Dokdonella sp.
GCGCGCGGTCCTTCTCGAACACGCCGCGGTATTCCTGGAACGTCGTCGAACCAATGCAGCGCAGTTCGCCGTTGGCCAACACCGGCTTGATCAGGTTCGACGCATCCATGGTTCCACCGGAGGCGGACCCCGCCCCGATGATGGTGTGGATCTCGTCGATGAAGAGGATCGCACCCGGCTCTTTCTTCAACTGGGAAAGGACGCCCTTGAGCCGCTTCTCGAAATCGCCACGGTACTTGGTGCCTGCGACCAGCGCGCCGAGATCGAGCGACCAGATCGTGCAGTTCTCCAGCACGGCAGGAACGTCGCCTTCGACGATGCGCTTGGCCAGGCCTTCCGCGAGCGCGGTCTTGCCGACGCCGGCCTCGCCGACGTACAGCGGATTGTTCTTGCGCCGGCGACACAGCACCTGGATCGTGCGCTCGATCTCTTCGTTGCGTCCGATCAGCGGGTCGATCTTGCCCTGTCGTGCAAGATCGTTGAGGTTGTTGGCGAATTCGGCGAGCGGATTGCCGCGCGGCTCCTCGCCTGCTTCGGCTTCACGACCCGGTTCGCCACTGTTCGGCTGTGCATCCGAATCATTGCCGATCTTCGCGATACCATGGGAAATGTAGTTGACGACGTCCAGTCGCGACACTTCCTGCTGACCCAGAAAGTAGACCGCGTGCGAATCCTTCTCGCCGAAGATTGCGACCAGCACGTTGGCGCCAGTGACTTCTTTGCGGCCCGACGACTGCACGTGATACACCGCGCGCTGCAACACGCGCTGGAATCCGAGCGTGGGCTGCGTGTCGCGCTCGTCCTTCGGCGGCAGCACAGGCACCGTTTCGGTGATGATGGAACGCAGGTCGCGTCCAAGTTTCGCGGCATCCGCGCCGCAGGCCCGCAACACGGCGGTGGCCGAGGTGTTGTCGAGCAAGGCCAGCAGCAGATGCTCCACGGTCATGAACTCGTGGCGCTGCTCGCGGGCTTCCTTGTAGCACTGGCCGATCGTGACCTCTAGATCCTTGCTGAACATGGTGGACGCTCCGGATGACGTTGCCTGCAGTGGAGGTCTGCAGTAGATAGCCTGCAATATGTGGACCGCCTACGCGGGTTCAATCGTGCATGTCGTCAAGCTTTCTCCATCGTGCACAACAAGGGATGCTGATGGGTCCGTGAAAATTCGTTCACCTGGGTGACCTTCGTCTCCGCGACCTCGCGCGTGAAGACGCCACACACGCCCTTGCCGCGCGTGTGAACATGCAGCATCACCTGCGTCGCGCGCTCGCGATCGAGACTGAAGAACGTCTCGAGCACCGCGATCACGAAATCCATCGGCGTGAAGTCGTCATTGAGGAGAATCACCTGATACAGCGGCGGGCGCACGACCTGCGGACGCGCCTCCTCGACGGCAAGACCGGGGTGATGTTCGACGTTCGGTTCAGGTCGTTGATTCATTGAAATGGATTTGTTGTCGGCCAAGTCGAGTATACCCCCGAGACAATAAAGGCCGCCCCGATCTGGTGCCGGAATACGCGACTGCAAGACGGCGAGTCCGGCCTGATAAACTGAAGGGATGACACAACTCTCCCCGACCGCAGAACCCGATGCGGACATCTGGCGTCCACATGTGACCGTTGCAACCGTGGTTCCCCATGATGGGCGCTTCCTTCTGGTCGAGGAAGACGTGCGCGGAAGCATTGTGCTGAACCAGCCGGCGGGACATCTGGACCCCGACGAAAGCCTGCAGGAGGCGGCCGTACGCGAGACGCTGGAAGAGACCGGCTGGCATGTCGCGTTGACGTCTCTGCTGGGGATCCAGCAATGGCAGTCCCTTTCGGGGCGGCAGTTCGTGCGCTTCACGTTTGCGGCCGATGCGTTGCACCACGATGCGCACCGACGTCTGGATACAGGCATCGTGCGCGCCCTGTGGATGAGCCGGGACGATCTGGCGGCCGCCGGCCCGCGACTGCGCAGCCCGATGGTCCTCGCGAGCGTGGATGACTGGATCAGCGGCTTGCGACTGCCGCTGCAGTCGATCCGTCAGTTGCCGGCCGGCTTTCCGGCGCCCTGATGTCCGCGGCGCTGCCAGACATCATGGTCGGCATGTCCGGCGGAGTCGACTCGTCGGTGGCGGCCCTCCTGCTGCAGCAATCAGGCGCGTCGATCGCAGGCTTGTTCATGCAGAACTGGGAGGACGACGAGCGCCAGGGTCCGTGCCGCGCGGATGCGGATCGCAAGGATGCGGTGGCGGTTTGCGCGAAATTGGGCATTGCGTTGAACGCGCGAAATTTCGCCCGCGAATACCGTGATCAGGTGTTCGAACATTTCCTGGCCGAGTACCGCGCAGGACGAACGCCGAATCCGGACGTTCTGTGCAACCGCGAAATCAAGTTCAAGACCTTTCTCGATCACGCACGAGCGCTCGGTGCACAGCGGATCGCCACCGGCCACTATGCCCGTGTCGATCATGTGGACGGACGATGGCGTTTGCGACGCGCGCGCGACACGTCGAAGGACCAGACCTATTTCCTGCACGCGCTTGGCCAGGACGCGC
>NZ_JBDSWZ010000010.1:0-25449 GCF_039926425.1 Dokdonella sp.
TTGGAAGCTACGGCCTCGACGACGTTCCGATCATCGCGAACCGGCTCGAATCGGTGGGCGAAAGCGGATGGCAGCTCGATTTTCCGTACGGCAACCCGCAATGCCGGGTCGCCAGCGGCAACTGCAAGTGTTCCTGCGCCGGACGTGCGCGCAGCGAACAGAAGCGCGTGCTGCTGATCGGCGATGGCGCTTCCGATTTCTGCGTCGCCGGCGAGGCGGATCTGGTATTCGCCAAGCATCGCCTGATCGAACATTGCCGTTCGGCGGGCATTCCGTATGTGCCGATCACCGGATTTGCCGACGCACTCGACCTGCTGCCGACGCTGATCGCCGGCGAACTGGCTGCACACGGTGTCGACGCGTCCCCGTCATCGACAAAACTGCTCGCCTGACGCGACATCGCCTGTCAGCATCGGCGCTTTCCCGCGGGTTTGAACCCTGCGCAATTCCCGATCCCGCGCCATGGCGCGGATGATCCGATCTGTGGAGCCGCATTCTTGAACATCGACATGGCAGACAACGCTGCATCTTCTTCGCACGCCGGACTCGTCCCCGGTCTCGACACGCAACGGAGCGCCGCGTTGTTCGGCGCGGCGTGCACACTGATTCCTGGCGGGGTCAACAGCACGGCGCGTGCGACGTGGGCCGGCTGGTCGCCGTATCCGCTGTTCGTCGAAAGCGGGCAGGGCTCGCGACTGCGCGACGTCGACGGCAACGAATACATCGATTACCTGCTCGGCCTCGGGCCGATGATCTTCGGCCATCGCCCGCCGCGCGTCACGCAGGCGGTGGTTGATTTCATCCAGAACCGGGGCACCGTGTTTGCGTTGCCGACTGCAGACGAGGCGCGCCTCGCGCAGAAGATCATCGACGCGGTCCCAAGTGTGGAGCAGGTTCGTCTGTGCAACACGGGCACAGAAGCCGTGTTGTACGCGACACGCCTCGCGCGAGCGTTCACGAAGCGCAGCAAGATCATCCGCTTCGAGGGCATGTACCACGGCTTCTCCGATGGCGTGTACTGGAGCAAGCATCCGTCGATCGCAAAGGCCGGTCCGGACGCTCGCCCCGTCGCGGTGCCGCAGGGTCCGGGCATGCCGAAGGGCGTCGAAGACAATCTCATCATCCTGCCGTGGAACGACGCGGAGGCGCTTGCGGAGGTGATCGCGCGTGAGGGCGACACCATCGCCGCGGTGCTGACCGAGCCGGTGATGTGCAACACCGGTTGCATCCTGCCCAAGCCCGGCTACCTCGAAACGATGCGCGAGCTGACACGCAAGCACGACATCGTGCTGATCTTCGACGAGGTCATCACCGGCTTCCGCCTGGGTCTCGCCGGCGCGCAGGGGCGCCTCGGCATCACGCCGGATCTGTCCGTGTTCGCGAAAGGCATCGGCGGCGGCTTCCCGGTCGCAGCAATGGGCGGTCGCGCCGACATCATGGCGCTGGTCGCCAACGGCACCGTGTCGATGGCTGGCACGTACAGCGCAAACGGCATCGCGATTGCGGCGGCGAATGCGGCACTGGACGAACTGGCGACGCCGCAGTTGTACGCGACGCTCGATGCGGTCTCCGACGAATTGCGAGCGGGACTGGCGAAGATCATGAACGATGCGGGCCTTCCGGCGTATGTCGTCGGCATCGGTCCGCTGATGCAGGTGTGGTTTGCAACGGAAGAAATCCACAACTATCGCGATGCCGAGCGGCATGCCGATCAGGAGATCTTCCGGCGCTGGTGGCACGGCATGCTCAGCCGCGGTGTGTTGTTCCATCCGGGTGCGTATGAAAACCTGTTCGTCTCGACGGCACATACACGCGCCGACGTGGCGGCCACGCTCGATGCTGCCAGATCCGTGGCAGCGGAGCTCGCGCGATCGGTGTGATTGTCGATGGCATTCCGAATGCGACACTCGGGCAATGGCGGATGAATCGCTGTCGCCGGTTAACCGGTTCTTGATACACGCGACGGCGGAACCACGAACAATCGCGCTCTTTCCAGATCAAGCATGGAGCGTCAGGATGATGCGTTTCGCGTTTGCAGCCCTGCTCGGATCGGGCTGCGCCATCTCGGTCGCCAGAGCGGCGGAACCGCCCGCAGTGGATGCCGCGCAGATGGCCACCGTCGTCGTGAGCGGCGAACAGCCCGGGCCGGGGTTGTGGAAGGTCTCGCGCGGAGACCATGTGCTGTGGATCCTCGGCACGCTCGCGCCGTTGCCGAAAGACATCGAATGGAAGTCGAAGGAAGTCGACGCGGTCCTCGCGCAAGCGCAGGAACTGCTCGACAGCCCACAGGTCGGCGTCGACGCTGACATCGGTTTTTTCGGCAAACTGGCACTGCTGCCGTCGCTCGTCGGCGTGCGCAAGAATCCCGACGACGCCACGCTGAAGGAGGTCATCCCGGCGGATCTCTATGCCCGCTGGCTCGTGCTGAAGGAGAAATACATCGGTCGCAGCAGCAGGGTCGAGGAGTGGCGTCCGATCTTTGCCGCGGTGGATCTGTACGAATCTGCGATCCGCAAATCGGGACTGACCGATTCCGGGCTGGCCCAAAAGGCGGTCAAATCCGCCGCAAAACGTGCTGGTGTTCCAATCGTCGAGACGAAGGTGCAACTGCGGGTCGAGGATCCGCGCAAAGCGATCAAGGAATTCAAAAACGGGTCGCTCGATGACGTCGACTGCTTCCGGAAGACCCTCGATCGCATCGACACCGATCTCGAAACGATGCGCGAGCGGGCAAACGCGTGGGCGACAGCAGATCTGCAATCCCTGCGCAGCCTGACGTATACCGATCAACTCACCGCGTGCAGAAACGCGGTGGTGCGGAGCGATCTCGCGCGGGAACGGGGCCTGAGCGACATCGAACAACGCATCAAGGGCGCATGGCTTGTCGCCGCGGATCGAGCCCTGTCGAACAACCGCGTGACGCTGGCGTTGCTCCCGATCACCGAACTGGTGAAGGAGGGCGGTTACGTTGCCGCTCTTCGATCGCGCGGCCTGGTGGTCGAAGCGCCTGACGAGCGATCGGACGATCCACTCGTGGAACCCGCTTCGACGGCTACGGAGGGAACGCCCGCGCCGATCTTTTGACGGGCTGACGCGAAAAGTCAAAAAGAAAAGGCCCGCCAGTGCGGGCCTTTTCGTCATTCAGAGGAGCAATCAGTGATCCCAGCGTTCGCCGTGATAGCGCCAGCGATTGCCATCCTGCTCCCAGCGCGGTGCGTTGTAGCGGTAGCCGTGACGCTCACGCACGTAGTGCCCCTTGCGCCAGTTGTACCGCTTGTGGCCCCACGACCAGTAGCCTGGTGCCCAGGTGTACCCGTGGCGTGGTCCCGGAACGCGCTCGATCCTCAGCGCCGGCGGTGCGCTTGGCGCATAGATCTGCACCGACACACGCGCTTGCACGGGCGCCGTATAGGCGGCACCGGCACCGCCGATCGCGATGGCGACGGCCAGCATCAGGCTCTTGCTCGACATGTTCATGTGTTCCTCCACTGCTGCGCACCAGGTCCGGTGCTCGCTCGGGAACGCACGCTACCGATGAGGCGCTGTACGGGAACGAAACGCGTGCGCGTGCATGCGTCGCACGTCGTGGGAGAGCCATATCGGCGTCACGCTGCGCGGGTCACCACTGCGCACTCGGCGCGCGTGCATCAAGGGGCACGCCGCAATGCGACAACCGCGTTGAGTCCGCCGAATGCGAACGAATTGCTGAGCGCTGCGCGGACGTCCATGTCGCGCGCCACGTTCGGGACATAATCCAGATCGCAGTCCGGATCCGGATCGATGAAATTCATTGTCGGCGGCAGCACGCCATCGCGCAATGCGCCGATCACCGCGACCAGTTCGATTGCACCGGCCGCGCCGAGCGCATGCGCGTGCATGGACTTGGTGGACGAGACGGCGATGCGGTCTGCCTGTTCGCCGAACACGCGCCGAATGGCTCTGGTTTCGGTGGGATCGTTGCCTGGCGTGCCGGTGCCGTGCGCATTGATGTAGTCGACGTCGCCGACGTCGAGACCGCCATCGGCAAGCGCACGCCCGATGGCGCGTGCGGCTCCGGCTTCGCTCGGAAACACGATGTCGCCAGCGTCTGCCGACATGCCCGCACCCACGAACTCGGCGAGTATCGTGGCTCCACGGCGCTGCGCGTGCTCGAGCGTTTCGAGCACGAAAACGCCTGCGCCTTCGCCGAGCACCATGCCTCGGCGCTGCTTGCAGAAGGGCCGGCAGGTGTCGTCAGCCATCACGCGCATCGCTTCCCATGCCTTGACCACGCCGAGCGTGATGCTGGCTTCGGTGCCACCCGCGAGCGCGGCATCGGCGACCCCACTGCGCACCATGTGAAACGCCTGGGCGAGCGCATGATTGGCCGACGCGCACGCGCTCACGACGGCGAACGCGGGTCCGTTGAGCTGATGTTCGATGCTGATGTGACACGCGGGCGCATTGGTCATCTGGCGCACGATCGTCAGCGGATGCGTGCGTGGATTGTTCTCGCCGTACAACCGGCGCGACGCGGCATCGTGGGTCTGTTCGCCGCCGACGCCGCTGCCGATGATCACCGCGGTGTTTTCGCCGATCCCGTCGAGCGAGAAATCGATGCCGGCCTGCGCAACGGCTTCGCGCGCGGCAACCAGCGCAAACTGTGAAATGCGATCAAGCAGCAGCAAGCGCTTTTCGTCGAAGTGATCCAGCGGGTTGAAGTTCTTCACTTCGGCGGCAATGCCGAAGCGCAGCGATTCCGCTGGCAAGGTGGAGATTGGACCGATTGCCACGCGCCCTTCGCGCATCCCGGCCCAGGTGTCGATCGCACTATGGCCGAGCGGCGTGACCGCCCCCATGCCGGTGATGACTACGCGATGCATGCGCGGATCGTCGGGATCAGGCTTTCGCGACCGGGTCGGTGGTCTGCTCGGCAACGAGTTTCTCGACGGCATCGACCAGGCCCCCGACCGATTCGGTGTCGAAGTTCGGATCGCGATCGGGCATCGTGATCTTGAAATGGTCTTCGATCTCGAAAATGATCTGAACCGCGTCGAGTGACTGGATCTCGAGTTCCTTCAGGGTCGCATCCGGCACGACGCGCGCGCGATCGATTCCCGACTCCCTTGCAATGATGTCGAACACGGTGTCCTGTACGCTGCTCATTCCTGTTCTCCGAGAGGTGGTCGCGCACGGGCGGCAATGCGGGTGGCTGGCATGATCGCCGGGCGTGGGTCGATCTTCAAGCGCGGGTGCGCCACGGTTGATGCGCTTCGACAGCCACTACGGCTGCCGGGCATACTGCGCCGCCGCGATCGCGCGACCTTTCCGGAAACCGAGCCGATGTCCGCGACCGTCGTTGTTCTCTGGATGGCCAACGTACTGCTTGACACTTTCGGGCAGCTTTCCTTCAAGGCCGCGGCTGCAGAAGATCACCTCGGTGCGGGCCTCGCACGCTGGAAGGGAATGGCCGCGCGGCCTTGGATCTGGTGGGGCATCGGCTGCTACGTCGGCGAATTCCTCGTCTGGCTCGCGTTTCTGTCGCTGGTACCCCTGTCCGAAGGCGTCCTTCTCGGATCAATCAATATCGTTGCGGTGATGATCGCCGGGCGCGTGCTGTTCGCGGAGACGTTGTCGCCGCTGCGGACGATGGGCATCCTGCTCATTGCCGGCGGCGTCGCAGTGGTCGGGTTCGGCGGATCCACATGAAGCGCTTCTATCTTGTTGGATTCTTCGTGCTCGTGTGCTTCGACACGTTCGCGCAGATCTGTTTCAAGCTCACCGCCAACCACGCGATGCCGCCGGAGGCGAGCACTGAATGGCTGCTGCGAATCCTGTCATCGCCGTGGGTGTACGCCGCGATCGCGTGCTACGTCGGCGCATTTTTCACCTGGATGACGTTGCTCGAACACGCGCCGATTGGTCCGGCGTTCGCGGCGTCGCATCTGGAGGTCATCAGCGTGATCGCGCTGTCGGTGTTGTTGTTCGGCGAGCGTGTCGGCGCGCCGCAACTGATCGGCTGTGCGCTCATCCTTGCGGGCATCGTCTGCCTTGCGTTCAGTGAAACCGATGGCAAACCGTCGTCCTAGCGAAATTCCACCGACCGCCGGATTGCCTCCGCGCTGGCGCGACCTGTTTCCGTCGGCGGGTGACGACCTCGCAACGCACGCCGCGCGGCTTTTGGGTGTCGAGTCGGTGCAGGTTGAATGTTCGGGCACCGCCTGTCTGGTCATCGCACTGACGGCATTGCACCGGCTGAGCGGTCGTCGCGTCGTGGTGGTTCCTGCATACACCTGCCCGCTGGTCGCGATCGCTGTCGCGCACTGCGGTCTCGAGATCCGTTTGTGCGATCTTGCAAGCGACTCGATCGACGTTGACAGCGATCGTCTGAAAGAGGCATGCGACAGCGACGTGCTCGCGGTGCTGCCGACGCATCTCGCGGGCCGCGTGGCGGATGTCGACCCGGTGCTGTCGATCGCGCGCGCGGTCGGTGCGTACGTGATCGAGGATGCCGCGCAGGCGTTCGGCGCTCGCCGCGGAGGTCGCTCCGTCGGTCTCGACGGGGACGCCGGCTTCTTCAGCCTTGCGGTTGGCAAGGGTCTCACCACCTATGAAGGCGGACTGCTGGTCGCACGCGACGCGACGGTTCGCGAGGCGTTCGCGACTGTTTCGCGCGAACTGGCACCGCCGCGAATCGGCTGGGAGCTTCGTCGCTCGCTCGAACTGATCGGCTATCACCTGTTCTATCGTCCGTCGCTGTTGCCGCTCGCCTATGGAGTTCCACTGCGGCGCGCGTTGCGTCGCGACGATCCCGTGGATGCGGTTGGCGATGATTTTTCAAACGAGATTCCGCTGCACTCACTCGGCGCATGGCGACGTTCCGTCGCAGCGCGCGCAATCGCGCGATGGCCGGCATTCCAGGAAGAGTGCGCTTTGCAGGCGGCACGTCGCAGGATTCGCCTTGCAAAAATCGAAGGCCTTCACGTCATCGACGATCACGGCGACGCGCGCGGCGTATGGCCCTTTCTCTTGGTCATGATGCGCGATCGGCAAGCCCGGGATGCGACTTTGGCGACGCTTTGGGGTCGTGGAGTCGGTATCAGTCGACTCTTCATTCATGCGTTGCCGGAGTATGCGTACCTTCGCTCGTCGGTCGGCGAGCAACCCGTCCCGAACGCGCGCGCGTTTGCAGGACGGACGCTGACGATCTCGAACAGCCCTTGGCTCGACGACGCGACGTTCGAGCGCATCTGCGAGGTGCTGGAAACGTCGTAGGCCGGACGCGCTTTTTGCGGCCGGCGCGTTGGTCATGGACAGTCGGGCGTTCGCAACGTTGTGCAGCCACCCCCACGCGTGCGCTCGATCCACGTCACGCGGTTGAGGCAGTCACTGCGCAGATGTGATCGAGCAGCCGCAAATTGAGCGCATGGTGCTGGGTCTGCCATGTGGCCAACTGGCCGGGATCGATCTCAGGCTGCTCGTCGAGCGCGCTCAGCTTGCGTTTCCACCAGGTCGTGTAGCGATACGCGGAGACATCGCCGGTGACATCGCTTCCGATGACGTTGCCTGCGAGCGCATCGATCGCGGTGAAGAGATGCCTGTCAGTCATCCGGCCCTGATCCCAGTTGGTGCGTGCAACGTCGGCTGACAGGACGTCCTTGTCGATCGACAGGTACACGCTGGATGTCGAGCCGCGTCGCGATTCGACAAAACGATCCAGCAACGCCTCCGGCGAATCGAACGCGCGGAATGATCGACCGATTCCGACGCGAGCCGCCCAGCGGGTATCGACTCCGATCGTCCAGTAGCTGAGCTTGCCGAGGATCAGCGGCAGCAGATGGTTCTCCCATGCGTGACCTGCGCCCACGTCGGACGATCCGATCCCGACGACATGCACATGCTTGACGAACGGAAGTGCGGCGACGCGACGTACCCACGAACCACAGTGCACGCCGAACGGAAACCGCATGTTGTCCGGATGGTTGTCGAACACGATCACTTCGAACGGGCCGTCTGCACCGCGGCGCGCGACCAGCGGCCACGTCAGGTGATGGTAATCGCCGCTGCCAAGGAACACGGTTCCGGGGCGCGCCGGCAGTTGGCGTTCGACCTCGCGCGCGACGCTGCGCAAATCGCGGCGCGAGCATCCAAAGCGGATCGACTCCTGCCATCGACCGAGGTCGATCACGCGCGCGTCGGGCAACGGGCCGACGGAGCGGTCGAAGTCAAGGACGACGGGCGTGTTCAACAGAAGCCTCCCGGGGCGCGATTGCAGGGGACGATTGTGCATCGGACCACGCCCGATCGCTTTCGAATCGACCGGCCATGCGACGCAATACCATTCTGAGCATGCGACTGCGCGGACGCACCGCGTGGCGCGTGAAGGTGAAGCGTGCGCCGAGATAGGCCTTGATTTCGGGGTCGGTCCAGCCCGCGACGTAGCCGCACAGTTCGCGCTCGCGCGCGACGTCGAGGTTGTGCATCCAGCTGACGAAGTACAGGTTGTGCTCGCGCGCGGCCGGGTACGAGAACCCGACGTACTTGTCGACGAGCATGTCGTTCACCACGAAACACAGGTTCCACCCGATCATCCGGCCTTGATGGCGGTAGACGAACACCAGGCCGTTCGATGTTGCGTCGCGCAGCACTGCGTCGAGAAACGCACGACTGAGCTGGTCGAAATGGATCTCGCTCTGCGCGTAGACCTCGAGGTAGCGCGCGTAGAACTCGTCGCGCACGTCGGAGTCTTTGAAGAAGTCGGAGCCGGTGGGGATCTCCTCGATCGTCAGATTGGCGCGCGCGCGCAGTTTGCGGCGGATGTCCTTGCGGCGTCCCGGTGACAGTCGAGCGAGGTAATCGTCGGCCGATTCGAAATCGATCGGTACCCACGCGAGTGCCTGGCCTTCGAGCAGCACGAAGCCTGCGCGCTCGCATGCAGCAGAGACCTCACGCGCAAGCGCGTTGCTCGCCTGATCGAGCAGCGGCGACTCATGAGGAATGTCCTTCACGATCAGAAAGGGCTGGCGCGCCGCCGGCTCGACGAGCCACTGCGCGACCAGCGCCTGTGCGTCCAGGTGCGCGGGAAGCAATGCATATTCCGACACGGTTGTCCCGATGAAACACGTACGCGGCCGCAGCCAGCGGCTCCACCACTCATGCCACGGCCATGCCGTGACACGCCGGCGCAGCGCGTCGTCGGCCGTGGTCAGCAGATCGAAGGGTGCCACGAACGCGGGCGTACCCGACGCCAGCGCGACGGTTTCGAAATCAATCGGGGGGTGATCGAGAAAATGCCGCACCAGCGCCACCGGTTCCAGCAGGTTGCGCAACGTGGGCAGCCGATCCGTGCCGGCGTCCATCAATCGATCGCGCCAACCAGGCTCGCAGCGGTCGGCAGTTCTGCCGCGCGCTGTTCGGCAATGCGCTCGAAGAACGCAGCGGTGTGTGCGATGACCTTGCTGCGTTCCTGATCGACGGTAATCATGTGATAGCTGTCGTCGAGCAACAGCGTTTCCACCGGTGCGCGCACACCGTGTTGGACAAGGCGAACGTTGCGCAAGCTGGCGACGTCGTCGTGAGACGAATGCGCGATGAAGCAGGGTGTACGTACGCGCCCGATGCGATGGCGGACATGGCGCGAAAGGCGCTGGAATTCGGCCAGCGAAGGCCAAGGAAAGCCCGCAAGTCCTGCCGCCTGGCTGTCGCCGCCCAGCATTGCACCGACGATCCTGCGACGGATCCGCTCGTCCTTGATGCCGTAGGGTTCGACTTCCGCCGAGACGCGCGTGCGGCCGATTCCGAGTGCCGTGAGCGTCGGGAGCAGGAACGCGAAACGCCCGATCGCGGGCGTCGCCCAGCCGTCATGAAAGAAGGTGGTCCCATAAAGGCCCAGGCCGTCGACGTCGTCGGGCCGGTCGATCGCAAGCTTCAGTGCCAGCAGCGAGCCCATCGAAAGCCCGGCGACGAACAGGTGATCGACCTGCTCGCGAAGGCGGTCTGCCGCAGCCGAGACGCTCGCATACCAGTCGCGCCAGCCAGTCGCCAGAAGATCGCGTTCATCGCCGCAGTGTCCCGCGAGCTGCATGCCAAGTACGGTGAAACCGGCCCGATTGAGACCGTTTCCGACAAAACGCATCTCGGTCGGCGTGCCGGTGAGGCCGTGGATCAGCAGCACACCGCAGCGATTTCCGCGCAAATGAAATTCGGAAGATTTGATCATCGTGTCGGGAATGCAGCGGCGCGCGAGCCTAGCAAACATCGGGCTCGATCGCAGGGATCGCGGCGCAGCTTGAACGGGTTCGCTTTCGCGCAGGTTTCGCCCGGATCGCCGTTGGCCCAACCCTTGCTTGGCTTGATCGGGTCGGATATCGGGAGTGCGCAATGAGCCGTCTGGTGGAATTCTGCAATGTGTCCCTCGCCGGATTCCGGGAAGCGCTGCCGTTGCTGAGCGCGTTGATCGCCATCAAACCAGAACACAGCAGCGTTGCCGCGAGCATACCGGGGCTCGGTCGGTGCAAAAGTACATTTTGCAAGCCTGAGCGACGCAGCCTTTCCAACCCGGGCTGACGCCGATTGTCACAATCGCGCGCATCGTGTCAGTTGTCCCGATCGCGAATCGATGAACGATGCGCCTGGGCTCGCGGATCCGGTTGGCGCGAGATTTGCTGCACGTTTCCTGAAATCTGCTCGTTGCGAAAAGGGGACCATGAGCTACGACATTCTGAGGAACCTCGGTCTCGACCGGCTCGATACCAACTCGCCGGATTTTCTCAAGACGCTGGAACGCCTGCAGCGAGAGGCGTGGGAGAGTTTGCGGCGCGATGCCGAAAGCGCCTCGGAAGACGGCTGCTCAGGGGGTTTCCTCGTCGACTGACCGGGCGCGGGAGGAAGGCTGAACGTGCGGTCGGGAAAAGCATCCGATGACGCCTCCAAACATGCCGTTCGGCGGCGGTCCCGGTTAGCCCCGCTTCTTTAGCGCGGCAAGCCGGAGTAGAGTCCGGCCATGGCATCCCATCCCCCGCGCGTTCCGCCACCTCCCGTGCCCCAGCTCGACTGGTCCACCTCGGGCGCCTATCTGCGTTCCTGCAATGCATGGCTCGACCAGATGCAGCAATGGCAGTCGACGACGCTTCCGGCGTGGATCGAGCAGTCGCGTCGCTATCTTCTGCAGAACGCGTTGATGAATCCCGAAGCGCGGGTCCCAATGCCCGACGTGCAGGGCCCCACCGCGGCGCTGACCGGGCAGCCTCTGCTGGCAGTCCAGGAAATGCGACTGCCGCCGCTCGACTGACGTTCCCGGCTGTGCCGCAGACGCTTGGCTGCGTTCACCACAAGGGCATCGCTGCTGTCGTATTGATGTTGTGCGCAGTTCCGGCTTTCGCCGACGCGCCTGCATTCGATCGGCCAGGCATTGCGTTTTCGCCATCGGTGCTGGGGCAGGGCGAGTTTGCCCTCGAGCAGGGACTTCCTGATTTCCAGCACGATGATGCTGCCGACGTCGACAGCCGCTCATGGACCGCGGGAACCACGCTTCGCGCCGGGCTCGGACGGACCCTGGAGCTGCAGATCGCCGGCTCGCTGTGGAATCGTTCGTCGGTCCGCGCACACGGTGTCACGGAACATCACGAAGGCGTCGGTGACACGCGTTTTTCGCTCAAGTGGGCGCCCGCGTTGCCGGTCGACTCGCTCTCTTTTGCGCTGCTCGCAAGCGCGACCGCGGATACCGGAGCCGCTGCGTTCACCAACGACCGCCCCGTATATTCGCTCGGTGCCACGCTCGCCCGGAAAGTCGGTGCCGATTGCGCGGTTGCGCTTTACGCCAACGTCGATCACAGCGGCGGCGTCGATACGTGGACGGTCTCTCCGAACTTCAGTTTTCCGATTCGCGGTGACCTCGGCGGTTATGTCGAAGCAGGACGCACGACAGGCGGTGGCGAGTCGGACTCGCGCGTCGGCGGCGGCTTCACTCTTCTGCTGCACGACCGCGTGCAGCTCGATCTGTATGCGTTGCACGGGCTCACCCGCAGCAGTACGGATGTCACGGCCGGATTCGGGGTGTCGATGGCTTGGCAGTGACGCGCCGCTGCGACGCGTCGAATCGACGTTTTCCTACACGTCGCGAAGGAATATGGCCGCATCGCGCACAGCGCGCGAGGAGGAATCTCCCATGGATCCGCCGGGTCGACGACTCGCGGTGGCTCAAGAAAGGACTCCGCACCACAGGCACGATGCCTGCCGCCGAAGCGGGTCGATCCTTTCTCGAGAGATGACCTCATGCCCGTCCAGAATGCCGCAGCCACCGTGATGGCTGCCGTCAGCGTCCTGCAGGAAGCGCGCAGCGCGTGCGCCGATCTGCATCCCTTGAGTTTCCCGATGACGGATCGCGAGCTGCAGCAGCGCGCAGAGATGATCGACAAGATCATTCGAGCCCGGCGCAAGTTGCAGCTGCTGCGAGATCGCGCCGAAGCCCTTGAAGATGCGTTGGGCAGATTCAAGGCCCGGCGCGAAGCGATGCGTCGTTGATGGTCGCGCTTCGGCTGCGAGCGCGCCGCTCAGGTCAGCGGCACACATGCATCGTTCCATGCGCGCTCCTGGATGTTTCATCGGACAATGGCGTGTGGTCGTCGCTCCAGTGCGCCAGGCGCGAACCATCCAGATCGAAACCAGTGAGGCGCCATGAACAAGGGTGATTTCGTGGGCGGAATCCAGGTCGAGCCCATCTTCGGTGGCCCTCGGGTGATGACGCTTGGTGGCAGTGAAGACAACTGGATCTGTACATGGGTCGACAATGGCCAGACCATGACAAAGCATTTTCAGCCCGAACAGCTGCAGGTGGCGACGTCGACGAAGTCAGAGAGCTAGGTTCTCCCGCGCAACGGAGCATGCCGCTGCCCGGCGGCGATGGCGGTGGCGGATTGCCGCCACTGCGTTCCGCCTCGAGTCGGCCAGGTTCCGCTGAGGGCGCGCGCCGACCGCCGTTCGCGCGCCCGGTCTGTTCCACCCTGGACAGCACCGCTCTGGTCGGTCAGCCGGTGCTTCGGCCGCGCGCGCAGCAACCCGAGTTCCGGAGGACAGCGTAGCCGTTCGTCGCGGCTTTGCCGCCATGTCGGTGCGCGCGGAGTCGCGGGTTCCAACGTTGCGCGCTGGCGTGGACGATACAGGCCAATGACCACTCCATTTGCCGCGCGCGGGCCGCTTGGTCAAATGACAGCGCTGGACTTTCTTATTCTGGCTCGCGCACCTCGATTTTCTCCCCCAACGGCACTCAGCCTATTTTTGAGTTGGATCGTTCCAGTTCGGCCGAATAATCACATCGAAAAACCAGTAGCTCGGCGCTACCAAGATCGATTCAATACGCGAAAAGCGCGCCTTGTGGCGAGATGAGCTTGTATTTGAATCGAGATAAATCCCTCGGAACGGAGTCGGATGATTATCCGGAAATGCGTATTAAACGCCGGCTTGAAAGCGCTTTCGCGTAATGAAAGTTTGCAGTCGCTGAGCGTTTTTCCCCAGTTGAAACACGTATTTTAGTCGTGTGCTTTCATTCAATTGGAGGCAGAATGACAACGGTCACGGCACGTGACGAAAAGTGGAGAGAGCAATGACCGCGAAGACAAAGTCTGCTGATCTCGAAACGAGCGCATCGATCTCGCTGCGGCTGCCGTGGGAGCGCGCGCTCTGGAAACAGCGATTCCACTGCTCGCTGGGCGCACTCCATGAAGTCATCTCCGCGGTCGGGCGCAGCGTCCTCGAAGTGGAACGCGAGTTTGCGCGCCGTCAAGCACCGGCAGCGCGGGTGGTGGGTCGCCCGAGAAAGGTACAGGCCTGACGAGGCGAGTCGACGCTTCGCACTCGCAAGGCTGCGGACGTTGATCAGGTATTCCGGGACTCGCCCGAAAGATCGACGATGCCGCCGGGCGTGATTGCAAACACGCGATCGGCTGCATCGGGCCCGTGAGGTGCGAGTCCACACAGAGAGCCAAAAGCCGGAAGCACGGAGCGGTTCGCGCTGATCCAGAAAGCAGGTAGCCGGAGCCGCGTGCGTCCATCGCGCATCACGATACCGGGATGAACATGACCGCCCAGCACGTGAAGCGTCGATGCCTGATCAGGGGCGTGCCTCAACAGGAACGGCTTGGCAGCGATCTCGTTCTGGATGGCAAAGCCCAGCGCTGCGAGCGGCATGTGGCGATCGTGATTTCCGGCAACGAGAACGAGCTCTACGGCGGCGTGCTGCTCGCGCCATTCCCCGAGCGTGTCCAGCCAGGGCGCCGCCGCACGTTCGGCTCCATGAATCAGGTCGCCAAGCACGATGACGCGATCCGGTCGATAGTCGTCGATCAACGCCCCCAGACGCGCAAGGTCACGCGTCGTCGTTCCGCGCGGAATCGCAGCGCCTGCCTGGCGCAGGAGACTGGCCTTGCCCAGATGCAGGTCGGCGACCATCAGCCAGCGTCGCTCTGGCCAGAAGAGCGCTCGTCGCGCATCGAGCACCATCGATTCCCCGGCAATCGGGAGTTTGATCGCCTTCATCCAGCGCGTCGGTCGAGATCGGCAGCGAGCCGCTGCACGCGCGTCTCCCAGTCTTCGGTCGACAGCCCGCCGCGGATCCATTCGCTCCACAACGGAAAGGCGAGCGGAGTGAGTTGTGCAGGCCGCATCATCAGCGGCTCCCGATGCGCGAGCTCGTGCAGACATGCCTGCAGATGCGCAAAGTCGAACGTGCGTTCGAGCACCTCCTCGGTGGCCTGTTGCAGCAGGACATGCGTCGGGTCGTGTTGCACAAGGACATCATGGATCAGGCCGGTGCCCGCCTGCAGGTGGCGTACGGTTTTGTCGTGGCCCGGATGACTGGCGAATACCAGACCGGCGATGCGCGCGATTTCGCGGAACTGCCGCCGCGCAAGTTCGCCGATGCCAATTCCGTCGAGCAGATCCTCGCGAACCCGATCGGGCGAGAGCAGCGTTTTCATCAGCGTCGCGTTGAGATCTGGCAGACGTTTCGCTGACACGAGAACGCCGTAGTCGTTCGCGCCGAATGCGAGCGTCGCCGGTGCGATCCGTCCGAGGCGAAGTGCGAGCAATGCGCCGAGGCCTTCGTGCACGAGACGTCCGGCGAATGGAAACACGAACAGATGCTCGCCATCACGCGCTGCGATCCGCTCGATCAGCAGCTGCCCGGTCGACGGCAACGCCGACCGTTCGCGCTGAAGTGCGAGCAATGGTTCGAGCCGGCGCATCTCCGGCTCCATCGCGCCCGGGTCGGCAAGGATCTTCTGCAATCCTTGGCCAAGTTCGTTCGACAACGCGAGACGCCCACCCATCCAGCGCGGCACCGTGCTCCGTCGGCCGTTGGCGAGACGGACCCACGCCGTCATGTCGCGCACGCGCACCAGTTCAAGGCTGCGGCCCGCGAACAGGAATTTCTCGCCCGGGGTAAGCCGTGCCGCGAAGGTTTCCTCGACGCGACCAATGCGTCCACCTTTGAGATAGCGCACTTCGATCGAACCGTCGGCGACGATCGTGCCGATGTTGTAACGATGCAGTCGTGCGATGCGCGGCGTGCCGATGGTGTAACGGCCATCCACCTCGACGATCTTTCGGTAATCGGGATACGCGTTGAGCGCGGGTCCCCCGTGCACGAGGAAGGCCAGCACCGCATCGAACGCGTCGCGCGTCAGCGTGGCATACGCATGCGTCGAGCGCACTTCGTCGAATGCCGCCTCGGGAGTGAAGCCACCGCCCATTGCAAGCGTGGTCAGATGCTGGGCAAGCACGTCGGCGCCGCCTCGCAATGGTGTCCGCGATTCGATGCTGCCGGCGGCGAGGCCGCGCCTCGCCGCGGCGATCTCGGCAAGTTCGAGACTGTGCGTCGGCACGCACAGGATGCGGCTGGCCTCGCCAGGCCGGTGATTGGAGCGACCCGCCCGTTGCAGTAGTCGAGCAATGCCGCGCGGACTGCCGATCTGGATGACCGCATCGACCCTGGCAAAGTCGACGCCGAGGTCGAGGCTCGACGTCGCAACCACGCAGCGCACCGATCCGTCACGAAGCTGCTCCTCGACGGTCTGCCGCAGTGCCCGGTCAAGCGAGCCGTGATGGATCGCGAGTGTCTCGGGTGGATGCGGCCACACAGCCGCAAGCGCCTCGTGCCAGAGTTCGGCTTGCGATCGCGTGTTGGTGAAGACCAGCACCGAGCGTGCCGCACTTGCCGCGTCGACGACACGGCGCAATTGCGACAAGCCGAGATGTCCTGCCCACGCAAAACGTTCCACGCGGTCGGGCAGCGCGGTGTCGATGATCACGCGGCGCGGCGAGCGCGATGCGATCAGCCGCCCGTCCGACGCATGTCCGAGCAGCGTCGCCATCGCTTCATCGAGATTGCCCAGCGTTGCCGACAATCCCCACGTGCGCAGTTCAGGCACGATTCGACGCAGCCGCGCGAGGCCGAGTTCGAGCAGCACTCCCCGTTTGCTGCCGAGCAGTTCGTGCCATTCGTCGACGACCACGGTTGCGAGATGCGCAAAGCGCTGTGATGCGTCGTCATACGACAACTGCAGCTCGAGGCTCTCCGGTGTCGTGATGAGCAATTCGACCTGACCCTTGCGCAAGCGCGTGCGCTCGCGGCTGCCGCTGTCGCCGGTTCGACGGATCACGCGCCAGTCGACGCCGAGATCGGCGAGTGGCGCCTGCAGCTGCACCAACAGATTCGCGGCAAGCGCGCGCAGCGGCGTGATCCACAGCAGCGTCAGTCCAGGCCGCTCTTTCGGATCGTGAGCCAGCGCCTGCGCAAGCGGACCGCCGAGCGCAGCAAGCGTCTTGCCGCTGCCCGTTGGCGCGTGGATCAATCCGCTCTCGCCGTCGCGCCACGCCTGCCACGCCGCGCGCTGGAACGGCGCGACGCGCCCGCCGTTGCGCACGGCGAGCCAGTCGGCAATGCGGCGCTCAGCCGCCCGCCAGCGTCTTGAGCTGATCGAGGCGGTCGGCATCGCGAATGGAGAGGTCGTGGCGCCAGCGAAGGATGCGCGGAAAACGCACTGCGACACCGGCCTTGTGACGTGACGAGGCATTGATTGCCTCGAACGCAAGCTCGAACACATGATGCGGTTCGACGGAACGCACGGGCCCGAACCGTTCGAGTGTGTGGCTGCGGATCCATCGGTCGAGCTTGCCGATTTCCACGTCCGAGAGTCCGGAATAGGCTTTCGCGACCGGCACCAGCACATCGCCGTCCCACACCGCGAACGTGTAGTCGGTATACAAGTTGGAACGACGACCATGACCCGCTTGCGCGTAGATCAACACCGCGTCGAGCGTGTACGGATCGATCTTCCACTTCCACCAGTCCCCGCGCCGCCGGCCGACCTGGTACGGCGAATCGAGGCGCTTCAACATCAGTCCTTCGACGCCGCGATCGCGCGCTTCGTCGCGTCGGCGGGCGAGGGCGCTCCAGTCGCCGTCGTCCACCGTGGGCGACAGGCGGATGCGCTGCGTTGCGTCGGTATCCTGTGACGCCAGCAACAGCGCGAGGCGCGCTCGTCGCTCCGACAGCGGCAACGTTCTCAGATCCGTGCCGTCCTGTTCCAGCAGGTCATAGGCCACCAGTACGACCGGATTTTCGGCAAGCAGCTTTGCTCCCGGTTTCAAGCGCCCGATGCGCTTCTGCAACGCGCCGAAGCGGAGGGGCGCATCGTTGCGCCACGCGACAATTTCGCCATCGATCGAAACGCCGTCGGGCAATGCGGTCGCCGCCTGTTCGATTTCCGGGAAGCGACCGTCGAGGCGCTCTTCGCCGCGCGACCACAGCATCGCGTTGCCTGCGCGCTTGAGCAATTGCGCACGGATCCCGTCCCACTTCCACTCGGCCAGCCACGCAGGCCGCTCGCCGAGTTGATCGACCGGAGTTTCGAGCGGCGAAGCGAGGAAAAAAGGATACGGTTGATCCACGGTCGCGGCGGTCGCGGCCGGGTCGAGCAACCGTCGGAACGCGTCCGCAGTCGGGCGCCAGTCGCCGCTGAGGCGATGCGCGATCTGCGCAGTTTCGAGTCCGCTGGCTTTCGACAACGCCTGGACGACGAGCCGCTTCGACACGCCGACGCGCAAGCTTCCGGTGAGCAGTTTGTTCAACACGAAGCGCTCGGCGTGCGGCAGTTTCCTCCACCACGCAAGCAGGCGCGCGCCGCGTTCCGTTGCGTCCAGCGCGGGCAGTGGCGCAAGCCGCTGTTCGATCCACACGTGCAGCGGCGCATCGTCAACCGCTTCTCGCGACGCATCCATCAGCAGGTCGATCGTTTCGGCGAGATCTCCGACGTGGCTGTAACTCTCGTCGATCAGCCAGATCGGATAACCGCTCGCATCCGCCGCAAGCTCGCGCAGTTCTCCCGAACGGATCAGCCGTTTCAGCTTGCCGCCGGCCAGCACGTGCACCGCCCATGCCGCATCGTCGGGTGGTGCATCGTCGAAATATGCGGCAAGCGCCTCGACTTTCGCGGTGGTCGCCGTCGATGCATCGAGGCGCGCATACAGCGCTGCAAACCGGCGCATCAGTCCTCACGCTCGAAATCTGTGCGCAGTGGCTCGGCATCGAGGCCGAGTTCGCGCAGGTAAGGCACCAACGCATCGGTGTTGCCGTGCGTCGGGAGTACGCGGCGGGCGCCGGTCGCGCGGATGGAGTCGATCAGGCCGGGCCAGTCGGCGTGATCGGAGACGACGAATCCGCGGTCGTAGCCGCGTCGCCGCCGATTGCCGCGGATGCGCATCCAGCCCGATGCGAACCCGGTCGACGCGTTGCCGAAGCGGCGCATCCACGTCGACCCTGCCGCGGACGGCGGCGCGAGGATCAGCTCGCCGGCGAAATCCCGTCCGCGAGCGCTGTCGGACACCGGAATCGTCGGCAGCATCCGAACGCCGAGTTCGCGATAGCGCTCGACCAGCGCGATCATTGCGCCATGCACGTGCACCGGGCGGTCGATGCGCAGCGCGAGTTCGGCCAGCAGCCGCTGTGCCTTGCCGAGCGAATAGCAGAAAAGAACGCACGGCACGCCGCTCGCCGCGCATTCGTCCCACCAGCCGACGATCTCGCGAGTCACCTCGTCCATCGATGGCCAGCGGTACACCGGAAATGCAAATGTCGCTTCGGTCACGAAGACGTCGCATGGCACAACTTCGAACGGCGCGCAGGTCGGATCCGGATTACGCTTGTAGTCGCCACTCACGACACAGACGCGGCCGTCGACTTCGATGCGCACCTGGGCGGAACCGAGGATGTGACCGGCCGGATGCAGCGAAACCGTTGCATCGCCGAACCGACGCTGCTCGCCGTACGCGAGTCCAGCGATCGTCGCACCCGCCAGGCGTTCCTGCAGCAGCGGCAATCCGACCTCGGCGGAGACGTAGAGATCCGATCCATTGCGCGCATGATCACCATGCGCATGCGTGATGATCGCGGTTGCGCTCGGCTTCCACGGATCGATGTAAAAATTGCCCGCCGGGCAAAAGAGACCTGCGTCCGTCGGCCGGACGAGGTCGCTGTCGATGAGTGCCATGGTCCGAACGCTATCGCCCGGTCGATGAATGAGGGCAGAGCGGTCGCAGTGGAGCGCGATCTGCGGGCGGCATCGACCAGTGCAGAAAGACCGTTCAGTCGCCGTCCGGTCTCACTCGGTGACACTCGCCGCGCTATCCAAGCAGTCGGATTCGCCGTTGTCGTCCGATCCGGGCCAAAGTGATGCAACAGGGGAAGGACGCAATGAGCGCAGTGGCCGATCGACCGACCGGGGAGCTTGATCAGGTCGAGAAAAAACGCGATCCCGCGATGATTCCGACTGTCTCGCGCCCCGCGAAACCCGTCGCAGTGCGGCTTGCGACCATTGCCCGCTCGCTGGTCGTGATCGCGCTGATCGCTGCACTTGCGGCGAGTTATCTTGCTCGCGACATTCTCGCGCCGATCATGTTCTCGCTGCTCTTGTCACTGCTGCTCTCGCCACTGGTGCTGCTGTTGCAACGCGCGCGCCTGCCGAGGACGCTTGCAAGCGGTCTCGTCGTGCTGTTCTTCGTCGTGGTCGCGGTGGGCGCGATCGTTGCCTTGGCACAACCCGCGCGCGACTGGATCGGAAAGGGCCCTTCGGCGATTCAGTCGGTGCAGGAACGCATGCGGGAAATCCGGACGACGTTCGTGCAGGCGACCAGGGCAACCCAGACCATCGAGGACCTCACCCATCCGGGCGACAACTCCAACCAGGTCGTCGTCAAGGATTCGCCGAACATGCTGACGGGAATCCTGTCCAGCACGCCACGTGTCCTCGAAGCTGTCGCCGCGGTGATCCTGCTGGTGTTTTTCTTCCTGTCCTCGGGTGACAATTTTCTGCGCCGACTGGTCGAGATCGCGCCAGGCATGCCGGAAAAGCGCGTCGTCGTCAGCATCGCGCGCGACATCCAGCGCGAGATGTCGCGCTATCTCCTCACCATCACAGCCATCAACTTCGGACTCGGCTGCGCCACGGCGATCGCGATGGCGATGCTGCAGATTCCGAATGCGATCCTGTGGGGGGCGATGGCGTTCCTGCTCAACTTTGCCCCGTATGTCGGCGCCGCGATCACCGGACTGATTCTCGGCATCGTCGGGTTTTCGACCTTCAATGCGATGGGGCACGCGCTCGTCGTGCCGGGCGTGTTCTTCCTGCTCGCGTTCATCGAAGGTCAGCTCGTCACGCCGACAGTGATCGGTCGTCGCCTGTCGCTCAATCCGGTCGTCGTGTTCGTCTGGTTGCTCCTGTGGGGATGGCTGTGGGGAATCCTCGGCGTTCTTCTGGCCGGGCCGCTGCTCGCGTGCTTTCGCATCGTCTGCCAGCACACGGAAGCATTGCGACCGATCTACGTGCTGATTGGCGAGGCGCGACTCGATGATGAGTCCTGAGGCGACAGTGGCAGAATGAGTCTTCCGGATCTCCAGCAGCCTTCGACCGATGCGGGCAGTCCGCCGGCGAGCGCGCGCAACGGTTCGATGATGCCGCACCGCATTGCGTGGACGGCGATCAACGGATTCATCGACCATGACGATCTGACGCTGGCAGCAAGCATCGCGTACTACACCGCGCTGTCGCTCGCGCCGCTGCTCGTGCTGGGGCTGTGGCTGGCGGCATCCGTGTCGCCGAATGCGCAGGCGGAGTTGATTGCACAGATCGGCTTGCTTGCAGGCAACGATGCACAGGCGGCCGTGCAGCTGATCATCGAAAACGCGTCGTCCAAACCATCGGCCGGAAGCTTCGCCGGCTTGATCGGTATCGGCGTACTCGTGTTCAGCGCGACCGCGGTGTTCTCGCAATTGCAGGGCGCGCTCAACGTGATTCTTGAAGTCGACGCGCCGCCACGGACGGAGACCACCTACCTTCTGCTGCAATGGCTGCGTCGTCGGATGTTGTCGATCGGCATCCTCGCGGCCGTGACGTTCGTGCTGATGGTGTCGCTCGTGGTCAGCGCGGTGCTCGGGATGCTGCTGCCCAAGGAAGGCGAGGTATGGGACATGGCCACCCAGGTGATCACCACGATCGTGTTCACCGTGCTGTTCGCAGCGCTGTTCAAGTACCTGCCGGATGCGCGGCTTTCATGGCGCCACACCGTGTTCGGCGCCCTGATCACCGCACTGCTGTTCACCGCCGGGAAGTACGGCATCGGCGCGTACCTCGCAAACAGTGGCGTGGGCGGCTCGTATGGCCCGGCCGGATCACTGGTCGTGCTGCTGGTCTGGGTGTTTTATTCCGCAGCGATTTTCCTGTTCGGCGCGGAGATCGTCCAGGCAATCGCGACGGCGCGGGGCGTGCGTACCGCGCAAAAAGCACTGGCATGACTGTGCAGTGAATGCCATACCGCGACTTCAGCTGAGGTCGCTGCGTGATCGGCATCCTCGGGTGTTACTTCCGCCGCGACGAAGGGACATCGGCAATGCCTACCACACCATCAACGTTTCCTTCGGCCGTCAGCCGGCGCGCCTTTCTTGGATCGGTGGCGGCGACGGCAGGCGCCGCGGCGTCGGGGCTTGTGTCAGAAACCGTCGGTGCGCACCCTGCGGCCGACGATGCTGGTACCGGGAAAGGGCCACCTCCCACAATCACTCTTTCGCTGCGCATCAATGGGGAAAAGCATTCGCTGACCGTTGAGTCCCGCGTGACCCTGCTTGACGCGCTGCGCGATCATGTTGGTCTGGTCGGCACCAAGAAGGGATGCGACCGCGGGCAGTGCGGGGCGTGTACCGTTCTGGTCAACGATCGCCGCATCAATGCGTGCCTCACCCTTGCCGTGATGCATGAGGGCGATGACATTCGCACCGTGGAAGGCCTTTCGAACGACGCGTCGCTCAGTCCACTGCAGCAAGCGTTCATTCGCCATGACGCATTCCAGTGTGGCTTTTGCACGCCGGGGCAATTGTGTTCTGCGACCGCGTTGATCGGCGAACTCCAGCGCGGCGAACCCAGCCATGTATCGGCCAACGTTCGTGCGGCCGGCTCGATCGCGGTCAATTCCGACGAGATTCGCGAACGGATGAGCGGCAATTTGTGCCGCTGCGGCGCCTACCCGAACATCGTCGCCGCAATTGCCGAAGTCGTCGCGAAGGAGCGTGCATGAATCCGTTCGAGTACGTGAAACCTTCCTCGGTCGATTCCGCGATTCGCGCAAAAGCAAGGGCCGGGGCGGCCTTCATCGGCGGTGGCACCAATCTTCTCGACCTGATGAAGGGCGAGATCGAGCATCCGCGAACGATCGTCGACATCAACGGGCTTGGACTTGACCGGATCGAACTCCTTCCCGACGGCCGTCTGAGAATCGGGTCGGCTGCACGCAACAGCGACATGGCGGCACATTCAGAGGTGCGTACACGTTATCCATTGCTGGTCGAAGCGATCGTCGCAGGCGCGTCGCAGCAGTTGCGCAACATGGCCACCGCCGGTGGAAACCTGCTGCAGCGGACGCGCTGCCACTACTTTGTCGACACCGCGTTCGAGCGATGCAACAAACGCAATCCCGGCTCGGGCTGCGCTGCACTCACGGGTGAACAACGCCAGCATGCGATCTTCGGCGCCAGCGATCGTTGCATCGCAACGAATCCGTCCGACATGAACGTCGCGCTCGCCGCGCTGGACGCGACGATTCGCGTGCAGGGTCCGAAGGGCGAACGCTCCATTCCTGTTGGCGACTTCCATCGGCTGCCGGGCGGGCGGCCGCAGGTGGATACCACACTGGCCGACGACGAACTGATCCTGTCGATTGATCTGCCGGAAAACCGCTGCGCCGATGGAAGCCATTACCTCAAGATCCGCGATCGGGCGAGCTATGCGTTCGCACTGGTGTCGGTCGCCGCCGCGATGCACATCGAAAACGGCGTCGTATCGGACATTCGTATCGCGCTCGGAGGCGTCGCTCCGAAACCATGGCGAGCAACAGCCGTGGAGCAGCAGCTGATCGGCAAAGCGCTCACCCGGGGTGCGATCCGCGAGGCCGCCAAGGGCGTGGTCGATGGCTCGAAAGCTTTCCCGGGCAATGCGTTCAAGCAGGTGTTGTTGCCGCGGGCGATCGCTCGCGCCGTGCAGGTTGCGGGAGCAGTCTCGTGAGTGCGGTCGGTGCCTCGATCGACCGCATCGACGGGCCTTCGAAGGTTCGTGGTGAGGCGATTTATGCCGCGGATGTGTCACTTCCGCGAATGACGTACGCCATCCTTGTGCTGAGCACCAAACCGGCTGGCCGGGTGGCGATCGATGCCCGTGAAGCGGCGCGGATGCCAGGCGTGGTTCGCGTGATCACGTCGACCAATGCGATCAAATTCGCGGTCGACGAGGAGAAGCCGCCGCTGCGTCCGCTGTCCCTGTTGCAGGATGATGTTGTCCACTACAACGGGCAGCCGATTGCCGTGGTGGTTGCCGAGCAGCTTGACCAGGCGCGGCATGCCGCATCGCATCTGATGATCCGTTATCAGGCGGATGCTGCAGTGCTCGATTTCGATGCGGCAAAGGCGACGGCGAAGACGCCGAAGGATGCGAATCGTCAGCCGACCGATCTTGCGTGGGGCGACGTCGACGGGGCGCTGGAGAGGTCCGCGGTGCGCGTCGATGCGCGCTACACCACGCCCTCGCAGAATCACAACCCGATGGAACCGCATGCGACGGTGGCGGAATGGGTCGGGAAGAAGTTGACAGTGCACGATGCGACGCAGGGCGTGTTCGGCTGCCGCACGACGCTTGCGAAACACTTCTCGATTCCCGAAGACGACGTGCGCGTTCTGTGCCCTTTCGTCGGTGGCGGATTCGGTTGCAAGGGCACTGCGTGGTCGCATGTGGTCCTCAGCGCGATGGCGGCAAAGCTGGTGGGCCGACCCGTCAAGCTGGTACTCGACCGCACACAGATGTTTGCGCCGGTCGGCGGTCGTCCGCGAACAGAACAGCACATCGTGCTCGGCGCCGATGCCGAAGGACATCTGCTCGCCATTCGCCACGCGGTCATGACGCAGTCGTCGATGCTCGAGGACTGGGTCGAGGCGTCGGCGTTGCAGACGCGCATGTTGTATGCGTCGGAGAGCGGTGACACCACGCATCGACTCGCCAAACTCAACATCGGAACGCCGACGTACCAGCGCGCGCCGGGAGAGGCCTCCGGAACGTTTGCGCTGGAAGTAGCGATGGACGAGCTGGCGCAGGCGCTGAAGCTGGATCCGGTGGAGTTGCGCCTACGCAACCATGCGGACAAATCGCCGGCAGACGGGAAACCGTTCTCGGCAAAATCGCTGCGAGAGTGCTATCGCGTGGGCGCCGAGCGGTTCGGCTGGTCACGGCGCACGGCGGCGCCTCGCTCGATGAAGGATGGACAGTGGCTTGTCGGAATGGGCATGGGGACCGCAACCTATCCGGCGAACCGTTCGAAGGCATCTGCGTTGGCGACAATCCTTGCCGACGGCACCGCGCTCGTCCAAGCCGGTTCGCAGGACCTCGGCACGGGCACGTACACAGTGATGACGCAGGTTGCCGCGGATGCGCTCGGACTGCCGCTTGGGAAAATACGGTTCGAGCTTGGCGACACGCGCATGCCGGAAACGCCGGTGTCGGGCGGCTCGCAAACTTCGGCGAGTGTGTCGAGTGCGGTACAGGCAGCGTGTTTTGCCGCGAAGGAAAAACTGCTTGCGGCCGCGGTCGACGGGGAGGGCTCGCCGCTTGCTGGCGTTGCACTCGAGAATCTGAAAACGGACGCTGGCTGGATCGTGTCCACAGAGACCAGGTCGAGGCGGGAGTCGTTTGCCTCGGTGATCGCCCGCCACGGCGGCACTCCGATCAGCGCAAAGGCGCAGTCGAGCCCCGATCCGGCGGCCAAGGACAAGTTCGCATTCCACTCCTTTGGCGCGGCATTCGCAGAAGTGCGCGTCGATCCGGATCTCGGCATCATCCGACTCCATCGCCTCCACGGGACGTACGACATCGGTCGGCGCCTCAA
>NZ_JBDSWZ010000011.1:0-11997 GCF_039926425.1 Dokdonella sp.
CGGCCGGCGTCGACCGACTTGTACGCGCCGTTGCCCTGCGCAATGTCCGAACGCATGTCGGCTTCGCCGGTTCCGACGTAGATCACCGCCGGCTCCGACGGCGCGATTGCCAGCGCGCCAATCGAACTGACGGGCTGCGCATCGAAGATCGGCTGCCAGGTGCGGCCGGCATCCTTGGTTTCCCACACACCGCCGTTGACGGCACCGAAGTAGAAATGCTGCGGCTCGCCAGGGACGCCGGCGACGGTCAGCGCGCGACCACCGCGAAACGGACCGATGAGGCGCCAGTGCAGATCCTGAAACTGGGCCGGATCCACTTGCGCGACCGCGTGGCCGCTGAGCAGCAGCAACATGGCCAACCAGCGGCGATGCAATGACATGGAATCTCCTCGGATGCCGATTCGGCGCGGGATCGATTGGCCGCGCTTCGACGGTCCATCATATCGGCAACAGTCGCGGGCCGCGGGTGACGAAAGACATGCTGCGCACGGGGGCGATCATGCGAAAACCTGTCAGTATTCCCGCCCTTGTCGCCCTGCCCGCCCGCCTCGATGTCCACTCCGCAACGCCCCGGCAACGCGCTGATCGACGGCGCAATCGGGCCCACCCTGTTCCGCTTCTCGCTGCCAATTCTCGCCGGCAACATCTTGCAGTCGTTGAACGGATCGGTGAACGCGATCTGGGTCGGCCACTATCTGGGCGAGTCGGCTCTGACCGCGACGTCGAACGCCAACGCGATCCTGTTCTTCCTGATCGGCGCGATCTTCGGGGTGGGCATGGCGGCATCGATCCTGATCGGCCAGAGTATCGGCGCGAAGAATGTCGAGCAGGCGAAGCGCGTGGTCGGCACGAGCATCAGTTTTTTCATCGGCCTGTCGCTGATTGCCGCGGTCTGCGGTTTCCTGTTTGCGCCGCACCTGATGTTGTGGATGCAGACGCCCGCTGACGCACAACCGCTCGCGGTCGCCTACCTGCGCATCATCTTTCTCGGTCTGCCGAGCATGTACGTGCTCGCGTTCATCAGCATGGTGTTGCGTGGTGCAGGCGATACGCGCACGCCATTTTATTTTCTGTTGATGAACGTCGCGCTCGACATCGTGCTCAATCCACTGTTCATTTTCGGATGGGGACCGGTGCCGGCGCTCGGCATCGCTGGCGCGGCGACCGCGACGCTGGTGGCGCAGACGATCAGCGTGGCTCTGGCGATCGCGTGGCTGTATCGCAGCAGGCATTTCCTGCGCATCGGCCGGGGCGAAGGGCGCTACCTGCGCATCGACCGGGCGGTCCTTCGGTCCCTGGTTGGCAAGGGATTGCCGATGGGCCTGCAGATGATCGTGATGTCGCTCAGCATGATCGCGATGATCTCGCTGGTGAACAGTTTTGGCTCGCACACCACGGCGGCGTACGGCGCGAGTTTCCAGATCTGGAACTACATCCAGATGCCGGCCTTCGCGATCGGCATGGCGGTGTCGTCGATGTGCGCGCAGAACGTCGGTGCGGGCCGCTGGGATCGTGTCGGCCGCATCGCACTGACCGGCGTTGGCTACAACCTCGTGATGACCGGAATCATGGTCACGGTCGTCTACGTGTTCGATCGCCCCGCGCTGGGCCTGTTCCTGCCGGCAGACGGCATCGCGATCGGCATCGCACAGCACATCAACGCGATTGCTGTGTGGTCGTTCATGTTTTTCGGCGTCAGCCTGGTGCTCGGCGGCGTGATGCGCTCGACCGGTGCGGTGATCCCGCCTTTGGTGATCCTGTTTCTCGCGCTGTGGGTGGTGCGCATCCCGTTTGCCTACGCGATGGTCGGCCGACTGCAGGCGGATGCGATCTGGTGGAGCTTCCCCGTCGGTTCACTGGCGTCGATGCTGCTCTCGATTCTCTATTACCGCTACGGCAACTGGCGCAGTGCACGCATGCTCGGACCTGCACCGCCGAGTCCGCAGGGGCTGGCACACGCAACGATGGCGAGCGGCGCTGCGGCGGTCGAAGCGAATGCCGCGACGTTGACGGTGGACCCTCGCTGACCGCTTCAGCGCGCTTCGGGTGAACCGACGGCCATCGCGATGGCGACCGCAAGCGCGCGCTGGGCGGCTCGCGGCGACCGCGCGGCGCCGAACCGCGGCCCGGGCACGCGCTCAGGTAAAATGCCCGGATGTATCTCGAGTATTACGGCCTTCGCGAAGTGCCGTTTTCCATCACGCCTGATCCGCGTTACGTGTTCCTGTCCGAAAGGCACCGGGATGCGCTCGCGCACCTGCTGTACGGCATTGGCAAGGGGGGCAGCGGCGGGTTCGTCCAGCTGACCGGCGAGGTCGGTACCGGCAAGACGACCTTGTGCCGGCTGCTGCTCGAACAGTTACCGGAAAACACGCGCGTGGCGCTGGTGCTCAATCCAAAATTGTCGCCGGTCGAGCTGGTCGAGACGGTGTGCGAGGAGTTGAAACTCGACATCGAAGGCAAGCGCGGCAGCCTCAAGGCGCTGACCGACACGCTCAACGCGTTCCTGCTCGACGCGTACGCGCAAGGGCTGCGGGTGGTGCTGATCGTCGACGAGGCGCAGAACCTGTCGATCGACGCGCTCGAACAGGTGCGCCTGCTGACCAACCTTGAAACGCCGACGCAGAAGCTGCTGCAGATCATCCTGCTCGGTCAGCCGGAATTGCGCGAAATACTCGATCGGGCGGATCTTCGCCAGCTCGCCCAGCGGATCACCGCGCGCTATCACCTCACCCCGCTCGACGCCGGCGAAACCGAGACCTACGTCCGTCACCGGATGGCGGTGGCGGGTTGCGCGCGCATCCCGTTCTCGCGGCTGGGACTCAAGGCGCTGTATCAGCGCTCGAACGGCGTGCCACGACTGGTCAACATCATTGCCGATCGCGCATTGATGGCCGGCTACGCACGCGAGCAGGAAAGCCTCGGCGAGCGCCTTGTCGATCGCGCCGCGGACGAGGCGTTGCCGGGCCATGCACGCTACTGGATGCATCGCTACGGACGCTGGGCGGCGGTCGCCCTGCTGGTTGCGGCATTGGCCGGCGCCGCGATCTGGCTGGGCAGCCGACGCGCGCCGGAACCGGCACCGACGCCCGCGCCTGTGGTGGTGCAGCCGCCCGCCGCGGACGCTGAAGCGCTTCGCCTTGAACAGCGTCTTGCCGAAAAACCGGAGACCGAACTCGATGCATTCACCCAGTTGCTCGCACGCTGGCAAGTCGACGCAAGCACGGTGTCGGTGCGCGATGCGAGCCGCTGCCCGACGATCATCGCGCCGGGCATCGCGTGCCTGCGCGGCCATGCAATGCTCGACCAGGTGACGCGCTTCGACCGACCGCTGATCCTTCTGCTCGGCCCGGCCGAACATCCGGCGTATGCGGTGCTGCAAGGAGCAGGCAAGGAGCGCGTGCGACTGGATATTGCCGGCGCACGCTATGAACTTGCGCGCGGTTCGCTGTCCAAGGTGTGGAACGGAGATTTCATGGTGCTGTGGCGACTGCCAGCCGATGTGCCTGCAAGCCTGCAGCGTGGTGACGCGACAGCCGGCGTTGCGTGGGTCACCGACCGGTTGGCCACCTTCGACAACGGCGTCGGCGCAAAGGCGCGCGCACCGACGTTCGATGCGGAACTGGAGGAGCGCGTGCGCAAGCTGCAGCAGACTTACGGCATCAAGGCGGATGGCATCATCGGCCCGGAAACCCTGTTCGCATTGTCGGCGCTCGACGATGCGGGGCCCCATCTCGCGCGCACGGTCGAATGAGTCGTTTGTCGCTGATCCACCCCGCGCGTGCGCGTCGTGCGCCGCGTCAGCCGCCAATGCAGTCGGCACCCGTCTTTCAGGAAAGTCAATGTCGCTGATCCTCGAAGCTCTCAAGAAATCGGAACAGCAGCGCCGCCTCGGCGAAGCGCCGACGCTCGGTTCGCCATCGATCGCCTCGCGTCGGCGACGCGGCGTGCTGCCGATCGTTGCAGCGCTGATTGTGGTCGCGCTCGGCGCTGGCGCATGGCTGATGTTCAAGCGCGGCGCTCCCGCAACCGACACGACGGTGGCGAAGACCGATCCGGCTCGCAAGGCCACGCCGGTTGCTGCCGCCCCCGCGGCGCAAGCATCCAAAACCCCGGCTCCTCGTGCGAAGCCGGCTGCGCCAACCGCCGCCGCCAGCCCACCCGCTCCGCCGGCCGCGACGAATCCCTTGTTGACCTCGAAACGTGCAGCGCCGTCCGACGAGTCGGCACGCGCGCCACTGCGCGCCAACGTGCCGCCGGGCGATCGCCCCGGGTCGGTGGCGCATCTGCCCCCTGCACTGCCCGCGGTCGCAGGTCCCGTGCCGGCAGTTCCTGCTGCGTCGACGCGCAAGGAGGCTGTGCCGACAGCGCCCGCGGCCGCAGCAGCGAAAGGGCCGGCGCCGGACGCCAACGCGGTCGCAACCGCAAAGCCCGAGACGAAACCGGCGATCGCTGCAACCGCGCCCGCCAAGGTCGCCCCGGCCGCACGGCCGACGGAACCGATCCTGCCGTCGGTGTGGGAGCTTACCTACAGCATCCGCAAGGATCTGCCCGAGATGGGCGTGACCATGCATGTATACGCCGATGATCCAGCCGAACGCTTTGTCGTCATCAAGGGCGAACGGCATGTGGAAGGCGACACGATCGCGGACGGCGTCACGTTGAAGAAAATCCGCCCGGACGGGATGGAACTGGAATTCAAGGGCACGCGCTTCACCTATCCGCGCGACGGCCGCTAGCGCCGCGTGTTCGTCAGCCTGCCGAGTCGACGCAAGCCAAGCCCACCATGGGCCACGCTACTGATCGTCGCGGCTTGCGTGGTCGTGTTCCTGTGGCTTGCGACGATGCCGCAGACGCAGCGCTTCGGCTTGCTGACCCGTTGGGGCACGGTCCCCTCGACCCTGCTCGATACGAACGCGCCATGGCTGTTGCAGCTGACCGAGCTGCGCGCAGCGCGCCTGGTCACTGCCATTTTCATTCACGCAGACTGGCTGCACCTCACCGGCAACCTTCTGTTCCTGATCGTGTTCGGGGTCTCGGCGGAACGCGCGCTCGGATCCATGCGTTTTCTCGCGCTGTTCGTGATCGGCGGCGCGCTGGCCAACCTGATCGGCGCTCTCACGCTGGCAGGCACGAATGCGCCCATCATTGGATCGAGCGGCGCGGTGTCGTCCGTGGTGGGCACCTATCTCGCGCTGTTCCCGCGAGCGCGCCTCGGACTCGTGCTGCCGCTCGGCGTGTTCCTCGAATTCGTCCGTATTCCAGCGCCGCTGCTCATCGGTTTCTGGGCGGCGCTGCAACTGCTCTTCACCTATGTCGGCCCTGCGTTCGGCGCGGTCGCATGGTGGACGCACATTGCCGGCTTCATCATCGGCATTCTGATGGCTCTCCTCTCCAAACCGGCAGTGGCACGGCGACTGAGGGGCTGACCGCCGGAGTTCGCCGTGCGGTCAGGCAGGCGCGGCGCGATCCGCCGATCTACTATTGCGTCTTCACTGGCCCCGATCTCACGCACCGAATGCCCGCCCGATGAAAAAGCTCTACAAGATCACCTTCCTGTCGCAGGGAAAAAGCATCGAGCTCCACGCGCAACATGTGGCGTCGAGTTCGCTGTGGGGATTCACGGAAGTCGGCGAACTCGTGTTCGATCCGCCCGGCGAAGGGCTCGTGGTCGACCCGACCGAAGAGCGGCTGCGCGAGGAATTCAAGGACACGACAATGCTGCACGTGCCGATCCAGGCCATCGTACGCATCGAAGAGGTCGCACGCCGCGGCCCGCTCGCGATCCGCGATGCGACGAGCGGCGAAAAAGTGATGCCGTTTCCGTTGATGCCGCCGCGGCCGACCAGCCGCTAGACAACCCGCGCGGTTGCGCTCGCTGTCAGTTCTTCGCGCGCGACGCTTCGAGCTGGTCCACGTTGTTGCGGAACATTTTCTCGTATTCCTGCGCGAACAGCGGCGCCGCTTCGTCGACGGTCTGGCTCTGCGCGCGGTCACGAGCGAGCCAGTGGTGCGCGTTGAAGCGCGCAGCGGCGAACAGCATCGAGGCAATGATCTGCGGTTGCGGATACTGCTTGCTGAATTCGTTGGCCTGCGCGATGTAGCGGTCGACCATGTCGAAAAATTGCGCTTCGGTGATGTCGGAAACTGCGTTCATGACCTTTCCAATGAATAACCGGCCACCGGGGCGGGCGGGAATCGTCGAGACATCGACGGATGCCTACCGATCAGGCGGTCGAGCGGGCCACGGATTCTAGCCAACGACTGCTCTGTATGCGATATCGCGGCAAACCCGGCGCGCCCGATCATCCATTCCTGTTCGGCGTCGACGTATCCGGCGCGGGCCGACTGCGCAACGCGAGCGCCTTCAGCGCGTTCAGCGCTTCGCTGAGCGCGTAGTCCTGCGGCAGCGCGCGGTTTGCGACGGCGGGGGTCTGCGGATCGGCCGTCTCGTCGGCGCCTTTGAGATGATTGCGCAGGTCGCGTTCGCCATACGACGGGCCCGCATCGGTGTCGCGCTGGCTTAGCGAGTAATCGCCGAGCGCGATATCGGGCTGGATGCCGGCGGCCTGGATCGACACGCCACTCGGCGTGAAATACCGCGCCGTGGTGAGCTTCACCGCATGATCGGCGTCGAGCGGCAGCACGGTTTGCACCGAACCCTTGCCGAATGTGCGCCGACCCATCAGCAACGCCCGATGGTTGTCCTTGAGCGCGCCGGCGACGATTTCCGCGGCGGACGCAGTGCCGTTGTCGACCAGCACCACCAGCGGAGCGCCATCGAGCAGATCGCCCGATGTCGCCCGGAAAGAGAGGTCTGATTCCTTCAGCCGCCCGCGCGTGGTCACAATGACGCCTTCGCTGAGCAGCTCGTCGCTGATCTCGACCGCGGAGGTCAGAAGACCGCCCGGATTGCTGCGCAGGTCGAGCACGGCTCCGCGCAAGGGCGCCTTGTTGTCCGCAATCAGCCGCACGATCTTCTTTCGAAGCTGGCTTCCGGTTTCCGCCTGGAACTGGCTCACGCGCAGGTAGGCGTAGCCTGGCTCCAGCAATCGCCCCCGCACGCTGGCGACGCGGATCACCTCGCGCTTCATCACGATGTCGACCGGAACACTTTGCTTTTCGTGGAGCACGCTGAGGGTGATCGGCGTGCCGGGCTTGCCACGCAAGCTGGCGACGGCTGCTTCCAGATCGTCCGCCTGCACCGGCTTGTTGTCGATGCGCACGATGATGTCGCCGGCTTTCACACCGGCGCGCTCCGCCGGCGATTCATCGATCGGCGCGACCACCCGCAAGGTGCCGTCGACCTGCACCACTTCGATGCCGAGCCCGTCGTAGTTGCCGCTGGTGTCCTCGGTCAGATCAGCGATCTGTTCCTTGCCGAGGTATTCGCTGTGCGGGTCAAGACCTCCGAGCAGCCCGCGGATCGCCGCCTGCATCAGGCGATGGTCGTCGACGTCGTCAACGTAGGCCTGCTTGACGAGGCTGTAGACCGCCGTGAACGCGCGGATGTCGGCAAGGTCGACCGCGTCCTTCGACGCAGGGCTCGGCGACGCAGCGACTGTGGTCTGCACGTCCGGCGTGACCGGCGGATCGGCGGCGGGCACCGTCGGTGACGCGAGAATCAGCAGCAGCGTGGCCAGCAAACGTGGGGACATGGGAGTTGGCCTCGCGGGGATGGGTCGAGTGTAATGCGTGGGGGCCGATGCGTCGCCCGAATCGACCTTCGCGAACGGGGAGTGACGGATGCGACCACACCGGTAGACCACGCGGGTCGGCCAACGTTCACTGCAGCCAGCCGCGCGGATCCACCGCCTGACCTTTCGCGCGCAATTCGAAATACAGCCCGGCGGTCTTCTGGCCGCCGCTCGCGCCGCTGCTGGCGATCGTTTCGCCGGCATCGACCCAGTCGCCGACGTCCTTGAGCAGCGTTTCATTGCACCCGTAGAGGCTGAGATAGCCGTCGCCGTGATCGACGATGATCATCAAGCCATAGCCGCGCAGCCAGTCGGCAAACGCGACACGTCCGTGCGAGATCGCGCGCACCGGCGTGCCGGATTTCGCGGCCAGCAGGAGGCCGCTGCTGCGCCGGCCCGACTCGTCGCCGGCGCCGAACGCGACCACGACCTTGCCCTTCAACGGCCACGTGAGACGACCGCGCGACGCAGCGAACGGAGCGTCTCCGGACAGCTGCTTGGGAATATCCGCGAACACGTCGCGCAATGTGTCGATCAGCGCAGTCAACGCGGTCTCGTTCTTGCCGAGCGCAGCGATGCGCGTGCTCTGGTCTTTCAGACGCGCATCGATCGACTCGACCAGCGCTGCGCGCTCGCGACGCTCGGTCTCCAGATTTGCAGCCTCGGCCGTGCGCGCTTCACGCGTCGCGGCGAGTTCACGCGTCGCGGCGCCGATCGCTTCCTGCACGTCGGCCAGCTGCCGCAGGTCGCCGCGCAGATGATCGATCCGATCGACCTGCGCACGTTGAAAGTAGCGGTGGTACGCCAGCACGCGCGCAATGGCGGCGACGTCGTCCTGTTGCAGCAGCAGCTTCAGTTCCTCGTTGCGACCGAGCGCGTAGGCCGAACGCAGCAGTGCGGCAAGTGCATCGTGCTGCGTCTTCAATGCCGCTTCGAGTTCCGCGCGCTGCTGTTGGAGCCCATCGAACTTCGCTTGCTGCCCGGCCACACGTTCGTCGAGTGAATGGAGCTCCTTCGCGACCACGCCGAGTGCGAGCTCCTTGTCGCGCAAGGTGCGCTCGGCATCGCTTCGCTCGCCCGCCATCGCCTGCGCCTGCGCAACCAGCGACTTGATCTCGACACGCACCGCATCGAGCTTCTTCTTCGCCTCCTGTTCCTGCGCGGTACGTTGCGCCGTATCGGCGTCCTGCGCGGACGACGCGACCGGCGCAAGCAGTGCCAGCGCGGCGATCCACCGCCACGCACGCATCAAGCGTCGAACCCGACCAGCGAGTGGCCGGTCATCTCGGCCGGTTGTGGCAGATCCATCAGCGCGAGAATCGTTGGCGCCAGATCGCTCAACGCGCCGTGGTGCAGATGCGCGTTGCGGCCGACGTACACCAGCGGCACCGGTCCCACCGTGTGTTGCGTGTGAGGCTCGCCGTTCTCATCAACCATTTGCTCCAGATTGCCGTGGTCGGCGGTGATCAGCATCTCGCCGCCGGCCGCAACGATCGCGGCGGTCAGCCGTCCGAGCGCGACGTCGACGGCTTCGGCCGCGCGGATGGCGGCCGATTCGATCCCGGTGTGGCCGACCATGTCCGGATTGGCGATGTTGCAGATGATCACGTCGAACTGCTGCGAGCCGATTGCCAGGACCAGCCGGTCGGTGAGTTCGGGACAACTCATCTCCGGCTGCAGGTCGTAGGTTGCAACCTTCGGGCTCGGCACGAGGATGCGTTCCTCGCCCTCGAACGCTGCCTCTCGGCCGCCGGACAGGAAGAACGTGACGTGCGCGTATTTCTCGGTTTCGGCGATGCGCAGCTGCCGCAACCCGAGCGACGCGAGGTATTCCCCGAGCGAGTTGTGCATCGATTGCGGTGGATAGGCGATCGCGCTCGCGCGCAGCCCTTTCTCGTATTCGGTCAGCGTCACGAACGCCGACAATGCGAGCGCGCGCGCACGCGCAAAGCCGTCGAAGTCGGGATCGACGAACGCATGCGACAACTCACGCGCACGATCCGACCGGAAATTCATGAAGACCACCGCGTCGCCGTCGGCAAACCGCGCGCCATCGCCGATCACCGTCGGCTGCACGAATTCGTCGTTTTCGCCACGCGCATAGGCATCGGCGAGTGCGGTCGCGGCGTCCGCTGCGTGGACGTCTGCGCTGGCCTCGGCGATCGCGTCGTAGGCCCGCTTCACCCGGTCCCACCGATGGTCCCGGTCCATCGCGAAATAGCGCCCGCCGACGGTCGCGATCCGCGCGTTGCCAAGACGCGTGCATCGGGCCTGCAACCGGTCGAGAGTCGCGCGCGCGCTGCGCGGTGGTGTGTCGCGACCGTCGAGAAACGCGTGCAGCGCCACACGCGGGACGCCCTGGCGCGCGGCAAGGTCGAGCATCGCGAGGATGTGCGCTTCCTGGCTGTGCACGCCGCCCGTCGACGTGAGGCCAAACACGTGCAACGTTGCTGCCGATGCCTTCACCGCTTCGCAGGCACCGAGCAGCGCCGGATTGGCGAAGAACGAGCCGTCGGCGATCGCGGCATCGATGCGCGTGAGGTCCTGGTAGACGATGCGCCCCGCGCCGATGTTCATGTGGCCCACTTCGGAGTTGCCCATCTGTCCGTCCGGCAAGCCGACGAATGCGCCGTGCGTGTCGACCAGCGTGTGCGGATAGTCGGACAGCAAGCGACGCCAGTTCGGCAGCGTCGCCTGTGCGATCGCGTTGTGTGCAGAGTCGACGCGATGGCCCCAGCCATCGAGAATCAGCAGCAGGATCGGTTTGGGTCGTGCCACGCGGGTTCGTCCGGAGTTTCCATGGAAACCGCATGCTAGCCGAACGCGCCGGGGGGCGTCGCAGCACGGTGCGAGCGCTCCGGTTTTGAACGCACGGGCGCGCGCGAGTGCTCTTCAACCTTTTCTCGTCCACGCGCATCCAAAGCCGGAAATACCATTCCCGTCCTGGAGCTTCCCATGCATCGCACACTCGCTCTTTCGATTGCCCTGTCGCTGTTTGCTGTCGGCGCTTCCCATGCACGCGGCATCGACGTCGACAAGGTCAACGGATCCATCCACATCGACAGCAGCCGGCATGCCGGCGACCTCGACACGGTCAACGGCGGCATCCACCTCGACAGCGGCGCGAGCGCGGAAAAAGTGTCGACCGTCAACGGTGGCATCGATCTGGGCGAACGCACGACCGTTTCCTCGGTCGAAACCGTCAACGGCGGTATCGACATCGGTGCGGGCGCGCGCGTGACCGGCACGGTCGAAGCGGTCAACGGCGGCATCCGGGTCGGCCGCGGTGCGGAAATCGTCGGCCATGCATCCAACGTCAATGGCCGATTTTTGCTTGACGGCGCGCATATCGGCGGCGGCATCGAAACGGTCAGCGGCGACATCGACGTTGGCGCGAACTCGCGCGTCGAAGGCGGCATCCTCGTCGACACGCAGCACGGTTGGTCACTCGGCAAGTCGCGCAACCCGCGCGTCGTGATCGGCCCGCATGCAGTGGTGACCGGAACGCTCGAGTTCCGCCGCGACGTGGATCTGTTCGTGAGCGAGAGCGCGACGGTCGGCACGATCAGCGGTGCGACTGCAAAAATGTTTTCAGGCGATCATCCGTAGGCCGCAAATCCATGCAGCGCCCACTGGCATTTCGGGACGGTCGAACCAGTAGCGTTTTCATCCACGGCATGCACGCGCCGGTTTGGATCGTTCCAACATGGACAGACGCATCGCGATTGCGGCGCGTGTTCCTTCCCCACCTCATTTTTCTGGCGCCTATGCGCGAACTGTGACGCTCTGCAGCGTTTTCCGAGACTACAATCGGGGCGTCGAGAGGGTCATCCATGGGTTCGCTGTTGCACAACGTCGTATCCGCGGGCCTGGCACTCATGCTTTGCGCGTGCCAGTCCCACCGCGCCGCGCCGACAGCGCCGTCCACGCCTGGCCCGTCGACGACCGCGGTTGCGAAGGTGGAACGCGTTCCGGTGGTTCCGAGCGCAGACGGACACACCAGCGGGGCGATCACCGCAGAGGATTTCGCAGCGCGCCTCGAGAAGGTGTCGTCCGATGCTTTCGAAGGCCGCAAGCCGGCAACGATGGGCGAGCGGTTGACGACAGCGTGGATCAGGGATCAGTTCGAACGCATGGGCGTCAAACCCGGCGTGCGCGGCGAGTGGTTCCAGAGAGTGCCGGTGGTGGCTGCAACGACGCTCGATGCAGCGAATGTGGGCATCGATGTCGACGCAGCGGGCGGTAAAGAGCATCTGGCGTATGGCCTGGATATGGTGATGGTCACGCGGGACGCACGACC
>NZ_JBDSWZ010000012.1:0-4216 GCF_039926425.1 Dokdonella sp.
GGCGACGCCAGGTCGAGGAGAAATACCGACTGGTGTTCCGCTACGACCGGGTCGGTCGTCTGGTCGATGCCCAGGAATTTCGCGACCTGAGGTTCCCGCTCGCGCAGATCGACGCAGCGTTGCTGGAGGAACTCACGACGGAATGTGCGGAGAGCGTGGCGATCGATGACGATGCGCTGGTCATTCGTCATTGCTATGTCGAGCGTCGTCTTCGGCCGCTCAACCTGCTGGTCCGCGAAGCGTCGGCAGATGACGCGCGGCGCGCGCTGCTGGACTACGGGCAAGCCATCAAGGATCTCGCCCGCAGCAACATCTTTCCGGGCGATCTGTTGCTGAAGAATTTCGGTGTGTCGCGCATTGGTCGCGCGATCTTCTACGATTACGACGAGCTGTGTCTGGTTGAGCAATGCCGTTTCCGGCGGTTGCCTGACGCAAGTGCCGAAGACGAAACGCGACCACTGGAAGACTGGATGAGCGTGCGCGAGAGCGACGTGTTTCCGGAACAGTTTCCGCGCTTTCTCGGAGTGCCGCAGAAACTGCGAGATGCGTTGCTCGCCGCCCATCCGGAGATTTTTGATCCCGCGTGGTGGAATGCGCTACGCGAGCGATTCCTTGCCGGCCAACAGGAAGACGTTGCGCCGTATCCCGCATCGGCGCGCCTCGCCGACTGAAGCTGCGAGGCGCGCCGATCATCGTCATTGTTTACAGCTTGCCGCGACGACCCATCAGCAACGACACCACAAACAGCACGATGAAGACGAGAAACAGGATCTTTGCGATGCCGGCAGCGGCACCGGCCACGCCGCCAAAGCCCAGAACACCGGCGATCAACGCGATGACCAGAAAAACGAGGGTGTAATGCAGCATGAGCGGATCTCCTTGGACGGACGTGGGTGGTTCAGAGCGCATAGGAGAACGCTTTGGGCATGAATCGATGGTGAGTTGGTTCCTTCCGGCGAAAAAGCATGTAACCGGCGTTCACTTATGGAACTTTGTGCGCTTGGCGATTCGGTGGACAGAGCAGTGATTTGCGACGAAAGCGACGAGTTCACTGGCGTCCCGATGCACGCGCTGAAGGGTGCCGTGGACTCGACCGGCAGCGGATCGACGCGCCAGTGCCTGTGCTAGGCTCCCGCGCTGCGCCGTGCACGCGCCATTCCGACTTAATACAGAGGACATCGCCATGAACAAGCTCGGCCTGCTGCTTCCCCTGATCGCGGCCCTTGCGGCCTGCGGAGCCCAGGAAACCCCGGCCCCCGCGCCGAAAGCAACCGTTCCCGTCGTCGCGGATCAGCCGGCGACGCCGCCACCGCCGCGCAGCGCGACCGACCTGGTCAGCGACAAGCTCGACGCGGCCGTCGGTGGAAGCTGGCGTTCGGAAGCGAACAAGGGGCGCGACGCCTATCGTCATCCCAAGGAGACGCTGGCGTTCTTCGGTGTGAAGCCTGGAGAAAACGTGGTCGAAATCACCCCGGGTGGTGGCTGGTACTCCGAAATTCTCGCGCCGATGATGAAGGGCAACGGCACCTACACGGCCGCGATCACCCAGCCGAAGAAGAAAGACGGCGAAGCGGCGCAGGACAAAACCGCGTTGCAAAAGATGTTCGAGGGCAACGCGGCCGAGTTCGGCGATGCAAAGACGATCGAGTTCGATCCGAAGGCGCCAATGTTGGGCACGCCCGATTCGGCCGATACGGTGCTGACGTTCCGCAACGTGCACAACTGGGCAATGGCGGATACTGCGCCAGCGATGTTCAAGGCGTTTTTTGCCGTGCTCAAGCCGGGCGGTACGCTCGGCGTCGTCGAGCATCGCGCAGCAGCCAATGCGGACATGGAGAAGATCAAGGAGTCGGGCTATCTGCCGGAGGATTTCGTGATCAAGCTTGCGACCGACGCCGGTTTCAAGCTGGTGGCGAAGAGCGAAATCAACGCCAATTCGAAAGACACCAAGGACTACGAGAAAGGCGTATGGACACTGCCGCCGTCGCTCGCGCTGGCCGACAAGGACAAGGAGAAGTACGTCGCGATCGGCGAGTCCGACCGCATGACGCTGCGATTCCAGAAGCCCGGTGGCGACCGGATCTTCGATCAGGGCATCGAGAAGAGCGCTGCCGCAAAATGATCTGACTCCGATCGGCCCCGCCGCCGCAACAGGCGCGCGGGGTCGTGACGTTGGCTGGCCGATCGCGCAACGCGCAGGCCGGGAGGTCCGGTCCGGGAGGTTCCGTCCTCATGCGATCGGCCTCGCGCAATAGGCGGAGGGGCGACGACACCGCGATGCTGATCCTGCTCAACAAGCCGTATGCAGTGCTGTGCCAGTTCACCGACCGCAGCACGCCGCCACGCCGAACGCTGGCCGACTTCATCGGCGAAAAAGACGTCTATGCGGCTGGACGACTCGACTACGACAGCGAAGGCCTGCTGCTTCTGACCGACGACGGCGCGCTGGCCGGTCGGCTGACGGATCCGGTGCACAAGCAACCGAAAACCTATCTCGTGCAGGTCGAGGGACTGCCGGGTTCCGCGGCTCTCGCATCGCTTCGTCGCGGAATCGTGCTCAATGACGGACCGACGCTGCCCGCCGAGGTCGAGGTGCTCGTCGACACACCGCCCGATCTGTGGCCGCGCGATCCGCCGGTGCGTTTTCGAAGGAGCGTGCCGGAGGCATGGCTGCGCCTGACCATTCGTGAAGGTCGCAACCGGCAGGTGCGCCGCATGACCGCAGCGGTTGGCTTGCCGACGCTGCGACTGATTCGCCAGCGCGTCGGCGCGTACGAACTGGGATCGTTGAAGCCGGGTGAATCGCGTCGGGTCGCCCATCCGGCAACGGTGATGCAACGATGACATTCAAGGATCATTTCTCGGGCCACGCAGGCATCTATCACGAGGCACGGCCGGGCTACCCTGCGGCGTTGTTCGATTGGCTCGCCGGGATTGCGCCGTCGCGCGATCTCGCCTGGGACGCCGGGTGCGGCAATGGACAGGCAAGCGTCGCCCTTGCCGAACGATTCGTGCACGTGTTCGCAACCGATCCCAGCGCGACGCAGATCGCCAATGCCGAACCGTGCGCGAACGTCGACTATCGCGTTGAACCCGCAGAGCAGTGTTCGCTGGCGAGCGCGAGCGCGGATCTGGTCACGGTTGCGCAAGCACTGCACTGGTTCGACCACGCGCGCTTTTACGCCGAGGTCGCGCGCGTGCTGAAGCCCGGCGGTGTGGTTGCCGCCTGGACGTATGCCGACTGTCGAGTCGACGCGGCGATCGATCCGGTCAAGGATCGTCTCTATGTCGACCTCACCGGTTCGTACTGGCCACCCGAACGGCGGCACGTCGAGAGCGGCTACCGCACGCTGGACTTCCCGTTCGACGAACAGCCGGCGCCGTCTTTCGAGATGACGGCTCGTTGGACGCTGGCGCAGTTTCTTGCGTATCTGCGCTCCTGGTCGGCAACTCAACGCTATCTCGCTGACAACGGGGTCGATCCGGTGACACTGGTGGAGGCAGACCTCGCCCAGGCCTGGGGAGATGCTGGCGTTGCGCGTTGCGTCCGCTGGGATTTCCACGTCCGTTGCGGACGCGTGCGCAACGCTTGAGGCGCGCGCGTCACGCGGCGTCCTGCAACCGATCCCAATCGATGCCGAGTTCGCGCAATCCGTCCCGTCCCGCACTGCCGACGGCCAACGCACGCGAATTGCGGCGCTGGCGCAGCCAGCCGGCATCGAACAATCGCTGCGCCAGCGCGGTGCCGAGTGGGCCTGCAAGATGGAAGCGGCGCTCGGTCCAGTCGATGCACTGGCGGCCGGCCAGTGTCGCGATGGCATCGTCGACACCGATCAATCCGAGATCGTGCAGCCACTGTGCACCGTGGTGACTGAGACGCAATGCATCGCTGTCGAGTCGCAACGCGCCGCGCTCGCGCAGACGTTCGAACAGTGCGACGGCCACCTGACCGGCGAGGTGCCGGTAGCACGTCCGGGCGCGGCGCAAATCTCGATCGGCGGGAGCGGTTGAGCGAACGCAGGCCGGCGCACGCACGCCCGCCAACGCGAGCGATTCGACCAGGTGCGCGACGTCCTCGCCGGCAAGCCGGAAATAGCGATGCCGCCCTTGTGCGTGCACCACCAACAGACCGCCCTCAACCAGCTTGCGCAGGTGGACGCTTGCGGTTGCGGGAGCCACGCCGGCAAGTTCGCCAAGTTCCCCGGCGGGCCGCGCA
>NZ_JBDSWZ010000013.1:0-3107 GCF_039926425.1 Dokdonella sp.
CACGGTCGCGCTGGACAACCCGGTCATCATTTCCCTGGGCCACAACCTGTCCGACGACACCTCCTGCGTCGGGCTCGATCAGCCAGGCGATCACGCCGGCATCAATGTGCTGCTCGATGTGCTGGCCGATAACGGCGACAACACGATGACCCATGCGCTTCTGGCGGGCAGCCCCGCGCTCGATGCCGGCAGTGCATCGGGATGTGAGAGCGCGTCGGTTGGCGGCGTCGATCAGCGCGGCATCGCTCGCACATTCGGCGCCGGCTGCGACATTGGCGCCCATGAAATGTCGGACACGATTTTCAAGAACGGGTTCGATTGAAGCGGTCATCCCCGTTCTTCGATGGATTGAGGCCGACAGCGCGCGTGCGTTGGCGGTCGCATCCACAGTCCGCTTCTCTCCAGTGTCATTCCTTCAGGAAACGCGATGCGCGCCACTCCGATTCTTGCTGTTCTACTCATCAACCTCGCGATGCCTTGCGCGTTCGCCCTCGAGGGCGATGTGGATCCCGCATTTGGAACCGGGGGGCAATGGGTGATGCCCCGCCCCAACGACGTCAGCAGCGGTGAAAAGCAACCTGGCGACGTCGTGGTGCTTGGCGACGGACGTTTCCTCTGGTCCGCGCCGCTCGACGACGACACCATCCTGATCGGTCGCAGTGGGCGCAATGGCGCGCCGGATGTCGCATTTGGCGGCGACGGAACCGGCCGGATCACGCTGCCGATCTGCGGAGAAAACTACCGGCCGTCGCGGATGATCGGGGATGGCGCGAGCGGCGTGATTGTCTGGTCGGACCGCTGCCTTCGTCATGTCGACGCCGATGGATCCGTGGACTCGGCCTTCGGAGCTGGAAGCATGCCGCCGTCCAGTTTCCTGGCCGCCGATCTGGCGCGCGACCCGTCGGGTCGGCTGTTGCTCGCCGGACGCGACGGGCCACTCGGCGAGGTCTATCGCTTCAACGAAGACGGCGCCCTCGACGAAACCTTCGGTACCGCGGGCAAAGTCGTACTCGTTGCCGCGGAGGGAAGTTGGTCGTCCGTCAATGCGCTGGCGATCCGGCCCGACGGACGCATCCTGGTCGGCGGCTCGGGCGGGGCCGGCAACGACAGCAATCTGTTCGTCGTGCAACTGCAACCCGACGGTCTGCCCGATCCCGGCTGGGATGAAGACGGCTCTGCCGTGCTGGTTCCGCCAACGGGCTTTCACACCCTCCAGGCCGACGCGCTCGCGATCGATTCCGATGGAAGTGTGGTGGTCTCGGGGATGGGAAACAACGGCATGAGCAGTTGCTGCATCCTGCTCACCCGACTCGATGCGACGGGTCACGTCGTGGCGGATTTCGGCGTGCGTCTCTTCGAACTATCAGGAAATACCAGCTTCAGCGGCTTCGGCGAGCAACGCGGCGATGTCGTGATCCTGCCGAATCATCGAATCATCATCGGCACGCATTCGTTTCCCACAGGCTCTCCACTCAAAAATCATCGCACCCAGTACACGCTGGTTCGCACCTTTGCAGACGGACACCTCGATTCCGAATTCGGCCATGATGGCTGGAACAGCTACACCATCGTCGAGTCCGAAGGAGCGAGTCCGGCCGGCGACTACAACCAGTTGCATGCAATCGGCTACGACGCGGACGATGACAGCATGCTGATACTTGGCCGTACGTTTTTCGAGGAGTCGGGCTCCGACGTCCAGTACGTGAGCATGGTGCGCGCGCGCTTCGATCTCGTCTTCGACGACGCGTTCGAGTGAATGTCGCAAACGGCGTCGACGACGGACGTTCATTCATGGAGTTGCGTTCGATCCGCGCAACGGAGCGATGAGGCGGTACGACTCGGAACCCGCCCGGCGTGGGCGTTCCGGACGACACGGATCATCGACTTCACGCATGCCGAGGCAATGCCGACGTGAGCCACGCAGCACGCTGCGTCACTGCGCCGGACGATCGTGCTCCTGTTGCAGCCGAACGCGAAGAGTCTCGCGGCCTTTGTCGGCATACGCCGCGCAACGCGTCGTGGACGCGTTTGGTGCGTCGGGCAACTGGTCCGGATGCGCAGCCATTGCCACGTCGCACGGCAACGCTGCGAGTCGATCGATCGTCGCGCGCAGCGCCTTCACCACATCGGGATGATCAGTGAACCGGTAGTCGTCGGTCGATACCGGATTGAGGCTGTCGAGATAGACAATTGCCTGGCACACGTCCGCGCGACACGACGTCCAGCGCCAGCTCATTCCGCCCGGTGCGTGGCCTGGCGACGCGACGGCGGTGATGATCGTGTTGCCGACGGTGATCACATCCCCGTCGTCGACGGCGCGTACGTGTTGCATCGATGGAAAGCGCGCTTCTTCGCCGAAGCCGGCCTGCGGGTCGTCCGGATGATAGGCCGCTGCGGTCAACGCAATGACGCCCTCGCGCCCCGCGGCGACCTGCGCACCGGTGATCCGGGCGAGCGCCGCGATGCCGCCCGCATGGTCGAAATGCGCATGCGAATTGAGAATCCAGCGAATCCGCGACGGGTCGAATCCGGCTTTGCGCACATTGGCGAGGATCAGGACCGCCGACTGCGGCAACCCACCGTCGATCAGGACCAGACCCTTCGGATCGACAATCAGGACCGACGCCAGCCCCTTCGTGCCCACATACCAAGTGTTGTCGGCAAGGCGATAGGGTTCGACATGTTCGTTCCATTGCGCGCACCGTGGGCAATGCTTTGGTTCCTGATCGTGTGGCTGGTTCGCGACGACCGTCGCCATCAGCAAAGCAAGAGAGAAGGTCAGTGACAGCATCGTCGGTTCTTCGTGAATTGGGCCGCTCATCATCGCGCATCGAAGATGCAGGAAAAGGGCGCGTGTGTGGCGATTTGCAGGCGGCCGACCGATTCCATTTGCAGGGCGGCGGCATCAATGCGAGCGCCACGCTCGGTGTTCCTTCATTTCCAGACCACCGAATGCCTCGCGTGAGGACGTCATTCATGAATGGACTGCAGCCCCGCATCCGGATCTACGTCGGACAACTGCGCGTGCTTCCGTCCTCTGAAGAATAGACGCAGCTCTTTCGCTTGAAATCCCATTCTCCAATCATCGGAACGCGCGCTCCGTCCAA
>NZ_JBDSWZ010000014.1:0-3950 GCF_039926425.1 Dokdonella sp.
GTTCACCGCTGCTGTCGAACACTTCGGCGATGCCCGAGTCGAGAACTTCCAGACGCGCCCACACCATGGTGTCGCCGATCGCGGCGACCCACCACTGTTGCGCCTTGTCGTCGTCCATCTCTTCGTCCTTGACGTCATTCACGAAGCGGCTCCGATGAAGGCGAGCGCCTTCGACAACACGACGACGAACAGTCCGATGAGGATGCTCCATGCGCCGATACGTCCAAGGCGGGCCAGCGCCGTCAGATTGCGATCAGAAAGACGCGCATATCCGCCACTCAAGAACCAGCCGAACGCATGTGGCATGAACAGGAATCCGCTCATCCGCGCGTGCGTTTGCGGGTGATGGTCACGCAGGTGAGTCAGCACGAGCATCCACGTGATGATGTAGGTCGTCAGCCCGGCGACGGCGAGGCCGAGACCGCAGATCAGAAGGAATTCGCGGAACGCGAGCAGTGGCACGGCGTCAGAACTCCGCCAAACCGGGCGCGCGCGGATACGGAATCGCATCGCGGATGTTGGCCAAGCCACACACGTAGACCACCAGGCGTTCGAAGCCGAGCCCGAAGCCGGCGTGCGGCACGCTGCCGTAGCGGCGGAAATCCCGATACCAGGAATACATGTTCGGATCGAGACCGAACTGCGCGATGCGCTGGTCGAGAATGTCGAGGCGTTCCTCGCGCTGGGAGCCGCCGATGATCTCGCCGATCCCTGGAGCGAGCACGTCCATTGCGGCGACCGTGCGCTTGTCGTCATTGAGGCGCATGTAGAACGATTTGATTTTCTCGGGGTAGTTCAACACGATGATCGGCCCGCCGAAATGCTGCTCGGTGAGGAATCGCTCGTGCTCGGTCTGGAGGTCGGCTCCCCACTCGACCGCGTAGTCGAATTTCTGGCCTGATTTTTTCAGGATGTCCACCGCGTCGGTGTAATCGACGCGCGTGAACGGGACCGCGATGATCGTTTCGAGACGCGAGATTGCGGTCTTCTCGACGCGGTCCGCGAAAAACGCCATGTCGTCCGGGCGTTCGGCCAGCACCATGCGGAAGATGAACTTGAGAAAATCTTCGGCGACCGTGGCGTTGACGTCGAGATCGGCAAACGCCATTTCGGGCTCGACCATCCAGAATTCGGCGAGGTGCCGGGTGGTGTGCGAATTTTCAGCGCGGAAGGTCGGGCCGAACGTGTAAACCTTGCTCAGCGCGAGACAATACGCCTCAACGTTGAGCTGGCCGGACACCGTCAGAAACGCTTCCTTGCCGAAGAAGTCCTTCTTGAAATCAATCGCACCCTTGTCGGTGCGCGGCAGATTCATCAGGTCCAGCGTCGACACGCGAAACATTTCGCCGGCACCCTCGGTGTCGGAGGTCGTGATGATCGGCGTGTTGACCCAGAAAAAGCCGTTCTCGTCGAAGTAGCGATGGATTGCATTGGCGATGGTGTGGCGGACCCGGCTGACGGCGCCGAACAGATTCGTCCGTGGCCGCAGGTGCGCGACTTCGCGCAGGAATTCGACCGAATGCGGCTTGGGCTGGATCGGATAGGTTTCCGGATCCTCAATCCAGCCGACGACATCGATCGACGTCGCCTGCAGCTCGAACGATTGTTCCTTTCCCTGCGAGGCGATCAGGTCGCCCTCGGCCATGACGGCGCAGCCGCTGGTCAGGCGCATCACGTCCTGGGTGTAGTTCGCCAGCGTCGCAGGCGCGACGATCTGGATGGGATCGAAGCAGGAGCCGTCGCTCAGATTGATGAATGACAGTCCTGCTTTCGAATCGCGCCGGGTGCGCACCCAACCGCGCACGCGGACCCGTGTTCCCGGAGCGACGGCGCCGGACAAGGCGTGCCGCACGTCCACAATCATTGCGTCACTGGTCGCGCCGCCCACCGATGCCGACATACCTTGAAACTCCAGATTGAGCGCCCACTTCGCCACAGGCGCGGGCCAGCCATCACTTGACCCGCAATCATAGCCGAACAGGCCCGTCCGCCGCCCGGCAGGCTACACTTGCATCCATCAGCTTCAAACGGATCACCATGGCCATCCAGCTCACCCCCGCAGCGCGTGACCGCATGCAGGATTTCCTCAAGAAGGATCCCGCCGCATTGGGCGTTCGATTCGGCATCAAGCGGACCGGTTGTTCGGGTTTTGGCTACACGGTCGACCTTGCCGAGGCGATCGTGGAGAACGACCGCGTGTTCGACCAGGACGGCCTGCGGCTGGTGGTGGACGCAAAGGCGTTGCCTTTCGTTGACGGCACCGAAATCGATTTCCAGCGCGCCGGGCTCAACGCCACGTTCGTGTTCCGCAACCCGAATGCAACCGGCGCCTGCGGTTGTGGCGAGAGTTTCACGGTCGCGGCGGATATCTGACGCGACAAGCGAAATCCGGAAACACGAACGACACGAAGGGATTGCGGAAGAACGCGTCGATCGATCGTCGTGTACGTCGTGGCCAACGCGTTTGCTTCGGCGCCAGCGGCCTTCTGTTTCAAACACTTGCAACGTAAACGCGCTTCCACTACGCTGCGCGCCCCTTTGCCGTCCCTCGGTGAAGGTCTTGCCTCACCGCGCCGCGGGAGGCTGTCCGGCGGGATTTACCGCGCGGATACCCACAAGGAGTCCACATGCGTCATTACGAAGTCGTGTTCCTGGTCCATCCCGACCAGAGCGAGCAGGTGCCTGCAATGATCGAGCGCTACAAGGCGCTGATCGAAGGCGATAGCGGCAAGATCCACCGCCTCGAAGACTGGGGTCGCCGTCAGCTGGCGTACCCGATCCAGCATCTGGCCAAGGCGCACTACGTGCTGCTCAACATCGAATGCAACGCGGCGGTGCTTGCCGAGCTGCAGACGGGCTTCCGTTTCAACGACGCCGTGCTGCGTCACCTGATCGTGAGCCAGGATGGTCCGGTGACCGAGATGTCGCCGATCATGAAGAACAAGGACGACAAGGGCGAGCGTCGTGGACGCCGCGACGACGAAGGCTTCGGGTTCGGCAGCGACGAGGACGAACCGCGTCCGCGCCGCGAGCGCACACCGCGCGAGGACGTTGCACCCGCAGCGCCTGCAGCAGCCCCCGCCGAACCTGCCGCTGAATAAGCGCAGACCCAAAGTCCAGGAGCACTCCGATGTCCAAGTTCTTTCGTCGCAAGAAGTTCTGTCGTTTCACCGCCGAGGGCGTGACCGAGATCGACTACAAGGATCTCAACATGCTGCGTCAGTACATCAGCGAAACCGGCAAGATCGTGCCGAGCCGCATCACCGGCACGAAGGCCCGCTACCAGCGCATGCTCGGTACCGCCATCGAGCACGCGCGTTTTCTCTCGCTGCTACCGTACAGCGACAGCCACTGATCGACGCGATGGCTTCGCGTTTGCGCAGCCATCGTTTCTCATTCAATTCGGACAGCCAGTGCTGCGCCGGTCCATCCGACGCTAACGAATAGGAATTACCATGCAACTGATCCTGCTGCAGAAAGTGAAGAACCTGGGCAACCTTGGCGACAAGGTCAATGTGAAGCCCGGTTATGGCCGCAATTTCCTCGTGCCGCAGGGCAAGGCGACGGCCGCGACCGCCGCCAACCTCGAGGAATTCGAGAAGCGCCGCTCCGAATACGAAGCAAAGGCGAACCAGCAGCTCGCCGGGGCCGAAGGGCGCGTTGCCCAGTTCGAGAATGCGTCGGTCACGATCAAGGCCAATGCGAGTCCGGAAGGAAAGCTGTTCGGTTCGGTTGGTCCGCGTGACGTCGCCGATGCATTCACGGCTGCCGGTACCGCGCTCGACAAGAACGAAGTAATCATGTCGGAAGGCCCGCTGCGCCACATCGGCGAGTTCGACGTCGTTGTGCACCTGCACGCCGACGTCAATACGACGGTCAAGGTCATCATCGTCGGCGACGACTGACCTTCAGCCCTCACGCTGCAATCCGAAAGGGCGCCTCCGGGCGCC
>NZ_JBDSWZ010000015.1:0-3858 GCF_039926425.1 Dokdonella sp.
GGTCCGCCCTGGTGAGACACGCCAGCCACACCGCTGACTTCTGGCCCGGTCCCGTCGCCGGTCAAGCCGCTATGCTCCGTCTTTCGCCTCGCGTTCCGGAGTTCCCATGCAGCGTGCACCTCTGTCCTTTCTCGTCGCCCTGATCTGTGTCGCCACCACGCCCGCGCACGCGATCTCGATCGAGCAGGCGATGGCCGACCCCGACTGGATCGGTCCGCAGGTCGAGCGCACCTGGTGGAGCGTCGACGGCCGGAGTCTCTATTACCCGCTCAAGCGCAAGGGTTCTCCGGTGCACGACCTGCATCGCGTGAACATTGCCGATGGCAAGGACAGCGTGATCGATCCGCAGGCAATGGCGAACACCGATGGTGCCGATGCGGTGTTCGACCGCAGCCGCACGCACGCCGCGTTCGTGCGCAACGGAGATATCTTCGTTCGCGCCATGGCCAGCGGAAAGCTCACGCAGGTGACGCGGACTCCGCAAACCGAAGCCGCCCCTCAGTTCTCCGCCGACGGTCGCCGTGTGCAGTACCGCGCCGGCACCGACTGGTTCTCCTGGGATTTCGCCGGTGGCGTCACCGCACCCGCAACGGTGATCAAGGTCGAGAAAGACCCCGCCGCAAAAAAACCCGATGCACTCGGCCAGCAACAACTGCGTTATTTCTCGACGCTGCGCCAGATCAAAACCGACCGTGACGCACAAGAGAAAAACGGCGAGGACTTCGCGAAGGGTGATCCAACGCGTGCACCGCTGCCGTTCTACCTCGGCGATGACGTGAAGATCGAGGCGACGTCGCTGTCGCCGGATGGTCGCTCGCTGCTGGTCGTCACCTCGCCCAAAGGTCACGAAGAAGGCCAGCTCGGCAAGCTGCAGCGCTTCGTCACCGAATCGGGGTACGAGGAACAGGAAGAAGAGCGCACGCGCGTCGGTCGCAACGCTCCGGCTCCGCAATCGTTGCTGCTGCTCGATCTGGTCAAGCATGAGCAACACGCGCTGGCGATCGACGGATTGCCGGGCATTCACGACGATCCGCTGAAATCGGTGCGTGAGGAAAACGAAAAACTCGCACGCGAACGCGGGATCGAAAAGAAGGAATCCGACAAGTCTTCAAAAGACAGGAAGGAGTCCGCAAGCGACACCACGTTGCGCGCTGTTCGCATCGTCGCCGGGGGCGATGACGGCGGCGGTGGCGGCATCGCTTGGAGCGACGACGGCAGGGCGCTGGCAGTACAGATCCGCGCAATCGACAACAAGGACCGCTGGATCGCCAGTGTCGATCTCGAACGTGCCCGGCTCGACGTGCGCCATCGCCTCACCGATGCCGCATGGATCAACTGGAACTTCAACGAGTTTGGTTGGGAGAAGGACGGACGCACGCTGTGGTACGTGTCCGAGGAAAGCGGCTACGCGCAACTCTACACACGTGGTGCAAGCGGCAACGCGACGGCGCTGACCCGCGGTGCCTTTGAAGTCTCCGCACCCGTGCTGTCGCCAGACGGCCACTGGTTTTACATGCGCGCGAACGTCGCGGCGCCGTACATCTACGACGTGTACCGGGTCGCAGCAACGGGTGGACCGCTCGAAAGGATCACCTCGTTCAAGGGAATGCAGACGTTTTCGCTGTCGCCCGACGGCACGCAACTCGGCATCGTTCATTCGGGCACGTACGTTCCCGCGCAACTTGCCGTCGTTGATGCGCAGGGACACGCACAAGCGCGTGATCTCACCGATACGCGCACATCCGACTACAAGGCGCTGGATTGGCCTGCGCTGGATGTCGTGCAGGTCCCTTCGACCCACACGAAGCAGCCGATCTACGCGAAGCTCTACAAGCCGAAGGACTTCGATCCATCAAGGAAGTACCCGGCTGTGCTGTTCGTGCACGGCGCCGGTTACACGCAGAACGTGCACAGTGCATGGCCATATTATTTCCGCGAACAGATGTTCCACACACTGCTCAACCAGCAGGGCTACGTGGTGCTCGACATGGACTACCGCGCCAGCGAAGGCTACGGCCGCGACTGGCGCACCGCGATCTACCGGCAGATGGGGCAACCGGAACTGGAAGACCTGATCGACGGAGTGCACTGGCTGCAGAAGAATGCGTCCGTCGATCCGCAACGCGTCGGCCTCTACGGTGGATCCTACGGCGGCTTCATGACGTTGATGGCGATGTTCCGCGCGCCGGATGTCTTCAAGGCCGGCGCCGCACTGCGACCGGTTACCGACTGGGCGCAATACAACCACGAGTACACCTCGAACATCCTCAACACGCCGGCGATCGACCCCATCGCGTACGAGCGCTCGTCGCCGATGGAATTCGCCGACGGGCTCAAGGGCGCGTTACTGATCGCACACGGCATGATCGACGACAACGTGCTGTTCGAGGATTCGGTACGGCTGTATCAAAAGCTGATCGAGTTGCACAAGGACAACTTCCAGCTGTCCGGCTATCCGCTCGAACGCCACGGCTTCGTGCATGCCGATTCGTGGCTCGACGAATTCAAGCGGATCGATCGTTTGTTCGAGACGAACCTCAAATGATCCCGCGGATCCGCTCGACGTTCGTGCTGGTCTTCACGGCGCTGCTGATTGACGGATGCCAGCTCGACTGGGTGCGCGAGCATCCACTCGGCTGCCGCGCGGACGAAAAGGCGCTGGTACGTGACACGCTTTACTTTGGCCTTGCAATCCCCGGCGGTGGCGAGATCACGCCGGATCAGTGGGCGCACTTCGAATCGGACGTGCTGCTGCCTGCATTTCCACACGGCTTCAGCGTGCTCGACAGCCATGGCCCATGGCGCGGCGCAGATGGCCGCAACCAAGTGGAAGCCAGTCACATGGTGGTGATCGTGCACGACGATGACGTGACCTCCGCATCGTCGTTGCGCCGCGTGATTGCCCACTACAAATCCACCTACGGTCAGGAAGCGGTGCTTCGCGAACGTGCGGCAGTGTGCGTGACGTTCTGACGCGCGGTTCGCCACATCAACGATCCAGCGGACTCAGCACGCCCTGCCCTCCCCGGTTCAGTACGTGCGTGTAGATTTGCGTCGTCGCGACGTCCTTGTGTCCGAGCAATTCCTGGATCGTCCGCACGTCGTAGCCGGCTTCCAGCAAATGCGCCGCGAAGCTATGACGGAACGTGTGCGCGGTGACGAGCTTCACGATCCCCGCCCGCTGCCGCGCCACCTTCAGTGCACGCGCGAGCATTGCTTCATCGAAGTGATGCCGGCGCACCACACCGCTGCGCGGATCACGTGAACGCTGTGTCGAGAGAAACACGTATTGCCAACCGAAATCACGCGCCGCGGTGGGATACTTTCGCGCAAGCGCGTGCGGCAGCAACGCTTCACCGAATCCTGCGGCCGAATCCTGCGCATGCAACGTTCTCGCGCGATCGATTTCGCGCTCCAGCGGCTCGACCATCGAACGCGGCAACATCGTCCGACGGTCCTTTCCACCTTTGCCTTGCCGCACCGTGATCTCCGATCGACCGAAGTCGATGTCCTTCACACGCAGGCGCAGACATTCCAGCAGTCGCAGGCCGGTTCCATAAAGCAGGCGCGCGATCAAGCCAGCACGGCCGTCCATCACGGCCAGCAGCCGCGCCACCTCGTCTCGCGAGAGAACCGTCGGCACCCGTTGCGGACGCTTCGCGCGCACGAGACCGTCCAGCCACGGCAAATCGATCGAGAGCACCGTCCGATACAGAAAAAGCAACGCAGCGAACGCCTGGTTCTGGGTGCCCGCCGCAACGTTGCCGTGTACTGCCAGCGTGCTGAGGAACGCCTCCACCTCGACTGCGCCCATCTCCCGCGGATGAACACGACCGCTGGCCACGATGTACCGCCGGA
>NZ_JBDSWZ010000016.1:0-9315 GCF_039926425.1 Dokdonella sp.
ATGCAACCGGCATGCTCATGTCTTCGGCACCGGCTGCGGCGCGCCAACCTCCGCTGCATCGAACGCGATCCGGTCGGCACCGAGGTCCGTCTCCGCCAGCACGCGTTCGCGAGTGACCTTGATCAACCACGTTTGCTGTTCGAGCGGTTCACTCCCGCGGAACGCTTTTGGCGTCAGCACCGCGATGCACGGCCGATGCTGGGGATCTCGAACGGAGCGATACCGGATCAGCGCGACCCCGAGCATTCTCGCCTCGCGCGCAACCGCCTGGGTTGCAACGTAACTCCGCGGATTCTCCCAGTCCGCAGATCTGGACTGGAACGGTGCATCCGTGAGGACGAGCGCGGTTCCGGCAACGCTGGCGCGGATCGCAGTGTGCGGCACCGGCGGTAGATCGGGCGTGGACGGCGAGTCAGCCAGAAATCGCAGCCGCCAGTACGCAACTTCCGCGAGTGACGCGTGAACCGCCGAGGCACCGTACCAGACTCCGGGATCTCCGATTCCGCGGAAGCGCGAGCCTGCCGGTGGCGGCGCTGGATAACGAAACGGCGTTGCCAGCAGGTAGTGCAGCGATGCCGCATCGGCAGGCAGCGGCGGCTTGCTCGATTCGAGCAGGTCCTCGAGCAGCCGTTGCTCATCGAGTGTATCGACCAGGCGCATCGTCGAGGCACGATGCTGGGCTTCGACGACCCGCCATGGCTTTGCGGCGATACGCCGGATCGCGTTGCGCAACATGTCGATGTTCATGGATTCCGTGCCAGCGGTCGGTCACGCATGCTGGTGATCATCGGTCGCAGGACGCGCGACGCCAGGCTCGCACCGATTCCCGAGTTCCGCCCTTCAGAGCCTCGCCCGCGCACTATCAAGGTAGTGCAGCACGTGGATCAGCCCTTCCGCGCTGCGCAGGCGATCGAGCGGCTTCGCACCGGCGAACGCCGAATTGGCCGAGGTGAGCCAGGTTCGCGCAGCTGCGTCGTTGGAACCGACGATCGCATCGAGCGAGCGGAATACCCGCACCCACAGGCGGGTCAGTTCACCGGCCTTGCTGTGCGGATCGATCGGCGCATGCGCGGCGGCGGCCCGCGAAATCGTCGATGCGCTCACCCCGATGATCTCGGCGAGCGTGCGCTGTGGAACTTCGAGGAGATCGGCCGCGCGTAGCGCAGCCTTGGTCAGGACGCTCGCGGCATCGGCCGATGGCGTGATCTTGCGCGAAACGGATGCTTGCACGACGGCACTCCTGCGCTGTTTTTCTGTTGCAATATTATCGTTGTTCTATTGCACATGCAATTTTCTGGTGCCGGGACAAATCACCCGAAGAACCAGTAGCACACGCCAATGGACGCCAGGACGCCAGCGAGATCGGCGAGCAACGCACACCCGACCGCGTGACGCGTCCGCTGGATTCCGATCGCGCCGAAATACACTGCAAGCACGTAGAACGTGGTTTCGGTGCTGCCCTGCACGGTTGCCGCGAGCAGTGCGGCAAAGCTGTCCGGACCCTGCGTCTTCATCGTCTCGATCAGCAACGCGCGCGCTGCGCTTCCCGAGAACGGCTTCACCAGCGCGGTCGGCAGCGCATCGACGAAGCGCGTGTCGAGACCGATCGCCTGCACGCACCAGCGGATGCCATCGAGCGCGAAATCAAGCGCGCCCGACGCGCGCAGCACTCCGACCGCGCACAGCATCGCGACGAGGTAGGGCAGCAGACTCTTCGCGACGTCGAATCCCTCCTTCGCCCCGTCGACGAACGCCTCGTACACAGGCACCCTGCGCCATGCCCCGACGACCAGGAACGACAGCACGATCGCAAACAGGGTCAGGTTGCCGAGCAGGGAGGACAGCGGCGCAAGCGCCGCCGCTGACAACGTCGACAACGCCGCGATGAATGCGCTGAGCAGCACGGCGATCGACAACAGCCACACAAGCACGACGGGATCCCGCAGTTTCAGCTTCTGCATGAAGGCGACCGCAAGGAAACCGGTCAGGCTCGACGCACTGGTCGCCAACAGGATCGGAACGAACACGAGCGTCGGATCGTGCGCGCCAGCCTGTACGCGATACATGAAGATCGATACCGGTAACAGGGTCAGCGACGACGCATTGAGCACCAGGAACAGGATTTGTGCGTTGCTCGCAACCGTCGCGCTCGGATTCAGCGTTTGCAACTCGCGCATCGCGCGCAGTCCGATCGGCGTCGCCGCGTTGTCGAGACCGAGGACGTTCGCGGCAAAATTCAGCGTGATGAGGCCGACTGCCGGATGATCGCGCGGGACGTCGGGCATCAGGCGCGCGAACAATGGACCGAGTGCGCGTGCGAGAAGGTCGATCAACCCCGCGCGCTCGGCGATGCGCAGGAACCCGAGCCACAAAGTGAGCGTGCCAAACAGCAGCACCATCACCTCGACCGACAGGCGCGCCATGTCGAACAGGCTGCCGACGATGGCCGCGAACACGCCCGCGTTGCCGCCGACGAGCCACTGCGCCAGTGCGGCAACCGCAGCCGTCAGGAAGAAGCCGAGCCAAAGCCGGTTGAGCATGCGGAACCGCCGCGTGGAGCGGCCGCTAGGATCGCATACTCATCGCCGTCGAAAGCGAAAGCCTCAACCCCGACGAACACGACGAACATGCGCTCAAGCCGATCTTTTCCTGTTCGTCTCACTGCAACTCGAAGCCGGTTGCAAAGATCACATCATTGCCTGACGCACCGTTGATCGTCGCAACGCCATACGCGGGCAGCGTAAACGTCAGAGCGCCCGCCAACGGAGTCAGCGTCGAGGTTTGCCACAGGCTGCCATCGCTGCTGCGTGCCAATGAGTAGTCCGACGCTGCGGGCGGCAGCGCCGGCAGCGTGATCGTCACGGGCTCGGCCGACGCGCCGCCATTGAGCACGACCCAGGTGAGCGCATTGTCGGCGGCGTTCCAGTAGACGCTCGCGACCACGTTGCTGTTGCCGTCGACATCGACGCGCGCGCGCATCGCGCCGGGCCGGATGTCGCGCGCGTAGTGCTTGAACGCAACATACTTTGGCGAGTTGGCTCCAGCGTTGCCGTCGGTCAGCGTCTGCTCGCCGACCGCGCTTCCGTCGGCCATCTGCCAGTACACCCACGCGCTCTGGTCGCCGACCGCGAGCGCCTGATGGATGCGCAACGCAAGGCCGAACGCGCCCTGCCCGGGAAAGCCGGACACCGGTGCGAGCCACGCATTCGCTTCGCCTGAGGTCTCGGTCATCCACGAGCGCTTGCCGTGACTTGCGAAGCCTGCAACGTTGGCGGGAATGCCAGCGGCCGGACTCGCAGTCCACCCATTTCGCCACCACAGCCATTGCTGTGGCGTCGCATCCGCTGCGCTCGCGCCATCGGCGGCATAACCGTGAATGGCGAACAGCTTGATCGCGCTCTCGGCGGCCGGGTCGGCGCCGATGTTCTTCAGGTACTGCAGGTTCTTGTGGACCGGACCGCCGTATTCCCACATGCCGTAAGCGTCGCCGCCAAGCAGGTCTTCGGGGCCGATGATGCCGATGCCGGCGAGATCGGGGTATTGATCGAGTTCCGCGCGCACGCGCGTCAGCGCCGCAATGTAGTGCGACGACAGCGGATAGGTCGCGCTGTTGTAGAACGTTTCGAAATTGAGTTCGTTCTGGATACTGATCGCGTAGAACCTCACGCCGAAGCGGTTCTGGAAACCGCGCAGATATGCAGCAGTCGATCGCGCGAACTGTGTCAATGCACTGGTCGGGCCGTCGCCATCGTTGAACAGGGCGAGCGGCGTATCGGAGACATCGAGCTTGCCACCGGCGAAGTTCCCGGCCCAGACGAAGGGCCACGGCGTACCACCCACCGGAAGTGGATAGGCCGCATTGCCGATCGTGTTGCCCGACGAGATCTTGAGCCACGGCGCCGGCGACCAAAGCGAGCCGATCAGCTTGAATCCGCCGAGCGCAGCCGCGTGCGATTGACCGAGCTGGGCGAGGATGCCCGCACCGTGCGGACCCTCGGCTTCGTAGTCGAAGTGTGACGCGTTCGCGTCGATATCCGGTCCCATCACGACGATCGGCGCATTCCGCCCCGCGAATGTCCGCCCGTAATCGCCCGCGCCTGTGTATGTGCGCACGTTGTTGCCGTCGGGCCCGGGCAGCGCGGGGCTGTTGTGGAACCAGGGCGAGTTGTACGTGAAGTCGGACGTCGGCGACTTGAAGACCGGAACGAGGTCCATCCGCTCGATCGACAGCTGCGCGTCGCTGAAGTACAGATCCTGGAACCACCCCTCCTCGCTGACGGCGCCAGACAGGCAGGTGCCGAAACCGTCGATCCGCTGATACAGGTTCGGTGCATCGGTGAACGTCGTCAGCGTAGCGGCGAGGGACGACGAGACCCCAACGGCTGCGAGCACCAGTCCGGAGAACAGGCGGTTCATTCGCGCACTCCGGCCGGTCGGGGCCGCCATCGTACCGACTCCCGCGGCCGACGATCCGGACAACGGTCACATCCAGTGCGGCGCCGTCGGCTGACGTGGAAGATGCGCTCGTGCACACTGCCGGCATGACCGAAAAACCGTTCTCACCCGCAAGCCAGCGGAACCGGGCGCCGATCCTCGAAGTGCTTCGCGGATTCTTTTCCGACCGTACGCATGTGCTCGAAATCGGCGGCGGTACCGGCCAGCACGCTGTCCATTTCGCAGCCATGCTGTCGCACCTGACCTGGCAGAGCTCGGATCGCGCCGAGCATCTCCCCGGCCTGCGCTTGTGGCTCGACGAAGCGCGGCTCGCGAATACGCCGGCTCCGTTGCAACTGGATGTCGCGCGTGACGACTGGCCACGTGGCATGTTCGACGCCATCTTCAGCGCGAATACGTTGCACATCATGAGCTGGCCCGACGTCGAAGCCTTGTTCGCAGCGCTTCCGGCCGTGACGACACCGGACGCGAAGCTCGCGATCTACGGTCCGTTCAATGTCGACGGTCGTTTCACCAGCGACAGCAATGCAGCGTTCGATGCGTCGCTCAAGGCCCGGGTTCCGCACATGGGCATCCGCGACGGTGCCGATGTCGATGTCCTCGCGCTGACGGCGGGCTTCCATCTGGTTGATGATTTGCCAATGCCTGCCAACAACCGTCTGCGGATGTGGCAACGACGCTCGCGGTGAGTGCGCGGGACCAGCGGTAAGCGCCGTCGCCACCGGGGACCATTGACCCGCCGGCGCGGGTCGAGCCGGGTCGACGACGACGACGTCTAGTCTTCGCCAATCCCCGCCGCGAGCAGCTTGTCCAGCGTGATCGGCAATTCCCGGATGCGGATGCCGGTTGCGTTGAACACCGCATTCGCAATCGCCGCCGCGACGCCCGTGATCCCGATCTCGCCGATGCCGTGCAGGCCGAGGGGCGTATGAGGATCGGGGATGTCGTTCCAGATCACGTCGATTTCGGGGATATCCATGTGGACCGGCACGTGATATTCGGCGAGCGAAGGATTCATGAACCTGCCGCTGCGTTCGTCGAACAGCGCGTCTTCCATCAGCGCCATGCCGATGCCCATGATGATGCCGCCGCGGAACTGGCTGCGTGCGGTTTTCGGGTTGAGGATGCGCCCGGTATCGAACGACCCGAGCCAGCGTGTCACGCGCACTTCCCCGGTGATCGCGCTCACCCGCACTTCGCAGAACTGTGCGCCGTACGAGTGCATCGAGTATTTCAGGATCTCGGTCGGGGCCGGCGCGTCGGCGGCGCACTCGATGAAGCGCGTCCCGGCCTGGCGCAGCAGGTCTTGGTAACGTTCGCCCCGACCGCCGGCGTCCTTCAGATACAGGCCGCCGTCGCGCATTTCGACATCATCCACGCCCGCGCCGGAAAGCGGCGAACCGTCGGTGGCCAGTTCGAGCAGATCCTTCACCAGCGTTGCGCACACCGCGAGAATCGCAGCGGCGATACTCGCGCTCTGGCACGATCCCCCGGCGAGCGGACTTTTCGGCATCGCCGCGTCGCCGTAGTCGAAACGCACATGATCGAGCGGCAACCCCAGTCGCTCCGCCGCATGCTGCGCCTGCACCGTCGCGGTGCCCATCCCCATTTCATGCGCTGCCGCACGAATGACCACATGGCCATCGTCGCCGAGGCGCAGTTGCGCCGATGCGGGCCGCCGATAGTAGGGATACGTCGCAGTCGCAACGCCGTGACCGATCAGCCATTCGCCATCGCGCCGTGCGCGTGGAACCGGATTGCGGTTCGACCAGCCGAACCGCTCCGCCCCGCGTCGGTACGCCTCAAGCAGATGGCGCGACGAGAATTCGGTGCCTTTTTCGGGATCGCGCACCGGCTCGATCCGCCGACGCAACTCGACGGGGTCGAGCGCCATGGCGTGACCGAGTTCGTCGAGCGCCGATTCCAGCGCGAACGTGCCGACCGACTCGCCCGGCGCCCGCATCGCGGTGTTGGCAACCATGTCGAGCAGCACGACTTTCTGCTGCAGATAAAGGTTGTCGGTGGCGTACAGATGCCTCGCCGGAAACGTGAACTGCTCCGGGAACGAATTGTGCGACGTGACTGCGGTGGTGCCGGTGTGGATCAGCGCAGCGAGTGTTCCGTCGGCGTTCGCACCGAGTGCGACGCGCTGCTCGGTCAACGTGCGTCCGCCGGTTGCCCGGAACACGTCTTCGCGCGACAGCATCAGCCGGACCGGCCGACCGACGAGCTTCGCGGCGGCGACACACAGAAGCGTATGGTTCCACACGCCCTTGCTGCCGAACGCGCCGCCGACGAACGGTGCAAGAATCCGCACGTTGTCCGGCTTCAACGAAAATGCCTTGGCGATCGTGTAGCGCGAAGCCTGCAGCGTCTGCGATGCATCGTGGATCACGAGTGCATCATCGGCCTCCCAATGCGCGGTCGTGACGTGCAGTTCGATGGCGCTGTTGTAGTGGCGCAGCGTGCGGTAGATCCGGTCGACGCGCGTGGTTGCGTTTCGCAACGCGGCTTCCGCATCGCCGTGGCGCACGTCGGGTGACTGGCCGAGGATGTTCTTCGGCATCTCCGCGTCCGGAACCATTGCCTCAAACGCGAGGTCGGCGGGTTCGGCTTCGTAGTCGATGACGATCAGCGACGCCGCGTGATCCGCGGCTTCCTGCGTCTCGGCCAGCACGACCGCCACCGGTTGCCCGTTCCAGCGAACGCTGTCGTCCTGCATCACCGGCAGATCACTCATCGCGGCGCCGTTCGGATCCCGGACCATCGCTGGCGGTGCGTCCATGCGCGGACAATTGGCGTGGGTCATCACGTCGACGACACCGCTCACGCGGCGTGCGGCCGCGGTCTCGATGGAGCGGATGCGACCGCGCGCGATCGTGCTGCAAGCAAGCGACGCAAACACGAGTCCGTCGATCGTCACTTCGGCGGTGAACCGCGCCGTCCCGATCACCTTCACCGGTCCATCGAGTCGCGATACCGGCTGGCCGACCGTGCGATGGGCGCCGATCAGGGGATCGGCCGGTTTGTCCGGCAGCAGTTTCACGACCGTTTCCATTGCCTTCTCGATCAGGCTCATGCGCGCGGCTCCGTGGTCGACGACAGTTCGGCCAGCGTCGCGACAATGACGCGCCTGGCGAGCTCGATCTTGAATGCGTTGAGCGACAGTCCGACAGCGGGTTCGAGCTCCCGCGCCGCGGCGCGCGCGAAGTTCGCGGTGGTCGGGTGCTGACCCTTCAGCGCGTCTTCGGCGAGCGTTGCCCGCCACGGCTTGTGCGCGACGCCGCCGAGCGCAATGCGCACATCGCGGATCGTGCCGTTGGCCGGGTCGATGTCGAGTGCTGCAGCGACCGAGACCAACGCGAACGCATAACTCGCGCGGTCGCGCACCTTTCGATAGATGGAGTGGGCCGCGAATGCGAGCGGCGCCAGTTCGATTGCAGTGATGAGCTCACCGGACGCGAGGTCGGTCTCGACCTCCGGCGTGTCGCCCGGCAGCCGGTGAAGATCGACCATCGCAATGGTCCGCGTGCCGGATGCGCCACGCACATGCACCTCGGCGCCGAGCGCCGCCAGCGCCACGCCCATGTCCGACGGATGCGTCGCGACGCAACTCGGCGATGCGCCGAGGATCGCGTGCATGCGGTTGAATCCGTCGACCGCATCGCATCCCGAACCGCGGGAACGCTTGTTGCAGCGTGCCGCACCGTCGAAGAAATACAGACAGCGCGTTCGCTGCAGGAGATTGCCGCCGACCGTCGCCATGTTGCGGATCTGCCCGGATGCGCCCGCCAGAATCGCGCGAGCGAGCACCGGATAGCGTTCCCGCACCAGACGATGTTCGGCGACGGCGGTGTTGGTCGCCGCGGCGCCGATCATCAATGCTCCGTCGTCCCGCAGCGTGATCTGCGCGTCCAGTCCGCTGACGTCGACAAGGAGGTCCGGCCGCTCGATCGTTTCGCGCATCAGGTCGACCAGATTCGTTCCGCCGCCGAGGTAGCGCGCATGCGTCCCCGCCGCGAACAACGTCGTCGCGGTCGCGCTGTCGGCCGCACGTTCGTAACGGAATTCGTTCATTCCGTCACCTCGGCGCGATACGTCTGTTCGATTGCGTCGACGATGCCGTTGTAGGCACCGCAGCGGCAGAGGTTGCCGCTCATCCGCTCGCGCAGTTCGTCGGGCGACAGATCGATCGTGGTGTTGCGCAGGTCGGTGGTCATCGCGCTCGGTACGCCGCGCTTGAGTTCGCCGATCATCCCGAGTGCCGAACAGATCTGCCCAGGCGTGCAGTAACCGCACTGGAAACCGTCGCGCTCGATGAAGGCGGCCTGCAATGCATGGAGCGAACGGGTCGACGCGACGCCTTCGATCGTCGTGATGGCGCGTCCCTGGTATTTCACCGCCAGCGCGAGGCACGCGTTGATGCGCTCGCCGTCGACGAGCACGGTGCAGGCTCCGCATGCCCCCTGGTTGCAGCCCTTCTTGGTGCCGCTCAGCCCGAGATGGTCGCGCAGCAGATCGAGCAGCGAGGTGCGGATGTCCGCTTCGCACTCGTAGGTTTTGTCGTTGATCAGGAACTGCATCGGCGAATGCTCCGGGCGATGGCCCTCGGACGTGAAACGGGAATGTGGCAATGACTCGGGCTGTCGAGCCCTTCGGGCGTCCGCGCGAGCGACATACGATCAGAGGCGTCATCCCCCGAACGCGGGAACGCTCGGACGCGGTGCCGGGAGGCATTGGGAGCGTTCGTGACGCAACAATCGCTGAACGCTCCAGCCAGGGATCACCGACCTGACGGCTCGATGGGCGCCGTGTCATGCATTCCCGTTGGTTGGCGACTGCAGACAGAGAGGAACTTCC
>NZ_JBDSWZ010000017.1:0-12183 GCF_039926425.1 Dokdonella sp.
AGGCGCGCAATGATTCGGTGTACGAACTCGAACTGGCGTTCCGCCAGTTTACACCAGTCGGCACCGACGTCGAGCCGTGGCTGCTCGATCGGCTGTTGCGCAACCTGCTGATCGACGTGACCGGCAACACGCACCGCAGCGAGTTCTGCATCGACAAGCTGTTTTCGCCCGACGGTCCGGCCGGCCGACTCGGACTGGTCGAGCTGCGTGCATTCGAAATGCCCCCGCACGCGCGCATGAGCCTCGCGCAGCAGATGCTGCTGCGTGCGTTTATCGCACGCTTCTGGCAGGAGCCGTTTGCACCGACACGACTGGTGCGCTGGGGAACCGAGTTGCACGATCGTTTCCTGCTTCCGCATTTCGTCGCGCAGGATTTCGCCGATGTGATCGACGAGTCGCGCGCCGCCGGTTATCCGATCGATCCGGAATGGTTCGCGCCCCATCTGGAATTCCGTTTCCCGAAACTCGGCGACCTCGACGTTCTCGGCATGCACCTCGAACTGCGTCACGCACTCGAGCCATGGCACGTGATGGGAGAGGAGGGCGCTGCGGGCGGCGCGGTGCGCTACGTCGATTCGTCGGTCGAACGCCTGCAGGTCAAACTGACCGGCATGGCGCCCGAACGGTATGCGGTGACGTGCAACGGCCAGCGCGTTCCGCTGCGCTCCACCGGCACGGTGGGGGAGTTCGTTGCAGGTGTGCGCTACCGGGCGTGGAAACCGTCGTCCGCGCTGCATCCGTCGATCGACGTGCATGCACCGCTGGTGTTCGACCTCGTCGACACGTGGTCGCGCCGTTCCATCGGTGGTTGCGAATACCACGTGGTGCATCCGGGCGGCCGCAACTACACCACCTTTCCGGTCAATGCGTTCGAGGCGGAGAGCCGCCGACTCGCGCGCTTTTTCCGCAGCGGACACACGTCGGGCACGCTCGACGCCCCCGCTTCTGAAAGCAACCCGGAATTTCCGTTCACGCTGGATCTGCGCAGGCAATGAGTGCTCGCGTGACGATGGAATCGCAACCCGCTTCACCGCTATTCGAGGGGTATGGCGCCGAGGCGCGCCGCTACCAGGAGCCGTTCGATGCGAACGGAGCGATCCGTCCGCACTGGCGCGCACTGGTCGATGAGCTGGAGCAGAACGACGCACTGCAGATGCGCCAGCGCAAGCAGTTCGTCGCCCGGCAGATCCGCGAGAACGGCGTCACCTACAACATCTACGACGACGCGAAGGGCGCCGAGCGCCCGTGGGAAGTGGACCCGCTGCCGGCATTGATCGCCTCCGATGAGTGGAGCGACATCGCTGCCGGCGTCGAGCAGCGCGCAGCGTTGCTCGACCGCGTGCTCGCCGACCTGTATGGACCGCAGACGCTGATCTCGAAGGGACTGCTGCCGCCCGATCTGGTGTTCGGGCACAACAATTTCCTGTGGCCGTGCCAGGGACTCGTGCCTCCCGGTGACGTTTACCTGCATGCCTACGCCGCTGACCTCGCGCGCGCACCCGATGGCCGCTGGTGGTTGCTCGCCGATCGCGCACAGGCGCCATCCGGCGCTGGCTACGCGCTGGAGAACCGGCAGATTGTCTCGCGCGCATTCACTGACACGTTCCGCGAACTCAACGTCCGGCCTCTCGATGGTTTCTTCCGTGCGCTGCAGTCGTCGCTGCAGCGTCTGGCGCCGAAGGGCGATGAGGCGGCGCTCGCGGTGTTGCTCACTCCGGGCCGGTTCAACGAGACGTATTTCGAACATGTGTACCTCGCGCGTGCGCTCGGCGTTCCGCTGGTTGAAGGGCAGGACCTCACGGTTCGGGGAAGTTGCGTGTTCCTGAAAACACTCGGCGGCCTGCAGCGCGTGCATGCGATCCTGCGCCGCATCGATGGTGATTTCTGCGATCCGCTGGAACTGCGCGGCGACTCCGCACTTGGCGTTCCCGGCCTGCTCGAAGTCGCGCGCGCCGGTCACGTCCTGATCGCCAACGCACTCGGCAGCGGCGTGGTCGAGTCGCCGGGCCTGCTCGGATTTCTGCCCGGCATTTGCGGGCATCTGCGTGGCGAAGCGCTGAAGCTGCCCACGATCGCCACCTGGTGGTGCGGCGAACGACCCGCGCGCGAGTACGCGCTGGCACACATCGAGCGTCTCGTGTTCAAGCCGGCGTACCCGTCGCAACAGTTCGATCCGGTGTTCGGCAATACGCTGTCGCGCAAGGCGCAAGCAGAGCTGCGTGGTCGCATCGACGCGTGCCCGCATGCCTATGTTGCGCAGGAACTGGTCGAGCTGTCGCATGCGCCGGTGTGGCAGCGCGGGATGCCGCAAGGGCGTGTGGTTCCGCGTGCGATCACCATGCGCGTGTACGCGGTGGCGACGGGAAACGGTTACGTCGTGATGCCGGGTGGCCTGACGCGCGTCGCCGCGAAAGCAAATGCCGCCGTCGTTTCAATGCAGCGCGGCGGCAGCAGCAAGGACACCTGGGTTCTCGGCGCTGCGGCAGATCGAGGTGTCATTCCGCAAAGCCTCCCGGCAACGCGCACAGTTCGCGTGCGCGACATTGTTCGCACCGACGCGTTCCTGCCGTCACGACTGGTCGAGAACCTGTTCTGGCTCGGCCGCTATTGCGAACGCAGCGACAACATCACGCGCCTGTTGCGCGTGTTGCTCGCGCGCTACGTCGACGGCGGAGGATTGGGTCCGGCGCTCGCTGGCGCGCTCGAAATGTGTCGTGCGCTTGAACTTGCTCCCGCACGCGCAAGCCCGAAGGCGGCACTCCTCGCCGCGGTGACCGGTACCGCAAGCGGAGGGCTGCGTGACACGCTGGAGCGTCTGTTCCGGTCTGCTACGCGGGTCCGCGGACGACTGTCGCAGGAGAACTGGCGCGGCATCATCGAGATCCAGCGCGAGGCGACCGCGCTTGCCTCCAGCCGACCGGGCATTGGCGATGCGATGGAGTTCCTCAACCGGCTGCTGATGTCGGTGTCCGCGTTGTCGGGCTTCGCCCTCGACGACATGACGCGCGATGAAGGCTGGCGCTTCCTGATGATCGGTCGTCGCCTCGAACGGCTGCAGTTCCATGCCGACGTCGTTGCCTGCGTGCTGCGCGATCTCGCTGACGACGGCACCCCGAACGACGAGGGCGCGACGCTCGAATGGCTGCTGGAGCTGGCCGACAGCATCATCACCTATCGGATGCGCTATCTGTCTGCCCCGCAGATCATCCCGGCGCTGGACCTGATGCTGTTCGATACTGCCAACCCCCATGCGGTGCTGTTCCAGGTCCGCGAATTGCAGCGCGACATCGCCGCCGTCGGCGACGGGGAGACCAGCGAGGCGCAGGCGTTGCGCGACATCGACAGCGGCCTCCAGGCGTGCGACCTGCTCGCACTCGAAGCCTCGCCGGCCGGGGACGTCCACCGTCGCCGCGCGCTGATGGCGATTGCCGAGGTTCTCGCACAGACTGGGGCTGCGGCGCGCGGGGTTTCCGAACGGCTGGCCGCACGGCACTTCGCACACGTCGACGACATCAGTCGCGCGACGCTGTCGTCATGATGGGCACGTTGCGGTGAGCACGTCGATCGAGTACGCGGTGGAGCACGCGACCCTCTACACGTACGAGGATGCGGTGTCACGCTCGCAGCAATTGCTGCATCTGGTGCCGCGCGAAAATCCCCGGCAGCAGTGCATGCATCAATCGCTCGCGATCGACCCCGAGCCGTCCCGCCGCAGCGATCATCACGACTGTTTCGGCAATCCGGTGACGCTTCTCGAATTCGACCAGCCGCATCGCAGCCTGTCGATCACCTCGACAATGCGGGTGGCGATCGAGCCGCGCGCCGAACCGGATCTCGGCGCATCGCCGCCGTGGGAGCGGGTTGCCGCACTGTTCGACTACCGCGCAATGCGTCCGCTCGACGCCGCAACGCTCGATGCGAGCCGCTACCGTTTCGAATCGACCTATGTCCGCATCAAGCCGGCACTGGCCGACTATGCGCGCGATTGTTTTGAACCCGCGACATCGCTGATGGTCGGCGTCTTCGCCTTGATGCAGAAGATCCATCGCGAATTCCGTTTCGACCCGGCGGCCACGCTGATCGCCACGCCGTTGATCGAGGTGCTGGAGAAGAAGCGCGGCGTTTGCCAGGATTTCGCCCACCTGATGATTGGTTGCCTGCGTTCGCTCGGTCTCCCGGCGCGCTACGTCAGTGGCTATCTCCTGACGCGCGCGCCGCCCGGCAAGCCGCGTATGGTGGGCGCAGACGCGTCGCATGCGTGGATCTCGGCGTATTGCCCGGTGCTGGGCTGGATCGATTTCGACCCGACCAACAACGTGCTTCCCGACACGCAGCACATCACGGTCGCATGGGGGCGTGACTTCAGAGACGTGTCACCGCAGCGCGGCGTGATTCTCGGTGGCGGCGGGCATGAACTGGACGTCGGTGTCACCGTGACGCGCGTCGCCGGGGGAAGCTGACGCGTCAGGCCGTCAGCGCGAGGATCGCATCCGCGTACCAGGCGCAATTGAGATTCAGGCGTTCGTCCTGCTCCGCATCGCGATTGTCGACGTCCAGTCGCGCCGCGTGGATGCCGAGCAGCGTCCAGTTCAGTTCCTCTCGACCACTGCCCGCATTGGGGCTGCGCCAGACGACCGGAGCCCCACTGGTGCCCCGGTGCATGCGAGCGTCGGTGAGGAAGTAGCCGTTGCCCTGGAAACGGATTCCGAACGCGGACGCGACGACCGCCTGACGTGCCACGGGAAGATGGTGGACGGTATCGTGGAAGCCGAGCGGGAAGCCCACGATGATCACCCGCGCACCGACTTCGACGTCATCGAGATTGGCGACCAGATGCGATGGAGTAAACGCGTGACGCAGATGCGTCGACGGCAAAGCAGCAGGGAAAAGTTCGATCGCGATCACGTCGACCACGCCAACCGAGTCGGAGTGTTCACGCCACACCGGCGCACCATTGAAGTACAGCGGAATCGAGAACTGGACCGTCATCGCGACGTTGGTCGGGTCGGTATGCAGCTTGATCTCGATGCGATCGGGCCGATGCTCGCTTGGTTCGTCAAGCGCGACATGCCGGTTCGTGACCACGAACAACCGGCCGTCGCGTTCGAAGAAAAAACCGGTCGCATTTGTCAGTGAGCGCGTTTCGACAAACGTCGAAATCTGCGTGACTGCGACCAACAGGGATTCGATCATCAGTGGGGTCCGCAAGCAGGAATGGCACGGCGTCCCGCGGACACCTCGACGCGCAGTGTGCGGGGGCCAAGCTGCGCGGAGCGTGAACGGTGGCGATCGACGTGCGTCATCGTCGAAACCGCCAATCGCAGGAATCGCAGCCGGCCGCGCGTCAGGGGACCATTTGGTCGATCGTCAACTGGATGGGTGCGGACGCGTGAACGTCGAGTGGCGCCGACAATTTTTGTAGATCGCCACTCTGCGGCAATGCATTGCCGGATCTGGAAATGCGCGCGCCAACGATCACCTGCGGAAACATCGACAGCTTCATTGTCGGCAGCATGCCCATGCTCTCGTCGAGCGTGACCGTGAGCGGGAGTGCACCCGCTTTCAGGCGCTGGATCGCCAGCGGCATCGGCGGACCACTCGCCGCGCGGGCAAAGACGAACAGCGTCGCGTCGGGATCGAGCTGCTTTTGCAGCGTCGGATCCAGGGCAACCCGGATCGTCAGGCTCGGCGCAGCGGAGGAGACTGCTGCCGTCTCGCCGCTCGTGCTTGCGGTCGCGGGCGGCTGCGACGGGGTGGGCGCGTTCGACGGTGTCTTGCCGTCGCGCAAATCCTGCGCATCGGCGATCTGCTTCCTCACGCTCTCGGCAATCGTCGACTGGCCGTCCAGCAGCGGCAACAGCGCGTTCCAGCGCGCGATGGCGGAGTCGTATTGCGCGGACTGGTAGTCGCTGATGCCGAGCAGCCACAACGCGCGCTGGTTCGTTGCGTCGTCTTTGAGGACGCCTTCGAGCAACTGCCGCGACTCGCCGGCGATCCGATGTCCCGGCGTTGCCAGCGCCAGCGCCTGGGCGTACTCGACCGTGACGAGGGCATTGTCCTTGGCCAGCTCATGGGCATGCCGGTACGCATCGAGCGACTCGGCAGCACGATCGGTCGCCTGATAGGCGCGAGCGAGCAGGCTCCACCCTTCCGCGTCTTCGGGATGCTCCTTGAGACGCGTCACCAGCGTCCCGATGGCCTGTTCCATCTCGGGACCAGGATTGTCGCCACGCGACGGGTCCGTTGCTGCAACGAGGTTCGCGGGGTCGAGCGCTTGCGGCGCGCCGACCAGACGATAGAGCAGCATCGCCGCAGCGGGAAGCAGCAGCGTGACCAGCACCAGCGCGACGAATGCGATGCGCGATCGGGGGTTCGCCGTGGTTGCGGCGACGGGCAACGCAGCCCGCTTGGCGACGTATTCGGCGTTGTCGATGACGCCGGCGGCAAGCGCCTCATCGAGCGCACGTTGTCGTCGCGCATCGGTGTCCATGGCGGAGGTGTCGCCGCGATGACGCTGCAGCGGAACGAGCACAAACGCGAGCGCCGCGGCAATCATCAACGCCGCGATCAGGAAAAACATCGTCATTACCAGTCGTCCTCGACGTCGCTGTCTGGCCGCGGCGACGCGGCCATCGAATGGATGCCGGCCTTCGAGCGCCGACGCACGGTCACGAAGACGACTGCGCCGCCGATCGCGAGCACGAGCAGTGGTCCGAACCAGAGGAGCCACGTGCCACCCCGCAGCGGCGGGTCGTACAGCACGAAATCGCTGTAGCGCGACGTCAGCCAGGTCTTGATCTCGTCATCGCTCTTGCCCGACTGCATCTGCTCGAACACATCGTGCCGAAGGTCGGCGGCGAGTGGCGCACCTGAATCATTGAGACTTTCATTCTGGCAGACGAGGCAGCGCAACTGACGCGTCAGTGCCTGGAAGCGCAGCTCCTCGGCGTGATCCTTGAACGGCAATGGATCGACCACGGCGAAGGCGGGGAAAGAGACGAACAGCGACAGCAGGATCGCGAAGACGACGCGCGGCCCATTGGCGATTCGACACGCTCTCCCGATGACGTCATTCCCGCGAACGCGGGAATCGCTCGAATCGCCTGTCAATGACTCATCCATCCATCCTTCTCCGACGTCTCTGCCGCGAAGAGAGGAGTCGTTTCTCGCGCGCCGCGACGTCAGGAGCGATTCCCGCGTTCGCGGGAATGACGACGCTGAAGGAGGCGGGCGATTCAACAGCGCCGACTCACAGCGATCGGTTCTCATGGCACTGCCTTCTTCAACGCGGCAATCCGCGGCAGCAGTTCCGTCGCGATCACGTCCGGCGTGATCGGACTGATGTACTTGTAGCGCACGATGCCCTGCGCATCGACCAGGAACGTTTCCGGCGCTCCGGTCACGCCGAAGTCGATTGCAACGTCTCCGGCCCGATCGGCGACGACGATGTCGTAGGGATTTCCGTACTGCGCGATCCAGCGCTTCGCGTCGGCGGGCTCGTCCTTGTAGTCGAAGCCGACCAGCGTGATGCCGAGACGCTTGCCTTCGCGCATCAGGATCGGATGTTCGTCACGGCACGCAACACACCAGCTGGCAAACACGTTCAACAGATACGGCTGGCCGGCGAGTTCCTTGCTGCCGTGCGTCTTCGACGGATCGTCGAGCAGCGGCAGTGCGAAGGTCGGTGCTGCCTTGCCGATCAGCGGTGACGGGACTTCGCGCAAATCGTGATGACTGCTCCACCAGATGCCGAACCCGAGCAGCGCCAACACCAGCACGAAGCCGGCGAACGGAAGCAGGCGCGTCATGCGGGACGACCGCGGTCGAGGTGGCCGCCGTCGGCAATCGGCACCAATGGTGTCGCGCGTTCATCGGCGCTGTCGCGATTGGCAGCGCGCGTCTCCGCCACGCCTGCAATGGCGCGGAACCGCCGATCCGCCGCCGCAATGAACCCGCCGAGCATCATGAACAACGCGCCGAGCCAGATCCAGCGGACGAACGGCTTCACATAAACGCGGACCGCCCATGCTCCGTCGTCGCCGACCGGTTCACCCAGCGCAACGTAGACATCGCGGAACAGGCCAGGATCAATTGCCGACTCGGTCTGCGATTGCTGGGTACGCGTGTACACGCGCTTCTGCGGATGCAGCGATGCAACGATCGCACCGTTGCGCAGCACGGACAGCGTGCCCTGTTGCGCGGTGAAATTCGGACCACTGGCGTTGGTGACGCCATCGAAGCGAAATCCAAGCGCGCCGATCTGCACCACCTGGTTTGGAACCATGCGCACGTCCTTCTCGACGCTGGTTGCCTCGACGATCAGCACGCCAACAAGGAACACCGCAACACCGAAATGCGCGCACATCATGCCGACCATCTCGGGTGTGAAGCGGCGTCCGCGCGATGCGTTGCGCCAGCGCGAGAACCCATACGTCACAATGCCGAGGCCGACCCACAGCGACGCCGCAGCGCCGGCGATTCCCTTCCACGGCAGATCACGCGCAACCAGCCATGTCGCGACACCTGCGAGAACGGCGACGAGTAGCGCCGGTCGCAGTGCACGCATCGCGGTTTTCACACTGCCTTGGCGCCAGCGCATGAACGGACCGAAGGGCAGCAACAGAACCACCGGCAGCATGAGCAGCACGAACATGAAGCCGAAGTAGGGTGGGCCGACCGAAATGCGACCAAGTCCGAATGCATCGCCGAGCATCGGGTACAAGGTTCCAAGCAGCACCATTGCCGCGGCGCAGGTGAACAGCAGGTTGTTGATCAGCAATGCCGTTTCGCGAGACGCGGCGGCAAACGGTTCGCCGCCCGACACCTTTGGCGCCCGCACGGCGTAGAGCAGCAGCGATCCGCCGACGACGATCGCAAGGAACGTCAGAATGAACAGGCCGCGCTTTGGATCGCTGGCAAACGAATGCACGCTCGTCAGCACGCCCGAGCGGACCAGAAACGTGCCGAGCAACGAGAGCGAGAATGCGAAGATGGCGAGCAACAGTGTCCATGCCCGAAAGGAGCCGCGCTTTTCGGTGACCGCCTGCGAATGGATCAGTGCGGTGCCGACCAGCCACGGCATGAATGACGAGTTCTCGACCGGATCCCAGAACCACCAGCCGCCCCAGCCGAGTTCGTAGTACGCCCACCAGGAACCGAGCGCAATGCCGAGCGTGAGGAATCCCCACGCAACGTTCGTCCACGGACGCGCCCAGCGCACCCAGCGCGCATCCAGCTCACCACCGAGCAACGCGGCGATCGCGAACGAGAACGCAACCGAAAAGCCGACGAAGCCCATGTAGAGCATCGGCGGATGGACGATCATTCCCGGATCCTGCAGAACCGGATTGAGGTCGATGCCATCGAGCGGCACCGGCAGTGCGCGCAGGAACGGATTCGACGCCAGAAGCGTGAACAGCAGGAACCCGAAGCTGATGAAACCCAGCACGCCCAGCACGCGCGCGATGAACGCATCCGGCAGGCGGCGCGAGAATGCCGCGACCGCGACGGTCCACACGTTGAGGATCAGCACCCACAGCAGCAACGAGCCTTCGTGCGCGCCCCACACCGCGGTAATGCGGTAATACCACGGCAGCAGCAAGTTTGAATTCTGCTGCACGTAGCTGACCGAGAAGTCCTGCGTGGCGAACGCATACGTCAGGAAGGCAAATGCGGCGGCGACGAACACCGCTTGCCCGGCAACGACCGGGCGTGCAGTGGCGATCAGTGCGCGGTTGCCGAGGTGCGCGCCAAGGATCGGCAGGATGAACTGCGCCAATGCCAGCAAGAGCGCGAGGATGAGGGCAAATTGACCGAGTTCGGGAATCATCGGGGGCGGATTGCAGAACGGTGCGAGCCGCGTAGATTACGCCAGATCCGCATGCGATGGGACCGCTTCGCCGATCCGCGCGAGGGCCTTCAGTGCCGTGCATTTCCAGGCCGGATGTCGCGATGCGAGCTCGCGGGCGCTGCGTTGGTCGGTGCGCGGCCGCGCGAAGGCAGACCATTGTTGTTGCGTCGCGATCCTGCGGAGGGTCGCAGCGGGTGGGCTATCGCTTGTGCAATGGACTGACACGACAGACAAAAACCCTCTCCGATCCGCGATCGGAGAGGGGCATGTGAGAGTTCCAGATCAACTTGTTGGCCGAGAGCGCCTCGCGTGGAGTCAGTCGAAGCCGTCGGCAAAGATGACATCGTCCAACACGTCGCCGATCACCAGTCCGATGCTCAGTGCGGTGCCGTCGCCGATCGAACCCAGGTCTTCCAGCGCGCCGCTGGCGAGGGCCAGACGATACAGGTGCGTGCCGTCGGCAACCGTCAGCGCAGCAAAACCCGAACCGTCCACTGGGGCGTTGCTGGCCGCCGCAGCGGGGCCGGGCGGAATGTCGAATCCGGTCGTCGGTGCAAAATCCACCGGCGCGCCATTGAACGTCACGTCGACCGGAGCGGTTTGCACGCCGACGTTCGGTGGGTTCTGGATGTACAGCCGATCGCCCGTCGCATCCAGGGTGAAGAGGGTGGTGACGGTCGTGCCGGCCACATTGCTCGAGTAGGCGGCGCCGTCAAGTCCGGTACTGCCGATGGCGCCGGTGACCGGGCCATCCGTGTTGGTTCCGGGAATCGAACCAGCCGCGCCGCCCAGATCGCCGTCCACGGCACCGCCGGTGATCGGGTTGGCGCGGAAGTTCAGGCCGTTGGACGCGACAACGCGAACGCGGTCGACGACGGGATTGAACGACACACCATACGTGCCGTCGGTCATGTCCACCGGTGCGCCGAGCGCATCAACGAACGCAATCTGGCCCGCATTCGCTCCAATCAATGTGGCTGCGCCGGTTTGCGGATCGATGCGATACAGGCTCGCTGCGTTTGCCAATGCGTCGACGCCCAAAGCAAACCACTGGCCGGTGGCGGGACGAAGGTCGAATCCGACCAGACGTTCCGTTGCAGACACGCCGGTAATGTTCACGTTGACCGATGCGGATGGCGACGCAGCAAGGAATCGCTGCAAGCTGGTGCCGGTCGCGTTCAGCGACTGCGCGGCAATCGCCACGTCCGAGACGGCGATCGAGCGGACGGCCAATCCGCCGAACGTGCCGACCTGCGTGGTTGCACCGGTCGAGAGCTCGACCTGATACAGACCCGATTCGCCGCCGACAGAAAACGTAGCGTATGCGACGCCGGTGGCCGGGCTCGCGTTGGCGGCGACATTGACGGAGGACGGAATGTCGAATCCGGTCTGCGCCTCGATATCCAGCGGATTCCCGTCCAGCGTCAGCGGCAGCGGGTTGGTGAGCGTGCCCGCGTTGGGCGGATTGACGATGTAGAGCGCATCGGTGCCTGCGTCCGCCACGTAGAGCGTGGTTGCAGACACATTCGCGCGATTGTTCGCATACGAAGCTGCATTGAACGTGGTCGCTGCACCGTTGGCCGATCCATCCGGATTCACACCGGTCACCGAGCCCGCCGCACCGCCGAAGTCGCCGTCGACCAGTGCGCCGTTGTTGGGATTCATGCGAAACGATTGCCCGGTGTCGGTGACCACGCGCAAACGGTCAACCGTCGGATTGAAATCGATGTTGATTGCGCTGCCGATGATCGGCAGAGGAGCACCGCCCGCATCGACGTAGGATCCCGCTTCGCCGAGCGACGTCGCAACGGCCGCACCCGATCGCGATTCAATCAGATACAGGCGCACCGAGGCGGTGCCGCCGTTGTAGCCAAGGCCGTACAGGTGATTGTTCTGCGGCCGCACATCGATGGCGACGAGCGCATCGCCGGCAACAAGCCCGCTGACCGGAAGCAGCGGGCCGGGCGCGCCAGGTGTCGCGTCATCGACAGTCGTGATCTCGTTGGTTGCGGTCAGCACGTACACGGACCGGGCGAATGTTGCGGGTGCGATCACGAGTGTCGAGACGGTGATCGCAGCAAGCAGGCAACGCCTGCCGGGAGAGTTTGGAGGGGTCATGTCGGATCCTTCGCGTAGGGAGTTGGCCGGCGTCGTCAGTGACACCGTGCTTCCGAACTACGCGGCTGGTGCGGAACCGGACGCACCGTCGAAATCGTGCGCGGTCGCGGCGCGTCGCCGAAATTCTTTTCAATCAAAGAGTTGCAGTAATCGTGCGCCCAGCTCATACGCCAAGGTGGTCTAAATCACCGATGAGTTGAAACGCATCCGGCGGC
>NZ_JBDSWZ010000018.1:0-23564 GCF_039926425.1 Dokdonella sp.
AACATCAGGTGTCCGGCGAGAGCCCCGAGCGCATGAATGCCGATGACCGTGCGTACTGCGCTTCGTGTCTCTGCGGCGCCATCATGGTCTGCATTTCGCCGGTGAGCGCGTGGAAGAGGCTGGTGGCCGGCGCGCCAGCGACGCCGGCCTGGTAGGTGCCCGGATAGCGACACATCGTGGACGGTGTTGCTGTACGCCAAACCGAGGATCGCCGGATATTTCTTCGCCGGATCGAAGTCCGGCGGCAGTGTGAGTCGCGCGTGCAGCGGCGTGCCGTCGTTGACATTCGGAAAGACCACGTACTTCGCCGCGACCCAATGGTAGTCGGTGAACTCGGGCACTGGCGAATGCGTGACCTGCCGCACGATCGGCGCCTTCGCGCTCGGTCTGTTCGCCGACTGAAGATACAAGTCGGGTGGCGTCACATCATTGGAGTGGAGATCGGCAAGCAGTGTGCCGTCCGGCGACACGGAGGGCCGATGTGCGCCTTCGGCCTGCGTGAGCAACTCCGGTGGGCCGCCATCGAGCGGCACGCGAGACACACGACGCGATTCGGCATTGCCGGCGTTGGTGACGACAAACAACGCGTGTGCCGCAGGTGAGAGGCTGGCCGAGAACACCGCCCACGGACCGGCTGTCATTGCCTTCGGCTCGCCGCCCTCGAGCGACTGGAAATAGACGTGATAGTCGTTGTCGCGATCCGACGTGAAATAAACGCCACGCCCATCCGGTGCCCACTCCGCCCACCATTCGGCGGTGACGTTCTTCGGATTGATCTCGCGCACCAGCGCGTGCGATCGTCCGGTGTCGACGTCGAGCACGAGCAAGCGACGGTCCTTGACATACAGGTCGCTCTTGTCGACCAGCAGATGTGTTCCGTCTGGCGACCAGCGCACGCCAAAGATCGGTTCGAGGAGGTTGTCTCCGAGATCCATCCACTGAACGTCACCGCCGCTGGTCGCGACGACACCGAGGCGACGCGACTCCGAGGGCTCGCCCGGGTAGGGCCGCTTCACGTCGATGAGTCGGCTGGACTCACCGAGGTAGTCCGGGATGCCGCGCGTTGGAACCTGCGATGCATCCGTTTCGATGAAGGCGAGACGCGCGCCATCGTCCGACCAGACGAAGGACTCGACCTCGACATCGCGGTTTGCGCGTGAGCGGATTTTCCGGAATGCGGGTTTCGATCCCGCGAGGTCGGCGGTCCACAGATTTCCGGCCGAGAGATATGCGATCGATCGCGCTCTGATGGACGCCGCGATCTGCGATGCGGACGTGTCGTCACTGCCGAGACGCTGCGCCGGTTGTCCGGGCAGCACCTGATACAGCGCGCCATGCACCACGAACACCAGATGTCGGCCATCCGGTGCCCACACGAGCTCCGATACACCCGGATCGCTTTCCGCACGCGCGACACGCTGGAGCTGTGCGACGTCGCTGCCGGGGTTGGGCGGATTTTCGGGACGCGGCATCGACGTGATGCGGACCGGCTTCCCGCCGCGGGCATCCGCGATCCATACGTCGCGAAAATTTGTTCCTTCGTCGTTCCACAGGAATGCGAGGCGCCGGCTGTCGGGAGACCACTGCGGATTTTCGGGGCGCGTCCCGATGATCGACGGCAGGCTGTAGAGCCGCTCGATCGTCAGCGGTCGCGGGGTGGCTGCGTCTGCAGGGCACGCAGCTGCGATCATCCACGCAGCGCCACAGGTCAGGATCAGATTGCGCAAGACGATCATGTGTCGCGACGCTCCAAAAGGTGCATCAAGGATTCCGGCCGGGGCATCAATGGGTGGGTCAGTCGAGGCTAGCAGGGACGGCCTGGCACAAACCAGCGGGGCGGAGGAGGCGCGGGCGTGTAAAGTCTCGTCTGTTCCCCGACCCATCGCTGACCGAGCAACGCCATGACGACGCACGCACCGTATCCCATCGGCACCCCTGGCCAACCGTGGGGCGCCGCGGAAAAGTCCGATTGGCGTGCCCGGCAGACGCGACAGCGCAGTTACGAAACGGATGTCCTGCACGAAATCGAGCGACTCTCGCCGCGCTTCGACGTCGTCCAGTACGGACAGCTCGACTATTCCCCGGAGACTTATCCGTTGTTTGCCTTCAAGAGTCGTGAATGGCGCGACGAGCTTCCATGCGCGCTGGTCACCGGTGGCGTGCACGGCTACGAAACCAGCGGTGTCCATGGCGCCTTGCAGTTCGTCGACGCGCAAGCCTCACGCTATCAAGGGCGCGTCAATCTGGTCGTCGTGCCGTGCGTCAGTCCGTGGGCGTATGAGCGCATCCATCGCTGGAATCCGCTGGCACTGGATCCGAACCGCTCGTTCCGCGACGACAGCCCGGCGCCGGAATCCGCTGCGCTCATCGCACTGATTGCGCCACTGCGCGGACGCTTTCTCGTACACATCGACCTGCATGAAACCACCGATACCGACGAGTCGGAGTTTCGACCGGCGCTCGCCGCGCGTGATGGTGTGGAGAGCGTTCCCAGCGAGATTCCCGATGGGTTCTACGTCGTCGACGACAGCGACAATCCGCAGCCGGCGTTCCAGCAGGCGGTGATCTCCGCGGTCGCGAAAGTGACGCACATCGCAGCCGCGGACGCCAAAGGCGAGATCATCGATTCGCCAATGATCGCGCAAGGCGTGATCGAGTATTCAATGAAGCCGCTCGGCCTCTGCGCTGGCATCACCGGCGCGCGCTACACGACGACGACCGAGGTGTACCCCGACAGCCCGCGCGCAACACCGGCCCAATGCAATGCGGCCCAGGTCGCCGCGGTTTGCGCGGGACTCGATTTCGCGTTGGCTCATCCGCACGGATAGCGCACTCCGGTCGGGAACTTGTGGGTCGGTCATCGGGTCGCAGTGTGCCTCGCGGACCCATGCTTTTTCTGCGGGAATCGCCCGTCCTTTCCGACCTGGAGCTCGCACCATGTGCTGTCGTCTGCTGTGCGGTTTCTTCGCTTTGTTTGCATCCATGTCGATCGGGGTCGCGGCGGAAAAAATTCCTCGATACGTCAGCGTGCATCAGACATCGCCCGACGATCGCCGCGCCATCGAGACTGTGCTGTCGACGTATACGCGTTCGGTCAGCACAGGTGACGAAAGCGCGTTTGAAGCACTTCTTCTCGACAAGGACATTCCATTTTCTTCCACTGACGAGCTGCTCGGACCCGGCGGGGACCCTGCGCACGTGGATACGCGACGGTATGAGCGCTTTCGGAAATCTGTTTTTGCCAGCGGCACCCACTATGCGCAAACCTTCCACAATGTGCGTATCGAGCAGGACGGACCGCTCGCGCAGGTGTCGCTGGATTTCGTGACGCGGATTCGCGGAACCCGCAAGGGCGGATATGGATTCAAGACCCTGCATCTGGTCAAGACGCACGGCCAGTGGAAGATCGCGAGCGAGTTCTACACGGTGCATGCGTTGCGCGATCCGCGCTAGTTCATCCAGGCGGCGCGGAAAATGGATCGTGCGCGTCGATGACGCAGTTCGACGACTTCAATCTGCCGCTCGGACCGGCGGACGAAAAGCTCTGGAACAACGCAACAGTCACCTCGACCGATGCGCGCGTCAACCTGTTCTTCATCAACGACCAGTCCGACGCGCACGGCGGTTCGCTGCAGGTGGATGAGACGCATCATCCGGGTGCGCCACCGCCTGGATGCGTCGCGGCGTCAGGCGTGGTTCGTCTGCACGTCGTGGTCGGCAACCGCAGCGACGCGGGTTGGACACCGGAACTGATGGTGCTTCCGGTGCCGAGCAACGAGAACAGGAGCGCGGGAGACACCGGAGGGTTCGCCACGATCGACGTCGCGACGGCGTGCGACGTGCCCACGCCGCAAGGTCGCTACCTTCGCAGGTTCGACAGACACGGATTGCCCAACGGCGACCACGAGCTGTTCGTGCAAGCCAGTGAGCCCTCGGGCTTGAAGGGCGACCCGAGCCTCGGCAATGAAACGTCCATCTGGCCCCTCGCACGTGTCCGGCGCGTAGTACCCGATCCGGATCCGCATCCAGAATTGAACCACGGCCGCCGCATTCTCCGACGTCCATCCCCCACATGCCGCTCTCCTGTTGACCGCAGCTTGGCGCGTCAATCCGGCTGATCCGGATAAGCCCGCTGCGCGAGGACCGTCGCAAGTGCGGCGATACCGAGCGCGATCGCGAACACACTTGCGAAGGCGGCCATCGGCCGGGTTGCCTGCAGCAGCGAGAACATCAACCCACCGCCCGCGAGCGCCGCGCTGGTGGCGAGCGCGGCACAGAGCTGGATGGCCGACGAGTAGGTGCCCTGCAGTTCGCGCGGAGCGAGTTTCAGAGTCAGCACGCTGACCATCGGCAGCGACACACCGACTCCGAGTCCCGCGATCGACCAGCCGACCAGAAGTGTCCAGTCCGGCAGCACGCCGAGCACGCCGGCAGCGCAGATGGCGATGCCCGCGCACAACAGCACGAAGCCGTGCCCGAGCCATGCGCGTCTGCGCGCATCACGGATGATCCGCGACTGCAGATGACTGCCGATGCTCCAGCTGAGGGCCCCTCCACTCAACGCGGCGCCGGCGGCGGTGATCGACCAGCCACGCTGATCGTGCAGCCACAGCGGGATGAAGGCCTCGCACAGGAAAAACGCGGCCGATCCGAGGCCGCGCAATGCGATGACGGTGGGCAGGCCGCGAACTCCTTGCAACGTTCCTGCGGGCAACAGCTTGGCAGCGGCGGCGAGCAGCGCGGCGAGTGATGCAACCACGACTGCGAATGCCCACGATCCCGCCATTGCACTGATGGACAGCGTCACACTCGCGCTGGCCGCGAGAATCGACCACGGCAGCATCCACCATGACGATCGCGCATGCTCCATCGGCTCGTTCTGCCTGCGCAACGGCGGCAGGATCAACGCGGCGGTGGGCACCAGCAGCACGAGGATGCCGAGAAAAAGCCAGCGCCAACTCCCGTGGTCGACGATCCATCCGGAAATCGCCGGGCCGATGACCGCAGGGACGACCCAGGCGGACGAGAACAACGCGAACAGTCGCGGGTGCAACGCCGACGGGAGCGCGCGAGCGGTTGCCACATAGAGTGCAACTCCGAGGGCACCGACGCCCAACCCCTGAAGGATGCGTCCGGCGATCAGCATCGCCATCGAGCCGGCGAGTCCGGCCAGCAGCAGGCCTGTCGCGAAGAGCAACAGGCCGGCGCCCATCGAGCGAAACGGACCGTGGCGATCGCAGTCGTGGCCGGACCACACCATCGCGACCACGGATCCGGCCAGCGTTCCGGCAAACGCCAGCGCATACAGCGGCACGCCATCGAGTGCGGCGGCGACAGCCGGCATTCCGGCTGCGACGCCAATCGCCTCGAACGCGATCATCGAGCACAGGCCGACTGCGCCGATCGCGAGATTGCGCCAGGGGCCCGAAAAAAGGGTGTCGCTCGATGGCGGTTTTACCGGAGCGTCCATTGGCTGCGTTCCACGGGTCATCTGCTTCCAGCGTGCAGCGTCGCATTGAATCCTGCACGACTGCGGATGCACGCCGCAACGGTGAAACGTCATGACGATCACGATCTGTCATCGCGATGGCGGGAGTTATCATGGGCGCCCGCTTGACAGCAACTGTGTCGATTGATGGCTCCTCCACGCATTTTTCTTCTCGACGACCTCCGCATCGACCTTGCCCGCCAGCAGGTCGAACGCGACGGCAAGGTCCTCGATGTCGCCGGACTCAGCTTCCAGTTGCTGCGTTTCCTGATCGAGCAGGGCGATCGTGTCGTCGGCTTCGACGAGCTGATCGAGCGGGTGTGGGCACCAGCGATCGTCAACGAGGAAACGGTCACGCAGCGCGTCAAGCTGTTGCGCCAGGGTCTTGGTGACGACGGTCGGCGTCCGCGCTACATCCGCTCCGTACGCGGGCAGGGGTATCAGCTGTGCAGCATGCCGCGAGTGGAGGCAATCGTCGCCCACGCAACGCCGTCGCGCCGTCCAGTCGCGGTCGTCTCTGGCCTCGTGGCTGCCGGGGTGGTCGCGCTCGGCATCGTCGCCGCGCTGCTGCCGCGACCCGAAGTTGCACCCGTTGGCGATCCGCGCATGGAACGTGCGGGGTACTACGCGGGCATCGGCCAAGCGGACAACAACGAGCGCGCAATCGCGTTGTACGAAGATCTCCTTCGCGACGAACCCGGGAACGTCGTGGCGGATCTCGGCCTCAGCCGCGCGTTGAGCGCGAGCGTGTGTCTGTACAACGCGGACCCGCAAGCGGCGCAACGCGCACAGCGGATCGCGGAACGCGCAATCGGCCGGGATTCGGCGAACGGCGCCGCGCACAACGCACTCGCATACGCGCACGACTGCCTCGGCGACGTCGATGCCGCGATCGTGGAATATGAGCGTGCGGTCGCTCTCGATCCGACGGCTCGCACAGGCGCTCTCGCGTCCGCAGCGAATCTCTATGTCGAGCGCGGGCGTCTCGCCGACGCGCTCGCGTCGAATATCGAAGTCGAACGCTCCGGCGCACGACCGCGCTTTCTGGATCTGCAGATTGCCCGCAATCTCGACCTGCTCGGCTTTCCGGCGGCGGCGGAACAGCGCCTTGCGAAACTATTCGAACTCTATCCGGACAACGTCTTCGGCAACGTCGCGTACCCGCGATTTCTCTACACGCAGGGGCGCTTTGCCGAAGCCGATGCGACTCTGGCCGTCGCGATGAAGCGTCCGCTGCATCCGCAGTTGTATCTCCTCGCTGGTGAACTCGCTCTGGTCCGGGGCGATCGCGGACGCGCCGAATCGCTGTTCGCGCAAGCCGCCGCGTTGCGACCGCACCAGAGCCGTCCGCGGGCATTGGTCGACCTGTACGCAGACGCGCCCGACGTCGCGGCACTGGCGTCGCGTGCCGACCTCATTGCGACGCAGGCGGCCGGCCACGATGCCGACGCGTGGATCGATGTTGCGCTGCTGCGTGGAAGCGAGCGTGCCGCAGCCATCGACGCGTTGCATCATGCGGTCGCGGCGGGGTTCCGTGATGCAACGTGGCTGCGCGTCTCGCCGCTGTTCCGCCCGATTGCCGACGATCCCGCATTCGCCGGGATCGTCGACTCGATCGGGCGCGCGGTCGCCCTTGAACGCACGCGTGTGCTCGCGTCGCCGTGGCTGCCGCCCGAGCTGCTCAACGCATCGGCGGCAGCGCCTTGAGGACGATCTCGCGGAAGATTGCCTGCGATTGCGGATGCGCGAACGACTGGTTGTAATTGCGAGCCGTCACGACCGCGACGAGTCCGCGCGCCGGCAGCATGAACACGTAGTTGCCGCCATTGCCCGACATTGCCCAGACTGGTGTGTCCTTGCCGTCGATCGGGAAATGGAAGCGCCAGAACAGATAGCCGTATTCGGCATCGTCGCGCGCCTGCGCGTGCGGCGTGAGCGTGGCGTCAATCCAGCGTTTCGACATGATCTGTTTGCCTTTCCAGCGACCGCCGTCGGCGACCATCGCGCCGATCTTCGCGATGTCGCGGCTGCGATAGCGCACGCCGCCGCCGCCCATTCCGATTCCCTCCGGTGACAGGTTCCAGTGAGCGTTTGCAATGCCGAGCGGCTTCTCGAGCACGTCGGCGGCAAACCGATCGAGTCGCTGCTTCGTCGCCCGTTCCACCACCGCGCCTGCGACGAACGAGCCTGCCGTGCAGTACGAAAACGATCGGCCGTAGGGACTGTCGGCCGGTTTCGTCATCCACGGTGCGAATCCCTTCACCGGGATCTCCAGCGCGAAGCGCAACCAGCTCTCGGTCACGTACATGCGCTCCTCGTTGCCGGACGAGTACGGGTTGCTGTCGTCGCATTCGAGCAGCGAGCTCATCGTCAGCAGGTCTTCGATGGTGATCGCATCCTTGCGCGGATCGGCATTCGCCAACGGACGTTGATCGGCGAAGAACGGAAATGCCGGTGCATCGACGGCGGAAATCGCACCGCGATCGATCGCGGCGCCGACGAGGAGAGAGGTGACGCTCTTCGTCGCCGACCGCATGTCGTTCAGCGTGTCGCGGGTCTCATCACCGAAGTAGCGCTCGTACACCAGTTGACCGTGATCGGCCACAACCACGCTGGTGAGTCCCTTCCACTCGTCGGACGCCACGCGGCGTTCGAGTTCGGCAAACGGAGCAAGGTTCCAGCCGAGCCTGGCGGGATCGGCCACGGTCCAGCCGTCGGGCTCTGTGGCTGAGCGCGAAGAGCCTGATCCCGTGCCAGTCGACGCAAACGCGGGGGTGAGGTCTGCCGCGAGACAAAGGGCAGTGACGAACAGGATGTGGCGCAGGTGCATGGGGAACTCCGGTTGATGGGAGTCGCCATCGGGCCATTGCGGCAAATGAAGTGCCGGAAGTGCGAATGAAGAATAGTGAAAGAGTGTGCAGACGAAGCCGCGTAGAGGTCTTCGTGGCGCTGAGACTGGGCTGTCGGGGTCGTTCCGCCAAGATCAATGGTCGCTTCGTGTACTGTGCTCGATATCAAACACCCACCAGCCGGAACTCCCATGGACTATCCATTCGTTGTGACCCGAAACGACTCGACCTCGTCACAGGACGTGCGCAAGGTCTCGATCGAGCCCGATACCGACAAGGCACTGAAGAACTTCGAAGCGCGAACGCCGGGTGCGAGAGCGCGATTCGCCAACGACATCAACCACGGACATTCCATCGAGGTCAACGTTGCACTGCCCGACGATGCGGACGAGACTGCTGCCCTCAAGGCGTTTCACGACGATCTGGCGACGTTGAATCTGTGTGCCGCGCCGCGGAAATGACACGCATCACGCCGCGCCGGCAGTCGACGACCGTTCAGCCCACCGGACGGAGGCACTGACGTCGCACTGTTCGTCGTGCCTTCAACCGAAAGGGCAGGATGTCACATGCGCATGAGGCAACGACGAGGACGGGATGACGTTTTCGGTGGATCCAACCTCCGGTGCATTTCGCTACGTTGAGCCACGCAGCGCGCCGCTGCGAGTCACGTTTGCAGTCGTCGCAATTCTGGCGATCGCGTCTTCAGGCATTTTCGTTGTCGTCGCCCGGTCGATGGGCGACGTGTCGACCTGGGCAAAGGTTGGAGGGCTGCTGGCGTCGATCGTCTCCATCGTCGCGTTTCTGGCCTTTGGCGCGTACTGCCTGAGACTCGCGCTATGGATGCCGAGGCACCTGGTGTCCATCGATACCGCATCCCGGCAGCTGGTCTGGATCGCGCTGTCCCCATTGGGCGGCAGACAGACCTCGATCCATCGCTTCGACACTCTGTCCTCGATTGGAATTCTCGAGCGCCGGTCGGACGGGAATCCGACGACGTTCACGATCGCGATTGGAACGGAAACGCATGGGCGGCTCGACATGGGAGTCTTCAACCAGCGCTCGGACGCCGAGGCGATGTTGCGCCAGGTGCGCACTGCGTTGGGCATGGACAGCTGATCGTCCGACCGCTTGCAACAGCCGAGGTTTAACCTCGCGATGCCGCTGACCGGAGAGGCGACAGCCCGCACGTCTACAACGAGATGATCGAGACCGTGTCCGGTCCCGCCGCGTTTTCGCGTAATGACTGGCAACCAACAGGGGTTGCCATGATCTGGGCCGGCATCATTCAGGACCTTGCCTATGAGCGGGGCGGGCAGAAACTTTTCGTGCTGTTCGATAGCCAGCGTCGCGTACTGTTCCATCACGTGCCTGAAGATCTTTGGGCGCAGTTGTCGAATCCGGCGACGCGGGACAGCGTTCTTGCGCTGAACATCCTCGGACAGTTCGCGTGGTCGGATCTCGGCATCCGCTTGCCTGATGCCGCCGATTCTTCGCGATAGGCGCTTCCCCCTGAAGGACGAGCCCGGGGTCGAATGCGGGTCCGAACCGGGTGTTGGAGCCCGATTGCTCACGCTTGGTGCGCGCCGCGGTCGCCAATGTTGCCGTTGCAGACGGACGCGTGCGCGATCATGATCGGCGGGCGCACCTCGCGTTCGCCATGCACGCCCGAACCCTGAACCTGTCCGATCGGAGAATCCATGAAATTGCTCATCGCCGCTCTCACCCTGCTGTTCGTCGGCAACGCCGCCGCTGCCGAGCCCGCCAGCGCAAAGACAGACGCGACCCAGCATCGCTACATGGTCGAACGCACGTTCCCGGCAGGTGCTCTTGCAGGGCTCGACATGGCCACCAAGGAAAAGATCAACGCCACCAACGCGAAATTCAACGTGAAGTGGGAAATGTCGTACGCCAACAGCGACAAGACCAAAACCTATTGCGTCTACGATGCGCCGAACGAAAGCGCGGTGCGCGAAGCGGCAAAGGCCAACGGGATCTCCGTCGATTCGGTGATGGAAGTTCCGGTGACGCTGAATTCAAACGCGGCCGACGCGACGCTCGCGCACTGAGTTCACTGACCCATCAAGTGATGCTGCCCACTCCGGACGCGGTCCGGGGTGAGCAATGCAGAATTCCTTCATCACAGATCATCGCGCGTTTCGCTGAACGGCTTTTCGCCGTGCCACTTCCACCCGGCGCACTGCGATGGCGCAAGGATCGAGCGGGCGATGTACGATCGCCGGCCGCCTCCAGCGCGTGATCTCGCGCGGCAGGCGCCATACGGAATCCTGATGATCAACAACGATGTGCTGCGCAGCCTCCGCTACATGCTCGATCTGTCCGACACCCATGTGATCGAGATGGCCCGTCTGGTCGACCCGGCGTTCGAACTCGAACGCTCCGATGTGCAGGCCTTGCTGAAGCGGGACGACGAGGAGGGTTACGTCGAATGCAGTGACCGCATTCTCGCGCATGTGCTCGACGGCCTGGTCGTCCAACGTCGCGGACGCAATGATGCGTTGCCGCCACGCCCTGTCGAAAAACGCATGACCAACAACCTGGTGCTCAAGAAGCTGCGCGTCGCCTACGAACTCAAGGACGACGACATGCACCGGATTTTCGACGAGGCCGGATTCTCCGTCACGAAACCGGAACTCTCCGCGCTGTTCCGGCAACCCGGTCACAAGAACTACCGCGCGTGTGGCGACCAGATGCTGCGCAATTTCCTCAAGGGACTGACGCGTCGCGTGCGTGGCGCGTAGGCGTCGGATGGACGGTCGTGGGCCTGGCGCACTCGTTCGCGCGTTTGCGCCGGTGCCGCTCGGGCACTGGCGTGTCGCGGGGATCTTGTTCGTTTTTGCGTGGTTCTTCATCGGCGGGATTGCGCATTTCGCGCTGACCGAGGTCGAGATGCGCGTCGTTCCGCCATCGATTCCGTGGCCGCGTGCTGCGGTGCTGGTCAGCGGAGTCTTCGAATTGCTGGGCGCGGTCGGCCTGTTGTGGCATCGCACGCGTCGCGCTGCGGGAATCGGCCTGTTCCTGCTCACCCTTGCGGTGACACCGTGCCACTTTTACATGCTGCAACGACCGGAGTTGTTCGACGTTCCATACTGGGCGCTGCTGGTGCGGCTGCCGATCCAGCTGGCGCTCCTTGCGCTCATTGCCTGGTGCACCCAGTTGCGCAGGCACGGCGAGATTCGACCCGTTTGAAGCAGTTGCGCAGCAGGCACGTGCACGCAAGGCGAGCGCGGAACCCGACCCGTTTTTGTCTGCGCTGCACACGGCTTTCGCATTCATTTCTTCAAGGCCACTCGCGCACCGCAGGGACCCGAATGCGTGCTCGCAACCTCAGTTCAAATTCGATAGGAAAAATCGATGCCCCTCGTTCATCGCAAGCTCGGCACCCACGGACTCGACGTGTCGACGATCGGCCTCGGCTGCATGGGCATGAGCCAGTCGTATGGCCCCGCCGACGACGCCGAGTCGATCTCCACGATCCATCGTGCGTTTGATCTCGGGTGCACGTTTTTCGACACTGCCGAAGTCTACGGACCGTTCACCAACGAACTGCTGCTCGGTCGCGCGTTGAAGGGCGTGCGCAACGAAGTGACAATTGCGACCAAGTTCGGGTTTCGAATCGAAGCCGGAAAACAGGTCGGCATGGACCTCGCCAGTCGACCGGCGCAGATCCTCGCGGCGGTGGACGGTTCGCTGCGACGCCTCGGCACCGATCACATCGATCTGCTGTATCAGCACCGCGTCGATCCTGCTGTGCCGATGGAGGAGGTCGCTGGCACCGTGGGCGATCTCGTCCGGCAGGGCAAGGTGCGCTACTTCGGGTTGTCCGAGGCCGGCGTCGCGAACATCCGTCGTGCGCACGCGGTGCATCCGGTGTCGGCGTTGCAAAGCGAGTATTCGTTGTGGGAGCGCAATCTCGAAGCGGAGTTGATTCCGCTGCTGCGGGAACTCGGCATCGGGCTTGTGGCGTTCTCGCCGCTCGGACGCGGCTTCCTCGCCGGCGGCACACGACGCGCCGAGGACTACCCGGACGGAGACTTCCGGCGTGGTGACCCGCGCTATCAGGGTGCGAACTACGACGACAATGTTCGCGCGGCGCAGATCGTTCGCGACATCGCGGCGGAGAAGGCCGCGACGGCTGCGCAGGTGGCCATTGCATGGCTGCTCGGCAAAGGCGACGACATCGTGCCCATTCCCGGGACCAAGCGGCGAACCTATCTCGAAGACAACGTGCGCGCAGCGACGCTCATGCTCGACGACGACCAGGTGACGAGACTCGATGATGCGCTGGCGCCCGACAGGATCGCCGGCGCGCGTTACGCCGAGCGCATGATGGCCGCCGTCGATCGATAGGCAGCGGAACGCGATCGGCGTGTGCAGACGGGCGCGACGTCGATGAAGCGAGTTTCAATGACGAATCGCGATCATGGATTTGCGAAGGACCTGCGGCGCGCGTCGTCCGTTGGGTTGGCGATCACGTGCACGGAGTTACGATGAGCGCATCGCGATCTTCACCACGAGCGTTGTCCATGTGGAAATACACCGGTCAAGCAAAGCCGCCATTCGCGGAAATCCCGCGTGCAGGGCAAGTGTCGGTCTGGGATTTCCCACGACCACCGCTGCTGGTCGCGGACACGCGCCGCGTCATCGTCGCGGTGGATGAACGCATCATCGCGGACACCGGGCGCGCGTTGCGCGTGATGGAGACGGCCAGTCCGCCAACGTTCTACCTTCCTCCCGACGACGTCGACCTGAGCGTGCTCGTTCCCGCGCGCGGCGGATCGATGTGCGAGTGGAAGGGGCTCGCTGTTTACTGGTCGGTGGCGCTGCCCGGCCGCCCCGTTCTCGAAGCGGTGGGCTGGAGCTATCCGGAGCCGGATGCGGCATTCGCAGACATCAAGGGTTGGCTGTCGTTTTATCCCGGCAGGATGCGTTGCGAGGTCGATGGCGAGCGCGTGAGGCCGCAGCCCGGCGGGTTCTACGGCGGCTGGATGACCGACGACATTGCCGGGCCGGTCAAGGGAACGCCCGGCACCGGCCACTGGTGAGCGCGGCGAGCATGCGTTGCGCGTCATTGCGAATCTGCTGCGCGAATCAACGCGGCCCCGCACAGCGCGGCCAGAACGCAACTCACTGCCCCGACGATCGCCGCGAGATGCACGCGTGAAAGGAGCATCCCGCCGTTCGCGTCCGCCGCAAACACGAAACCGAGAAACGCGGTTGCAATCAGACCGCCAATCCGCGCCAGCGCGCTGTTGAACCCGGAAGCTGCGCCAACGTGGTCCGCGTCGACCGAGCCCATCACCGACGTCGTCAGCGGAGCCACGCTGATCGCCATGCCGATCGCGACGATCAAAGTCGGCGGCAGGATGTCGCGCCAGTAATCGATTCCGTTTCCATCGATGCGGGCGTAAAGCGCGAGGCCGATCGCGACGATGAGCGCGCCGCCCGACAGCAGCCAGCGGCCACCGATGCGCGCGGCAACCTTCCCCATCAATCGCGAACCGATTCCGATCAGAAGCGGGATCGGCAGCATCGCCGCACCGGCCTCGATGCCCGAGTAGTTGCCGCTGCGGATCAGTACATAGGGCAACAACACGATCAGGCCGCCGAGTGCGGCGTACAGAAAAAAGGTCAGCAGGCTGAGGCCTGCGAACGTCGACGTGCCAAACAACGCGCGTGGCATCAGCGCATCGTCACCCTGCATCCGCTCGATCCACACGAAGAGCACCATCAAGGCAAGGCCGATCACGAGGGCAAGTGCAATCGTCCAGTGATGCGTCGAAGGATCCGCTGCGGCCGTCAGACCCCATACGACGATCCCGAGCGCGAGCGTCGCGACGACACCGCCAATCCAGTCCAGCCGGCTGCCCGGCCGCCGGTCGCGGCTTTCTTCGACGTAGCGGAACGCAAGCCACATCGCCCCGAGAGCAATCGGCACGTTGATGAGGAAGATCGGGCGCCAGCCGAGATGGTCGACGATCCACCCGCCGATCACCGGTCCGACTGCCCCGGCGATGGCGCCCACCGCGGCCCAGGTCCCGATCGCTCGACCGCGCTCTTCCCCGGTGAAGTTCGCGCCGAGCAACGCCAGGCTATTGGGCATCAGCAGCGCGGCGCCGATGCCTTGCAGTCCACGCCCGACCAGCAGCCATGCCTGGGTTGGTGCGAGCGTGGACAGCACCGAGGAGACGAAAAACAGTGCGAGGCCGAGCAGGAAAATCCGCCGGCGACCGTAGTGATCGCCCGCGGCGCCTCCCAACAAAATGAGCGCGCCAAGCGGCAGCAGGTATGCGTTGATCGTCCACGCCAGTGCTGCGGGACCCGCGTCAAGGGATTGTCCGATGGTCGGCAGCGCGACATTGATCACCGACCCGTCGATGAATGCGAGGCTCGATCCAAGGATCGACGCCGCCAGCGTCGCCGTTGGGTGACGGGTGTTGCTGCTGCTGGACGCCGTGGTCGTCGCGGCGCTGTCGTTTCCCACAGGCGATGCATTCATCGAATCAGTGTTTCGTCGGCTGGAGGCGTGCCCGTCGTCATCCGTGTTCTCTCGTCGATGTTTCCGACTGCTTGCAGCGTGGTGCGCATGCCATTGTCGTCGAAGTGGATGCGCGCAATTCACCAACCCTGCACGCTGGCTCCGGAGCGCGCTTCATCGCCCGCGGGAGTCGCCACACCGAAGCGGTCGACTGGATGCGCGCGTTTGAGTCGATCGTCCCTGCGGTCTCCCGCATCATCCGAGCATCCGGACGATGCCTCGAGATTGTGCCAGCGAACCATCGCCGCGAGGGCGGATCGCGTTCGTGCGCTGATACCATCGTGTTTTCGAGATGCACTTTGCGATCCTGGTGTCCGACCTTCTGGAAAGCTCAAAAAATATTCATCGCGCTGGCCGTGTCGCCGATGCGGAGGTCGGCTACCGCAACTGTCTGCGCGCCGGTGAGCACGAGGCAGGAAGGCCGCTCGGTGCTTTGCTTCTTGGCCAATCGCGCTTTTCCGAAGCACTCGATGTGCTTGAGCCGCTGGCCGAACGATCACCAGACGATGCGGATCTTCTGGTCAACCTGTCGGTGGCCTTGCGTCGCTGCAATCGCCTCGACGATGCGATGGAGGTTGCACGTCGCGCGTGTGCGAGCGCGCCGTCGAATGTCGCTGCATTCAATGCGCGCGGCTTGGCTGCGCTCGAACTGGAGCGACTGGACGACGCACTGGCTGCGTTCGAGGCGGGTCTGCTGGTGGCGCCGGGTCAACCCGCACTGCTCGTGCATCGCGCGCGCTGCCTCCAGCGCATGACCCGTACATCCGAAGCCTTGCAGGCATTTGCCGGCATCACGTCCGATCACCCGCAACAGCTGGAAAGCTGGCGCGGGCTTGCGGCGTGTCAGGCTGCGCTCGGTGATCCGGCATCGGCGCTGGTCAGCCGCGAACGGGCGCTGCGCATTGCGCCTGACGATCCCGACGTTTTGCTCGAATATGCAATCGCCCTCATGTTCGCCGGCGAACCGGCTGCAGCTGCGGCGCAACTGGAACAACGGCTTGCCGCGAACCCCGAGGACGCGCAGGGCTGGCAGTGGCTTGGCCGCTCACGGCTGATGCTTGGCGAGCTGCCTGCAGCGCGAGTCGCGATCGGCAAGGCGAGGCAACGCGATGCAGACGATCCGGTGATCGCCCACTTCCATGCAGCACTGACGGGGTCTTTTCCGGCGGCAGTGGAAGACGACTACATCCGCAGACTGTTCGACGACTTCGCCGACCGTTTCGACAGGACGCTGGTCGAACATCTCTCGTATGCGGTTCCGATGCGTCTCGCGAAATTCCTTCGCGATCACGATGCCGATCGCGGCGAGAGCGTGCTGGACCTCGGCTGTGGCACCGGCTTGCTGGCGGAGCATCTCGCCCGTGAAGGTCGCTTCATCGACGGCGTCGACCTGTCGCCGCGCATGCTCGAATACGCTCGTGCGAAGGGGCGTTACACGCACTTGCATGCGTCGGAACTCGTCTCGTTCCTGTGCGACGCGGCAACGAGTTGGGAGCTGATCGTCGCAGCGGACGTCTTCATCTACGTCGCTGATCTGCGTCCGGTCTACGACGCAGTCATCGCTCGTCTGGCTGCAGGTGGCTGCTTCGGTTTCTCAGTCGAAGCCAGTCTTTCGCAGACGACCGAACTTCCGCCTGCGACGGGTCGCTACCGCCATCCGGTGCACGGGGCGTTCTCCGAGCTCGCGGCAGCCGGGTTCGTCGGCATCGCGTCTGAAAGCGTGATCCTCCGCATGGAGTCCGGTCAGCCCGTCATGGGCGAACTGATCCTCGCCCGACGCCCGCGCGATTGATCTCAGCCCGCGTTGTCTGCCCCGTGGTTGGATGTCGCTCTCGATGACGCGGAAGACAACGGTGTCATCAATGGCGCATTTGGCGCTCAGTGGCGCTTGCGGATGACGAAGTCATCTGACGACCGCGACGCCGAAGATCTGAAAACTGTCCAGCAAATGGCTGGATGGCTTGTTTTTTTTCGAAAATACAGAACGCGTCAGGCGTCACGAATTCATCAAAAGCCGTTAGACAACGTTGTCATTCCGGCGTAGCTATGGTGCCGCCGGTTCTTCGAGGCCTGTTCGGACCGAACAACGCCCGGAGCGCACATCTCCGCGAAACCTTCGCCGCCAGCGCCCGTGCCGGCCCGCGCCGCGGCTCCACGTCAATGGAGGAAATCCCATGTCAGGATTTTGCAGGACGTCACTTTCCATCGCGGTCCTCGGCGCGTTGTCGCTGTCAGTCGCACATGCGCAAGGCGCGCCGGCGTGCACCGCGTCGTGGAGTTCGACAGCCATCTATCACGGCGGCGACAACGCCAGCAAGAACGGCAACAACTTCCACGCAAACTGGTGGACGCAGGGCGACGACCCGGCGACGCATAGCGGCGGTTCCGGGTCGGGCCAGCCGTGGACATCGCAAGGAGGGTGCGGAGGCGGCGGTCCTCCGGACGATCCACCGGTTGATCCGCCAAATGATCCACCGGGCACCGGAACCGGAAGCGTGCTGTTCTCGCCGTACAAGGACGTGACCATCAATCTCAACTGGAATACCAACGCGATGCAGTCCGCGGCGAGCGGCACCATGCTGCCGGTCACCGGAAGTGGCGGGCTTCTGGCGACGAAGCTGCCGAACCTCGGTGCGATCACGCTGGCCTTCGCGACCGGAGAATGTGGCAGTGAGAACTGGGGCGGTATCTCCGGGCCGGGTTTTGCGAGCGCCAACATTCCGGCACTTGCGGCTCAGGGCGTGCACTACGTCATTTCGACCGGGGGTCAGGCTGGCGCGTTCACCTGCGCTTCGGCGGGTGGAATGGCAAACTTCATTGCGCGGTATGCGACGTCGAAACTGGCCGGTATCGATTTCGATATCGAAGGCGGGCAAACGCAGGCACAAATCAGCGCACTGATCGCCAGCGCGGTCGCCAACCAGGGCGCGTATCCCAATCTGCGCTTCTCGTTCACGCTCGCGACACTGGCCGCATCGGACGGCAGCCATGGAGGGCTCAACAGCGTGGGCGACATGGTGGTGCGCGCCGTGAAGGCATCGGCACTGCAGAACTACACGATCAACCTGATGGTGATGGATTACGGCGGCCCGAGTGCCGGGGTGTGCGTGGTCGCGGGTGGTGTCTGCGACATGGGTCAGTCGGCGATCCAGGCGGCGGTGAATCTGCAGTCCACCTACGGTATTGCGTCGTCGAAGATCGAGCTCACGCCGATGATCGGACTCAACGACGTCAGCTCCGAAACGTTCCGGATCAGCGATGTCGACACCGTGTCCAACTACGTGAACGCGAATGGCCTTGCTGGTGTGCATTACTGGTCGCTGGATCGCGATACGCCGTGCGCTGGCGGGGCGAGTTCGTGGGCGTCGCCGATCTGCAACTCGACTGCGGGGACCACACCGCTGCAGTACACGCGACGATTTCTTCAGGATCTCGGGTTCTGACAGCGCGTTTGATCGAAGCGGGGCGCAGATCGCGCCCCGTCGCAGCGTGGTCAAGCGGTTGCTGTCGTGTCCGCCGACACTGCGAGACGAACGTCTGTCACCGATGACGCCGCCGACCATCTCCGACGCGTCGTCGGCACACCGGCGAATGCAGTGTTCACGCGGGCCGACGCGATCGTCACGGTGGATCAGCGTTACGCCTCGATCAGCCCGTTGCGCACTGCGATCAGGGTGAGTTCGGCCTGATTTCCGGCACCGAGCTTCTGCTTGATGTTGTAGAGATGCGAGCCGATCGTATTGGGCGACAGGTTGAGGATTTCCGCGATGCGGTTGACCGATTGCGCGCGCGCCAGTTGAATGAACACAGCGAACTCGCGCTCGGACAGCGCCTCGACCGTTCCGGATGGACTGGCCAGATCCTGAGTCGCAAGCTTTCGCGCGATGTCGGCGTCGAGATAAATGCGTCCCGCAGCGATGGCGCGCACCGCCTCGATCAGTTCCTCCGGTGCCGTTCGCTTCGACAGATAACCGAGTGCGCCAGCCTTGAGCACGCGCTTTGGATGCGCGGTGTCCTCGTGCGCCGACAACACCAGCACGCGCGCCTCCCTGTCACGCGCCAGCAGCCGTCGCACGGTTTCGATTCCGCCCATGCCGGGCATCGAAAGATCCATGATGACCACGTCGGGCTGGTGTTCGGGATACTGCTGGTACGCCAGTTCACCGCTGTCCGCTTCGGCCATCACCTCGATGTCCGCACTTGCGCTGAGCAACATGCGGAATCCGACGCGCACCACCGCGTGATCATCGACCAGCATGACCCGGATTTTTTTTGCCATCGAATGATTCTGCGGCATGTCGTTCATTCCAGCGGGAGGTGCGCGAGGACGCGCACGCCACCAGTTTCCTGCGTTTCGATCGCGAGCTCACCACCAAGCGCGCGCGCACGTTCGCGCATCCCGCGAACTCCGTAGTGTCCGGGTCGCTGCCAGTCGGGCGCGAGACCGCGGCCATCGTCCGTCACGTCGATTCGCAGTTGACGATCGTCCACCGCCACCTCGATGGTGATGCGTTGCGCCTGCGCATGGCGCAGCGCATTGGTGGTCGCTTCCTGCGCGATGCGATAGGCCGCAAGCGAGAAGCTTTCTCCGAGATCGTCCGGCAGAGGTCCGATTGCGAGGACGAATTCGTGCCGCGGCTGCTCGCGCCTCCAGCCGGCAACGCGGTCCTCGAGCGCGGCAGCCAGATCGAGCGCGTCGAGACTCGGCGGCCGCAACCGCGGAATGAGGTCGTGCGTCGATGCGTACAGAGTCGCCGCCGTATCCGCGATCAGCTGCGCCGTGTCGCGCACCTGTTCGTCGCCGTCATCAAAGCGATGCACCAGCGCGAGCGCCATGCTGCGAATTGCAGTAATTCCCTGGCCGGTCTCGTCGTGCAGTTCCTGCGCGATCTGCCGGCGTTCGTCCTCGACTCGAATCTGCACCGCGTCGGCGAGCTCGCGACTTTGCTCCAGTCGCAAGGTCGCTTCAACCGCTTCGCGACGCGCATCGAGGTTGTCCTCGATGGCCTGCGCGGTGCGATTGAAGGCGCGTGCAATCGCGCCTGCTTCGGCGCCTTTGAATTCAGCCAGTCGCGTGTGATATGCGCCTGCCTGCATTTCTTCAAGGCCGCGCACGATGGTATCGAACGGTCGCGTCGTCCGCCTGAGGATCCAGAAGACCAGGGCATTGCCAAGCAGCATTGCGACGACGCCGAGTTGGAGCAGGATGACGGTGTCATCCCAGCCATCGAGCACGGCACGTGATGCATTCGCATCGATGTCGAGCACGCTGTCGGCGAAGTGCAGTTCGCTGCGCATTGGCTCTGGCGTCACCATCGCCGCGTACCATGCGGGCGCATCGCGACCGATCTTGTACGGCGATTGCGGCGATCGGTAGACGGTGTGTCCGTCCGAATCGCGCAGGGTGATTTCGTTCGATCGCACGCGACCGAGTCGTTCGAGTGATTGCAGCACGATCGGCTGGCTGGTTTGCGCGTAGGTCTCGACAAAATACGTGAGAAGGCGCGTCGCGACGCTATTGGCTGCTTCGGTTTCCTCGCGCACGCTGCGGCGCGTGTCGACGATCTGGAACGCGAGCACGACGGCCGTGAACAATGCGATCAGGCTGGCGACGAGCAGGTTGAGCTGAAGACGAAGGCTCATCCAGGAGTGGAGCCGGAGTCGCCCGGCCATGTGCTGAAATCACGTGTTTCAGCAAACGCGCGGGTTGCGCCCCGAAGCAACGCGAAGACCGCAGGATACGTCGGGTCGTGGCCGCCCTGCGCTGCCCACGCAAGCCGACTCCCGGCGCACGCGCGCTGCACGCGCCATGCGTTCTGCGGTCGGCACACACGATCGTTGGTTCCGTGGACCAACGCGACCGGGAGGCCGCCGAGGCTGGCCGCCGCGCGCATCACGCGCGACTCACCCAGGAAGCAGCGGCGCGCGAGGTAGTGGGCCTGCACGCGATACTTCGCGATGAGTCTGTCTGTTGCGTCGCTGCCGAGCGATGCCACGTTGACAGGGACGGCGTGCGGGTTGTCGAGTCGCATCTCGTAGGTCTGCCAGGCGCCCGCCACCTGCAACGTCTGTTCGAGATTGGAACCGCTGAAGCAGCGGTCGAGCCAGGTCACGGCACTGCGCCGCCAGTTGCGCGGAATGACCTGCATGAAATCCGCGTTGGCCTGCGGTGCCAGAGCGGCGACGCCGTGGAAGAACCAGTCGAGGTCGGCATGGCTGGTGAGGAACGTGCCGCGCAGCAGCACGCCTGCCGTTTGCTCGCGGTGTCGCGCCGCATAGGCCAAGGCGAGCGCGGCGCCCCAGGAGCCCCCCGAAACCAGCCAGCGTTCAACGTGCAGATGCGTGCGCAGCGCTTCCATGTCTGCGATGAGTGCATCGGTATGGTTGTGCGCCGTGGCGCCGGCCGGTGTGCTGCGGCCGCATCCGCGCTGGTCGAACTGGATGATGCGGTAGCGTGATTCATCGAAAATCTCGCGCTGGCGCGCGGTGCTCGACGAGCCCGGTCCGCCGTGGACGAGGATCACAGCCATGCCGTCGAGGGCGCCGGTCTGCTCATACCAGACGCGATGGCCGTGGCCGACGTCGAGCCACCCCTGATCAGCTGGCGCAACGGTGGATCGATCGTTTGCGTCGGACGAGGAGGTCATCCACAGGATCGTACCGCATCACGATCCGCGTCAGATCGCCGGCGAGCGCATGTCTGAAACGGAACGCGAATGCGCCATGTCTGAAACGGCTGCTGCATGGCGCTGGCCGCGAATCCGGACTTGCGCGATCCGTCGCTCCTGCAGTGTGCCCGCATTCGGTGCCCATATTGATGCAGGCCCGCACGGGGTTGGTCGCACGATCGAGTTCACCCTCGTCTTGCGATAGTCGCAATATCCCTTTGAATTGGCGTAAATTACCGGTCGGGCGCAACAGTCGCCGGAGGGGATTGGGGAATGTTCAGGATTCTTGTATCGAACAGCAAAGGCGGCTGTGGCAAGACGACGCTGACGACAAGTCTCGCCGGTTATTTCGCACGAAGCGGTCAGCGGACCACGCTGATCGATTGCGATCCACAGGGGTCTTCGCTGGCGTGGTGCCGACTACGTGCAGCGCACCTCGCGCCGATTCACGCGTTGGCGAGCAACGATCCGGCCTACGGCTTGAGCGCGGGCTGGCTTCTTCGAATTCCGCCGACCACGCAAACCCTGCTCATCGACACACCGGCCGGGCTGCGCGCGCATGAATTCGAGCGCTTCGCACGACACGCCGACGTGCTGCTGATTCCGGTCGTGCCATCCCCCATCGATTTGCGGGCCACACTGACCTTCATCGAGATGGTGCAAAAGCTGCAGGAAGTAAAAAGCGGTCGCCTGCGCGTCGCGCTCATTGCCAACCGCCTGCGTGAGCGCACCAATTCCGCCAAACAGCTCGATGCAACGCTCGATCGCCTGACCCAGGCTGCGATGATCCGCGTGCGCGATTCGCAGATCTACGTTGGCCTCGGCGATACCGGCCGAAGCATCTTCGAAGACGATACGGCCGCCGTGCGACCGCATCGTGAGGACTGGAAGACGTTGCTCGAATGGCTTGCACGTCGTGCCGCAGAACAGCCGCGTGGCAATGTCACGCCACTGGTCTCGCCTTCGCAGCGACTGGGAAGCTAGCGAAGACGCCCCACGATGTTCGGCGCGGACGCGTTCAATGCCGCGAATGAAGCTGTCATTCGTGAGGAATGATTCCGACGGCTCGCAACATCGCGTCGATCCGTTCGTGCACGTAACGCCAGTCGTTTGGCCCTGCCGCGTGTTCGATGTCATCCGCCTGACGCGAAAAAGCGATCCAGAAAGCACCGTCGTGCGGATGCTCGCGGATGATCTGAGGCAGCTGTTTTTCGAGCCGATCAAGCCCGGTGACGATCTGCGGATTGTGTCGCGGCGCGCACGTCATGGGCGTCGTTCGATGGATCGTCGAAGACGGCGGCCACCTGCGACGCGCGCGCGCATCACCGCCGCTTGCCGGTGATGCGCTCGCTTGTTTTGCGGGAAAAGCATCAATGTCGCAGCGAGTCGACGCGCTTGCTCAGTGCGTGACGACCGCGACTTCTTCCTGCTCGCACTTCGCGTTTGCAGCCGTCCGGTCGAATGCATCGTTGGCCAGATGGCAGACGTTTCCGATCAGCGCCTGGTCCGGCGCCGATTTCCACTCCGAGCGCGCGACATCGAGATTCTGCCTGTAGGCGTTGGAAATCGAAGGGTCCGTTCCGAGCGTCTGCATGCAGCGGTCGACACGATTGAGGAAGGCTTCGCATTCAACCGACAGTGCCGGTGGCGAAGCGGCCGACGTCCCGGCTGCACGAACGTCTCGCGCCGAAACGGGTTGAATGGCGGCAAACGCCAATCCCAATACAACGAGGGTGGTGGACTTCATGGAGGGCTCCGATAGTGACCAGATTTTGACGATACCGGAACATTGATGCAGTGCAGCAACTATCGAGTGCGGACAAATGTCGCATGCGCGGTGAACCACCGGCTGTGGAGCGCCAATTCGACCCGTGAGCGTTTCACTCAGGGTGAAGGCGCGCGCATGAGACATCGTCGGTAGCGTTGGTCGACGCTGTTTGCGTACCACTGGGTCGTCAGTTTGCGGGTGATTTTCGGGCTCTTGAGGCGGATTTGCGGCACAA
>NZ_JBDSWZ010000019.1:0-16076 GCF_039926425.1 Dokdonella sp.
CGATGCGCCTTTGCCGTTTGAGTCGAGCGGACCAATACGCCAGTAGCTCAATTGGCAGAGCAGCGGTCTCCAAAACCGCAGGTTGGGGGTTCGAGTCCCTCCTGGCGTGCCATTCAAGAAAGAGGAACGACGCAAGCGATTCGAATGATCAAGCCGCACCTTCCTCCGGGAAATGCGCAATCGAACGGGTCCCTGCCATAACGTATGAATGCCAAGGTCGAAAAAACGGAAGCGCCGAACAACGGGTTCGATGTCGTCAAGCTCGTTCTCGCAGGTGTGTTGTTCGTGGCGGGCATGGTTGCCTACTACTACTTTGCAGACTGGAACGGCTGGGGTCGGATTGGCGTCCTGTCCGCGGGAGTGATTGCGGCGGTTGCCATCACGTCGTTCACCGGCTTCGGCCGCTCGGGTCGCGAGTACCTGAGTGAATCCCGCTTCGAATTGCGCAAGGTCGTCTGGCCGACGCGTGACGAGACGATCCGCACGACGCTGGTGATCATGGTCGTTGTTGTCATCCTGAGCCTTTTGCTGGGCCTGATCGACGTGATCCTCAAATGGGTCGTGCTCGATCACCTGCTGAAGCTCGGACACTGAGGACCAGGCATGAGCAAGCGTTGGTATGTGGTGCATGCCTATTCGGGTTTCGAACACACGGTGTCGCGTTCGTTGAAGGAGCGCATTGCCCGTGCGGGCATGGAAGAGAAGTTCGGTGAAGTGCTGGTACCCACCGAGGAAGTGATCGAAATGCGCGGCGGCCAGAAACGGCGCAGCGAGCGCAAATTCTTCCCCGGTTACGTGCTTGTGCAGATCGAGACCCACGACGAAGGCAAGTCGATCAAGATCGACGATGAATCGTGGCATCTGGTGAAGGAAACACCCAAGGTCATGGGCTTCATCGGCGGAACCGCCGATCGTCCGTCGCCCATCAAGGATTCGGAAGCCGACAGCATCCTTGCCCGCGTGCAGGAAGGCGTCGACAAGCCGCGTCCGAAGGTCCTGTTCGAGCCGGGTGAGATGGTCCGCGTCACCGAAGGACCCTTCAACGACTTCAACGGCACGGTCGAGGAAGTGAACTACGAGAAGAGCCGCCTGCGGGTGGCCGTGCTGATTTTCGGACGTTCAACACCGGTCGAGCTGGAATTCGGGCAGGTGGAGAAGGCGTAAAGGTCGGGAATCGTGAGTGGGGAAGCGGGAATGGGCGGAGCCGACGGCTTTTCCATTCCGGATTCCCGGTGACCGATTCCCTGTTTCAACCAGTCAGGAGGAGTCCGGCGGCCGAAGGGTGCGCAGACGCTCGAACTCCAGGAGCTTAGAAAATGGCAAAGAAAGTCGTCGGCTACATCAAGTTGCAGGTCAAGGCCGGTCAGGCCAATCCGTCTCCGCCGGTGGGTCCCGCCCTCGGTCAGCGCGGTCTCAACATCATGGAGTTCTGCAAGGCGTTCAACGCTGCCACGCAGAAGCTCGAGCCGGGTCTGCCGACGCCCGTCATCATCACCGCGTACTCGGATCGTACCTTCACCTTCATCACGAAAAGCACGCCTGCGTCGGTGCTGCTGAAGAAGGCCGTTGGTATCACCTCGGGCTCGAAGCGCCCGAATACCGAGAAGGTCGGCAAGGTTACCCGCAAGCAGCTCGAGGACATCGCGAAGGCGAAAGAGCCCGATCTGACAGCGGCGGACCTGGAAGCAGCCGTCCGCACGATCGCGGGCAGCGCCCGCAGCATGGGCCTGGTATCGGAGATCTGACATGACCACGAAGATCAGCAAGCGTTACAAGGCGCTCAGCGAGAAAGTCACGCCGGGCAAGGCCTATCCCATCGACGACGCACTGAAGATCGTCCAGGACGGCGCCAAGGCAAAGTTCGCCGAATCGATCGACGTGTCGATCCGCCTCGGCATCGACGCGAAGAAGTCCGATCAGGGCGTTCGCGGATCGGTGATGATGCCGCACGGAACCGGCAAGACCGTGAAGGTCGCAGTGTTCTGCCCTCCGGGTGAGAAAGCCGAGGCTGCGAAAGCGGCCGGCGCGGACGCAGTCGGCATGGAAGATCTCGCCGAGCGCATGCAGGCGGGCGACCTCGACTTCGGTCGCGTGATCGCGACGCCCGATGCGATGCGCGTCGTCGGCAAGCTCGGCCAGTTGCTCGGCCCGCGCGGTTTGATGCCGAACCCGAAAGACGGCTCCGTTGCCGCCGACGTGGTGACGGCGGTCAAGAATGCAAAGGCCGGACAGGTGAAGTTCCGCAACGACAAGGGCGGCATCATCCACTGCTCCATCGGCAAGGCGAGTTTCGAGGCGACTGCGCTGAAAGACAACCTCAACGCGCTGCTCTCGGATCTGGTGAAGGCGAAGCCGTCATCTGCGAAAGGAATTTTCCTGCAGAAGGTCTCTTTGTCCAGCACGATGGGTGTGGGCGTGACGGTCGATCATTCGACCCTGTCCGCCTGAGGGTACGCCGCTGGCGCGCGGGCCTGAAGGCGGCCTCTGCGACAGTCGGGCAACAACGTTTCAATGAGGCGCTTTCGATCGCGCCTCACAAGATTTTGAGGGCGCCCGCCGATGCGGGGGCCGTCAAAGACCGCAGGCGATCAAGGCGGCGAGATCGGGACGCATGGATGCGTGTTTTGCAAGGATTCTCCCGATCCTGTCGACAAGATCTCAAAAGCCCAGCCTGCGCAGATGGTGTCGCCTCCTGGAAAGTTTCTGGTTCTTGAGCCTCTGGGCAGACCAGTCAGACAGGCCACCACCGGGACGCGATTTCGCGTCCCCGGCATCCGGGACGGATGTCGTTCAGGACCGCAGCCGGCGTCGCGCCGGAAGCGGAGTTCATTTGGAGGAGTGCAATGGCTCTAAATCTGTCCCAGAAAAAAGAAGTGGTCGCTGAATTGGCTGTTGTCGCCGCGAAAGCCCACTCTTTGGTTGCTGTCGAGTACGCAGGCACCACGGTCGCGCAAATGACCGCGATGCGCAAGAAGGCTCGCGAAACAGGCGTGTTCCTGAAAGTCGTCAAGAACACCCTCGCTTCGCGCGCGGTGGCTGGTACCGACTACGAATGCGTCAAGGATTCGTTGATCGGCCCGCTGCTGTATGCGTTTTCGACAGAAGAGCCCGGCGCTGCCGGGCGTCTGATCAAGGAATTCGCGAAAGGCAACGACAAGCTGAAAGCGATGGTCGTTGCTGTGGGTGGCCAGCAGTATCCGGCCAGCCATGTGGACGTGCTCGCTTCCTTGCCGACGCTGCAACAGGCGTTGGGCATGCTGGCGCGCGTCCTCGCCGAACCGGCGAGCATGTTCGCACGCGCGGTCAAGGCAGTTGCCGACAAGCAGGGCGAAGGCGATGCCGCCGTCCCGGCCGAGGCTGAAACGGCCTGAGTGCGATCCGCAACGACTTGTTGAACCCTTTCCAGAAAAATTTCAAAGAGGTCATTATCATGTCACTGTCCAACGATCAGATCGTCGAAGCCGTCGCCGCGAAGAGCCTCATGGAAGTCATGGAGCTGGTCAAGGCGATCGAAGAGAAGTTCGGCGTTTCCGCGGCTGCACCCGTTGCTGCTGCCGGCCCCGCCGCTGCCGCTGCACCGGTTGAAGAGCAGACCGAGTTCAATGTCATCCTGAAGGCGACCGGCGAGAAGAAGGTCGAAGTCATCAAGGCTGTTCGCGCCATCACCGGCCTCGGCCTGAAGGAAGCGAAGGACCTCGTCGAAGCCACCGGCACGATCAAGGAAGCCGTGTCCAAGGATGACGCCGCAAAGATGAAGAAAGATCTGGAAGCTGCCGGCGCGACCGTCGAGGTCAAGTAAGCGACGTTTACGCGTTGCTTGCCGCTGTAGCCAAGTAAAGCCAAGCCTGGGGGCGCAAGCTCCCGGGCTTTGCCCGTTACTGATTTTCCGGAGCGGGCATGGGAAATCGCGTGAGTCACCTCCATGTGGGGAGGTCGCGTGATTTCCGATGTCCGATTCCCGCCGGTTTTCTCCAGCGACGTGCCGCCGTCGCCCGCTGTACGAGGTGTGCCCCTCATGAACAACAAGTCGACTTATTCCTTCACCGAGAAAAAGCGAATCCGCAAGGATTTCGGCAAGCGCCCACCCGTGCTCGAGGTTCCATTCCTCTTGGCCATCCAGGTCGACTCGTATCGCGAGTTCCTGCAGGCCGAGGTCGAGCCCAACGGCCGCGAGGACAAGGGCCTGCATGCCGCGCTGCGATCGGTGTTTCCGATTTCCAGTTATTCCGGCAGTGCGGCGCTCGAGTACGTCAATTACCGTCTCGGTGAGCCTGCGTTTGACGAGCGCGAATGCCGTTCGCGCGGTATGAGCTACGGCGCGCCATTGCGCGTCACGGTGCGCCTGGTGATCTACGACAAGGAATCGTCGAACAAGGCGATCAAGTACGTGAAGGAGCAGGAAGTCTACATGGGCGAGTTGCCCCTGATGACCGACACCGGCACCTTCATCGTCAACGGTACGGAACGCGTCATCGTCTCGCAGCTGCATCGCTCGCCGGGCGTGTTCTTCGACCACGACCGGGGCAAGACGCACTCGTCCGGCAAGTTGCTCTACAGCGCGCGCGTGATTCCGTATCGCGGCTCGTGGCTGGATTTTGAATTCGACCCGAAGGATGCGTTGTTCACGCGTATCGATCGTCGCCGCAAGTTGCCGGTGACAGTCCTTCTGCGTGCGCTCGGGTATACCAACGAAGAGATGCTCGACATCTTCTTCGAGAAGAACGTGTTCCGCTTGGGCAAGAAGGACAGTGCGACGCTCGATCTCGTCGCCGAGCGGCTGCGTGGCGAAACGCTGAATTTCGACTTGCGCATCGGCGACGAAATCATCGTCGAGGCCGGCAAGCGCATCACCGCGCGTCACGTGCGCCAGCTCGACAGCGCGAAGATCAAGTCGCTGGAAGTGCCCGACGAATACCTCGGCGGTCGCATCCTCGCGCACGACGTCGTCGATACCAAAACCGGTGAGTTGCTCGCGTCGGCCAACGACGAGCTCAACGATGCGCACCTCGAGGCTTTCCGCAAGGCGGGCATCGAGCGCATCTCGACGCTGTGGGTGAACGATCTCGATCGTGGCGACTACATTTCGCGCACGCTGCGTATCGATCCGTCGAAGACGCCGCTCGAGGCGCTCGTCGAGATCTATCGCATGATGCGTCCGGGCGAGCCGCCGACCAAGGATGCGGCGCAGAACCTGTTTCAGAACCTGTTCTTCTCCTCCGAGCGTTACGATCTCGATCGTGTCGGCCGGATGAAGTTCAACCGCCGTGTGGGTCGCAAGGACGACAAGGGCCCCGGCATCCTGTTCGACGGCAAGTATTTCGGCGACCGCAACGACGAAAACTCCAAGTCGATGTTCAAGGAGTTTGGTCCGGGTTCGGACATCCTCGATGTGATCAAGGTGTTGATCGAGATCCGCAACGGCCGCGGCATCGTCGACGACATCGACCATCTCGGCAACCGTCGCGTGCGTTCGGTCGGCGAGATGGCCGAGAACGTGTTCCGTATCGGTCTCGTTCGTGTCGAGCGCGCCGTGAAGGAGCGCCTGTCGCTGGCGGAAGCCGACGGCCTGACCCCACAGGACCTCATCAACGCAAAGCCGGTTGCAGCCGCGGTGAAGGAGTTCTTCGGTTCATCGCAGCTGTCGCAGTTCATGGATCAGAACAACCCTCTCAGCGAAGTCACCCACAAGCGTCGCGTATCTGCGCTTGGACCGGGCGGGTTGACGCGCGAGCGCGCGGGCTTCGAAGTGCGTGACGTTCATCCGACGCACTACGGTCGCGTGTGCACGATCGAAACGCCGGAAGGCCCGAACATCGGCCTGATCAATTCGCTCGCGGTGTATGCACGCACGAACGATTATGGCTTCCTCGAGACGCCGTATCGCAAAGTCACCGGCGCGAAGATCACCAACCAGGTGGAATTCCTGTCGGCGATCGACGAGGGTGAATACGTCATCGCGCAGGCGAACTCGCCGCTCAACAAGGACGGCACGTTCTCCGAGGAGTTCGTTTCCTGCCGCTTCCACGGCGAATCCGAGCTGCGTCCGCCGAGCGAGATCAACTACATGGACGTGTCGCCGATGCAGACCGTGTCGGTTGCCGCGGCGCTGGTTCCGTTCATCGAGCATGACGATGCAAACCGCGCGCTGATGGGCGCGAACATGCAGCGCCAGGCGGTTCCGACGTTGCGCAGCCAGAAGCCACTGGTTGGAACGGGCATCGAACGCGCCGTTGCACGCGACTCCGGCGTCACCGTCGCTGCGCGCCGTGCGGGCCTCATCGACCAGGTCGATGCGGGTCGTATCGTGGTGCGTGTGAACGAAGACGAAATCGGCGACAACGATGCCGGTGTCGACATCTACACGCTGACCAAGTACACGCGCTCCAACCAGAACACCAATCTCAACCAGCGTCCGCTGGTCAACGTCGGTGATCGCGTGGAAGCGGGTGACGTGCTGGCGGACGGCTCGTCGACCGATCTTGGCGAGCTCGCGCTCGGCCAGAACATGCTGGTCGCGTTCATGCCGTGGAATGGTTACAACTTCGAGGACTCGATCCTGCTGTCGGAGCGCGTCGTCGAGGAAGATCGCTACACGACGATCCACATCGAGGAACTCACCTGCATCGCGCGCGACACGAAGCTCGGTCCGGAAGAAATCTCGGCGGACATTCCGAACGTCGGCGAGCAGGCGCTCGCGCGCCTCGACGAATCGGGCGTGGTCTATATCGGAGCCGAAGTGAAGGCGGGCGACATCCTGGTCGGCAAGGTCACGCCGAAGGGCGAGTCGCAGTTGACGCCGGAAGAAAAACTTCTCCGCGCGATCTTCGGCGAAAAGGCTTCGGACGTGAAGGACAGTTCGTTGCGCGTGCCGCCCGGCATGGACGGCACCGTCATCGACGTCACCGTGTTTACCCGCGATGGCATCGAGAAAGACAAGCGCGCGCGCCAGATCGAAGAGATGGAAATCAAGCGCATCAAGAAGGACTTCGACGATCAGTTCCGCATCCTCGAGGGCGCGATCTTCAATCGTCTTCGTGTTGCGATCGTCGGCAAAGTGGCGAATGGCGGTCCCGGCACGCTCAAGAAGGGCGCCGAGATCACCGGTGAATACCTCGACGGGTTGAAGAAGGACGAGTGGTTCGCGATCCGCATGAAAGACGAGGACATGGCGGAATTCCTCGAGCGTGCGCAGGAACAGATCAAGGGCCACAAGGACGAGTTCGACCAGCGGTTCAAGGCCAAGCAGGCCAAGATCACCGCGGGCGACGACCTTGCGCCCGGCGTGCTCAAGATGGTCAAGGTCTACCTTGCCGTGAAGCGCCGCATCCAGCCGGGCGACAAGATGGCCGGCCGTCACGGCAACAAGGGTGTCGTGTCGATGATCGTGCCGGTCGAGGACATGCCGTATGACGAGAAGGGTCGTCCGGTCGACATCGTGCTGAACCCGCTCGGCGTTCCGTCCCGTATGAACATCGGGCAGATTCTCGAAGTGCATCTGGGTTGGGCGGCGAAAGGCCTTGGCGAGAAGATCCAGCACATGCTGCAGGCGCAAGCCAAGGTGGCGGAACTGCGCAAGTTCCTCGACGAGATCTACAACGGCGGCAACAAGGAAGGCCTCGGTCACCACGTCGATCTCAAGTCGTTCACGGACGATGAGTTGCTGACGCTCGCGCGCAATCTGCAGGACGGCGTGCCGATGGCGACGCCGGTGTTCGACGGTGCGTACGAGTCGGAGATCAAGGCGATGCTGCGTCTGGCAGATCTTCCCGAATCCGGACAGACCACGTTGATCGATGGTCGAACCGGCGAACCGTTCGATCGACCTGTGACGGTCGGCTACATGCACGTGCTCAAGCTCAACCATCTCGTCGACGACAAGATGCATGCGCGTTCAACCGGTCCGTACTCCTTGGTCACCCAGCAGCCGCTTGGTGGTAAGGCGCAGTTCGGCGGACAGCGCTTCGGCGAAATGGAAGTCTGGGCGCTGGAGGCCTACGGCGCGGCGTACACGCTGCAGGAAATGCTGACGGTGAAATCCGACGACGTCTCCGGCCGCAACCAGATGTACAAGAACATCGTCGATGGCGACCACGAGATGGTCGCGGGCATGCCCGAGTCGTTCAACGTGCTGGTGAAGGAAATCCGCTCGCTCGCGATCAACATGGAGCTCGAAGAAACGAAGTAGCAGGGACGGCGGGACTCGGGGTGCGGAGTTCGTCGATGCCCAATCGACGAACCTCCGGCCTCGCGAAGTTCCGCTCTGACAAATCCCCAATCTCGGCTCTCGACTCCCGGAGAATCAAATGAAAGACCTGCTGAACCTGTTCAACCAGACGCGCCAGTCGCTCGATTTCGACTCGATCAAGATCGCGCTCGCCTCGCCCGACCTGATCCGTTCGTGGTCGTTCGGCGAAGTGAAGAAGCCGGAGACGATCAACTACCGCACGTTCAAGCCTGAGCGCGACGGTTTGTTCTGCGCGGCGATCTTCGGGCCGATCAAGGACTACGAATGCCTCTGCGGCAAGTACAAGCGCATGAAGCATCGTGGCGTGGTGTGCGAGAAGTGCGGAACCGAAGTCACGTTGGCCAAGGTGCGCCGCGAGCGCATGGGTCACATCGAGCTCGCATCGCCGACTGCGCATATCTGGTTCCTGAAGTCGCTGCCGTCGCGCATCGGCCTCATGCTCGACATGACGCTGCGCGACATCGAGCGCATCCTCTACTTCGAGGCCTACGTTGTCGTCGATCCCGGCTTGACGGCGCTCGAGCGTGGTCAGCTGCTCAATGAAGAGCAGTACCTGCAATCGGTCGAAGAGCACGGCGACGAGTTCGATGCGCGCATGGGCGCGGAAGCTGTCTACGAGCTGCTGAAGACGATCGACTTGAACCAGGAGCTGATCCGCCTGCGCGAGGAAATCGCGTCGACGAACTCCGAGACGAAATTGAAGCGTCTCAGCAAGCGCATCAAGCTGGTCGAGGCCTTCCTGGAATCCGGCAATCGCCCGGAGTTCATGGTTCTCACGGTGCTTCCGGTGCTTCCGCCCGACCTGCGTCCGCTGGTTCCGCTGGATGGCGGACGTTTCGCGACGTCGGATCTCAACGATCTGTATCGCCGCGTGATCAACCGCAACAACCGCCTGAAGCGCCTGCTTGAACTCAATGCGCCCGACATCATCGTGCGCAACGAGAAGCGCATGCTGCAGGAAGCGGTCGATGCACTGATGGACAATGGTCGCCGCGGTCGCGCGATCACCGGCACCAACAAGCGTCCGTTGAAGTCGCTCGCCGACATGATCAAGGGCAAGCAGGGCCGGTTCCGACAGAACCTGCTTGGCAAGCGTGTCGACTATTCCGGTCGCTCGGTCATCGTGGTCGGTCCGACACTCAAACTGCACCAGTGCGGCCTCCCGAAGAAGATGGCGCTTGAGCTGTTCAAGCCGTTCATCTTCTCGAAGCTGCAGCGGCGTGGTCTCGCGACCACGATCAAGGCGGCGAAGAAGCTGGTCGAGCGCGAAAGTGCCGAAGTCTGGGACATCCTCGAAGAGGTGATCCGCGAACATCCGGTGCTGCTCAACCGTGCGCCGACCTTGCATCGCCTCGGCATCCAGGCGTTCGAGCCGGTGTTGATCGAAGGCAAGGCGATCCAGCTGCATCCACTCGTCTGCACGTCGTTCAACGCGGACTTCGACGGCGACCAGATGGCTGTGCATATCCCGCTGTCGCTCGAAGCGCAGCTGGAAGCGCGCGCTCTAATGATGTCGACGAACAACATCCTGTCGCCGGCGAACGGCGAGCCGATCATTGTTCCGACGCAGGACGTCGTGCTGGGTCTGTATTACATGACCCGTGCGCTCGAGAACGTGAAGGGCGAGGGCATGGTGTTTGCCAATCTTGCCGAAGTGCATCGTGCCTACGACAACCGCGTGGTCGAGTTGCATGCAAAGATCAAGGTGCGACTGCGCGAAGTGGAGATCGACGAACTTCAGCAGCGCACCGAGAAGACCTCGATCGTCGATACGACCATCGGTCGGGCGCTGCTGGCTGAAATCCTCCCCGAGGGTCTGCCGTTTGCGCTGGCCAACACCGAGCTGACAAAGAAGTCGATCTCGCGACTGATCAACCAGTGCTATCGCCGACTGGGTTTGAAGGACACGGTCGTGTTCGCGGATCAGCTGATGTACACGGGCTTCCACTATGCGACGCGTGCGGGCATGTCCATCGGCATCGATGACATGAAGATCCCTGCGGAGAAGAAGGGCATCCTCGAAATTGCCGAAAAGGACGTCACCGAAATCCAGCAGCAGTTCCAGTCCGGACTGGTGACCGCAGGCGAGCGTTACAACAAGGTCGTCGATATCTGGTCGCGCACGAACGAGCAGGTCGCGGCTGCAATGATGAAGGGCATCGGCGCAGACAAGGTCAAGAACGCGAAGGGCGACATCATCGAACAGAAATCGATGAACTCGCTCTTCATCATGGCCGACTCCGGCGCGCGTGGTTCTGCCGCACAGATCCGCCAGCTGGCGGGCATGCGTGGCCTGATGGCGCGTCCGGACGGCTCGATCATCGAGACGCCCATCAAGGCGAACTTCCGCGAAGGCCTGAATGTTCTGCAGTACTTCAACTCGACGCACGGTGCCCGTAAGGGACTGGCGGATACCGCGTTGAAGACCGCGAACTCCGGTTACCTGACACGCCGCCTCGTCGACGTGGCGCAAGACGTCGTCGTCACGCTGGTGGATTGCGGTACCTCCAACGGACTGACGATGGCGCCGATCGTCGAAGGTGGCGATGTCGTCGAGCCTCTGAAGGATCGCGTGCTCGGCCGCGCAGTGGCGGAAGACGTCTTTGCTCCGGGCAACGACGAGGATCCGATCGCGGTGCGCAATACGCTCCTCGACGAAGCGATGGTCGACAAGATCGAAGCGGCCAGCGTCCAGTCGATTCTCGTTCGCTCGCCCATCACCTGCCAGGCGCGCTTCGGCGTCTGCGCCGTGTGTTACGGACGCGATCTCGCCCGCGGTCATCAGGTCAATATCGGTGAAGCCGTTGGCGTCATTGCGGCGCAGTCGATCGGTGAGCCTGGAACGCAGCTGACGATGCGCACGTTCCACATCGGTGGCGCGGCGTCGCGAGCGGCAGCAATCGACAATGTTCAGGTCAAGACGACCGGCGCATTGAAGTTCACCAATCTGAAGACGGTTGCGCACACCGCAGGTCATCTCGTCGCGGTATCGCGCTCCGGCGAATTGTCGGTCATGGATCAGCACGGTCGCGAGCGTGAGCGTTATCGCGTGCCGTACGGCGCGGTCATCGACGCGAAAGACGGTGCGTCAGTGAAGGCCGGCCAGCTGGTCGCGAAGTGGGATCCGCATACGCATCCGATCGTTTCGGAAGTGGCAGGCGTCGTGCGCTTCATCGACTTCACCGACGGTATCACCGTGCAGGAACAGATCGACGAGCTGACGGGTCTTGCCAGCTCCGTCGTCACGGATCCGAAGCGTCGCGGCAGCGCGGCGAAGGACCTGCGTCCCATGGTTCGCCTCGTCGACAAGAAGGGCGGCGAGTTGCGCCTGCCAGGCACCGACATTCCGGCGCAGTATTTCCTGCCGGCGGGTGCCATCGTGTCGCTGCAGAACGGAGTCGAAGTCGGTATCGGCGACGTCGTCGCCCGTATCCCGCAGGAGACTTCGAAGACGCGCGACATCACCGGCGGTCTTCCGCGCGTTGCCGATCTGTTCGAGGCCCGCAAGCCGAAGGAGCCCGCAATCCTCGCGGAGCGATCGGGCGTGATCAGTTTCGGCAAGGACACGAAAGGCAAGCAGCGCCTGATCATTCGCGATTCGGATGGCAGTGAGCACGAGGAGCTGATCCCGAAGTGGCGCCACGTCATCGTGTTCGAGGGCGAACATGTGGAGAAGGGCGAGACCGTGGTGGACGGCGAGCCGAATCCGCATGACATCCTGCGTCTGCTTGGTGTCGAGCCTCTGGCTCAGTACCTGACCAAGGAAATTCAGGACGTTTACAGACTGCAGGGCGTGAAGATCAACGACAAGCACATCGAAGCGATCATTCGTCAGATGCTGCGCAAGGTCGAGATCGATGACGCCGGCGAAACGCGGTTCCTGCGTGGTGAGCAGGTCGATCGCATGCGTCTGATCGAGGAGAATGGTCGTACGGAAGCCCGCAAGGAGCGTCCGGCGACGATGCTGCCGGTCCTGCTTGGAATCACCAAGGCGTCGCTCGCGACGGAATCCTTTATCTCGGCCGCCTCGTTCCAGGAAACCACACGCGTGCTGACCGAGGCGTCGGTTCGAGGAACCCGGGACACCTTGCGAGGGCTGAAGGAAAACGTTATAGTCGGGCGCTTGATTCCGGCCGGTACGGGACTTGCCTACCACGCCCAACGGCGCAGCAGGCAGGGAACCTTGACCGAATCGGAACGCGCAACGCTTGGATCCACGAGTTCGGTGGCAGAAGCGGTCGCCGAAGACGGCGACGCGCATTGATGGTGGAAACCCGGGCAGGCAGTCCGGCTTCATGTCCGCAAGAGCGGGCGTTCATCGAAGTGTCGTGATGAATCTCCCTTTGCGGGAATGAGGTCAAGCGCGGGTTTTCGGATGTGAATACATCGAAATGAGGCGAAGGAATCGCCTCGTGTTCGAGCGCAGGATGCCAGGCGCCTAGAACCTTGACGGTTTTGTCAGGCGCGCGTTATACTCTTTCGTCTTGGCGGGCCGGATCTTATCGGCCTGCCTTTTGTTTCCCGGAGTTTGTTGAAGTCGTCCGGGTACCACAGAACACGCAGACACGGTTCATACGCATGTCAACAGTCAACCAGCTGGTCCGCAAGCCGCGCAGTCCGAAAACGTACAAGAGCGCGTCTCCGGCTCTCGCAAATTGTCCTCAGCGCCGCGGCGTCTGCACGCGCGTCTACACGACGACGCCGAAAAAGCCGAACTCGGCCCTCCGCAAGGTCGCCAAGGTGCGCCTGACGAATGGCTTCGAGGTCATCAGCTACATCGGCGGCGAAGGGCACAATCTGCAGGAGCATTCGGTCGTTTTGATCCGCGGCGGTCGCGTCAAGGATCTGCCGGGCGTTCGGTATCACACCGTTCGGGGAAGTCTCGACGCTGCAGGTGTAACCAAGCGTCGGCAGAGCCGCTCCAAGTACGGCGCGAAGCGCCCGAAGAAAGCCTGATCAATCTTAAGTAAGGCGTTGAATCATGTCGCGTAAAGGTCAAACCCCGACCCGCATCTTGTTGCCGGATCCGAAGCACGGAAGCCAGGTCATCGCCCGCTTCATCAATATGGTGATGCAGAGCGGCAAGAAGTCGGTTGCTGAAAAAATTGTCTATGGTGCGCTCGATTCCATCGGCGAAAAACACGCCGAGCCGGTCAGTCTGGTGGAAAAGGCGCTGAGCAACGTTGCGCCGGCTGTCGAAGTGAAGTCGCGTCGCGTCGGTGGCGCCACGTATCAGGTGCCGGTCGAGGTGCGTTCGTCGCGCCGGACCGCTCTGGCGATGCGTTGGCTGATTGACGCAGCGCGCAAGCGCGGTGAGAACACGATGCCGCGCAAGTTGGCGGCAGAGTTGGTCGAAGCGGCGGAAAACCGCGGCGGTGCCGTGAAAAAGCGTGAAGAGACCCACCGCATGGCGGAAGCGAACAAAGCATTCTCGCATTACCGCTGGTAAGCAACACGGTTGCACAGGGTGGCCAGGATGGCCGCTCTCAGACGAAGAGGGAACTTCGTAGAGACGATCAATGGCACGCATCACGCCCATCGAGCGTTATCGAAATTTCGGCATCATGGCTCACATCGATGCTGGAAAGACGACAACGACCGAGCGGATTCTTTTCTACACCGGCGTCAATCACAGGATTGGCGAGGTGCACGAAGGGTCGGCCACGATGGACTGGATGGAGCAGGAGCAGGAGCGCGGAATCACGATCACGTCGGCCGCGACGACTTGCTTCTGGACCGGCATGGAATGTTCGTTTCCGCAGCATCGTTTCAATATCATCGATACGCCGGGGCACGTCGATTTCACGATCGAAGTCGAACGTTCGCTCAGAGTCCTCGATGGTGCGGTATTCGTGTTGTGTGCGGTCAGTGGTGTGCAGCCGCAGTCCGAGACGGTATGGCGGCAGGCAAATAAATATCAGGTACCGCGACTTGCGTTCGTCAACAAGATGGATCGCGCCGGTGCCGACTTCGACAAGGTGGTCGCTCAGTTGAAAGAGCGGCTCGGAGCGAATCCGGTGCCGATGCAGGTGCCGATCGGTGTCGAGGACAAATTCGAAGGTGTGGTCGACCTCGTGAGCATGAGGGCGGTCTACTGGGATGTTGATTCACAGGGCATGTCGTTTGAGTTTCGCGACGTACCCGCAGATTTGCAGGAAGCCTGCGCAAAAGCGCGGGAATATCTCGTCGAGGCAGCGGCTGACGCGAGCGAGGAGTTGATGGACAAGTACCTCGAAGGAGGTGTCTTGTCGGATGAAGAGGTGTATGCGGGCATACGCGCGGCAACGCTTGCGAACCTGCTGATCCCGGTGTTTTGTGGTGCCGCTTTCAAGAACAAGGGCGTGCAGTCGGTTCTCGATGCGGTGATACGTTTTCTGCCAGCGCCTTCGGATCGGCCGCCGGTAAAAGGTATTGATGAGAACGACAAGGACGATCAGCGGGGCGTCGGCGACGACGAACCTTTTTCGGCCCTGGCATTCAAGATAATGATCGACCCGGTGGTCGGTTCGCTGACGTTCTTCCGGGTCTACTCGGGTACGTTGAATTCAGGCGATACCGTCTACAACCCGGGAAAAGGAAGGAAAGAGCGCGTCGGTCGCATTCTCCAGATGCATGCCGCCGAGCGAAGCGAAATCAGGGAAGTCCGTGCTGGCGATATTGCTGCCGCGGTCGGACTGAAAGACGTCACCACAGGCGACACGTTGTGTGCGGCGGGCCAGGTGATCACGCTGGAGCGGATTTCGTTTCCGGAGCCTGTCATTTCGATGGCAGTGGAACCGAAGACGCAGTTGGATCAGGAAAGGATGGGTGTCGCCTTGTCGCGTCTCGCGCAGGAGGATCCTTCATTCCGGGTACGTTCCGACGAGGAATCGGGGCAGACGATCATCGCTGGAATGGGTGAGCTGCACCTTGAGATTTTGGTGGATCGCATGCGACGGGAGTTCGACGTCGCGGCGAATGTTGGAAAGCCGCAGGTGGCCTACCGCGAAACGATTCGCGAGGCTGTCAGGCAGGAAAGCAGGTTTGTGCGGGAGTCCGGCGGCAAGGGCCAGTACGGCCACGTGGTGCTGGAGATCGAACCGCGGGAACGCGGATCGGGTTATCTGTTCGAGAACATGCTGGTCGGCGGCGCGGTGCCAAAGGAATACGTTCCTGCCGTCGACAGAGGGATCCGTGAAGCGATGCGGAGTGGGCCGATGGCGGGCTACCCGGTCGTGGATGTCAAGGTAAAGCTGGTAGACGGTTCGTACCACGAAGTCGATTCCAGTGAGATGGCGTTCAAAATCGCCGGCTCGATGGGTTTCAGGGAAGGTTTCGGCAAGGCCCATCCGGTCCTGCTCGAACCGGTCATGAAGGTCGAGATCGTGACACCGGAGGAGTATCTCGGTGACGTGATGGGCGACGTGAGTCGTCGGCGCGGTGTACTGCAGGGTTCGGACGATTCGCCATCGGGCATGATCATCCACGCGATGGTTCCGCTCGGTGAAATGTTCGGTTACGCGACCACGCTGCGATCGATGTCGCAAGGGCGCGCCACATTTGCGATGGAGTTCGATCATTACGTCGAGGCGTCAAACAACATTGCCGACGCGGTCATCAGGAAATCCTGATTCGTGTGGCAGGTAGAACAAGCGGCATACCATCCATTCGTTGAAACTGTTTTGAGGTTCTGAGTCATGGCAAAGGGAAAATTCGAGCGCACCAAGCCGCACGTGAACGTAGGCACGATTGGCCACGTTGACCATGGCAAGACGACGCTGACGGCGGCGCTGACGAAGATCGGCGCAGAGCGTTTCGGCGGCGAGTTCAAGGCGTACGACCAGATCGACGC
>NZ_JBDSWZ010000020.1:0-4526 GCF_039926425.1 Dokdonella sp.
CCGCGGGACAACGTGGCACACGTCCCGCTTCGCGCGGGGAGACGATCGATCGCATTCCAGGTTGGCGATGGTTCTCGTGCAGTTTTTCCTTCCCCTGCGCAGCGGGGGAAGGTGCCGAAGGCGGAAGGGAGCGCTCTTGATCTCGATCTCGCCATTCCAGAAGACGCAAAATAGCGAAAACGCGACCACAAGCGCTGCGCAAGAGAAAGCGGATTCGTGATCTCCGCTCTTCGGCGCGTTCCAGTCCCTTCGGTTGGACCCGGCTATTTCAGCACCCCGAGTTTCTTGCCAACCTTGATGAAGGCAGCCACCAGCGCATCGATCTGCTCGTGCGTGTGCGCCGCGCTCATCTGAGTACGGATGCGTGCCTGGCCTTGCGGCACGACCGGGTAGAAAAAGCCGATCACGTAGATGCCTTCCGCAAGCAGTTCCTGCGCAAAGGACTGTGCCAGCTTCGCATCGCCGAGCATCACCGGCGCGATGGGATGCGTGCCGGGCCGGATGTCGAAACCGGCGTCGGTCATCCGCTGGCGGAAATACAGCGCGTTGTCGTTGACCTTGTCGCGCAGCGCGGTGCTCGACGAGAGCATCTCGAACACCTTGATCGACGCGGCGACGAGCGGCGGTGGCAACGTGTTGGAAAACAGGTAGGGTCGCGAGCGCTGGCGCAGCAGGTCGATGATCGGTTGGCTGCCGCTGGTGAATCCGCCTGAGCCGCCGCCGAGCGCTTTGCCGAGCGTCGAGGTGAACACGTCAACGTCGGCCATCACGCCGTGCAACTCTGCCGAGCCGCGGCCGGTCGGTCCGACGAAACCGGTTGCGTGCGAATCATCGACCATCAGCAATGCGTTGTATTTTTTCTTCAGCGCGACGATCCGGTCGAGTTTCGCGATATAGCCGTCCATCGAGAACACGCCGTCGGTCGCGATCAGACGCGTGCGCTTGCCTTGCGTTTCGGCGAGGTGCTTTTCCAGCTCGTCCATGTCGCTGTTGGCGTAGCGTCGACGCTCGGCCTTGCACAGGCGGATGCCGTCGATGATCGACGCGTGATTGAGTGCGTCGGAGATCACCACGTCCTCGTCGTTGAGAATCGTTTCGAACAATCCACCGTTTGCGTCGAAGCAGCTGGTATAGAGGATGCTGTCGTCGGTTCCGAAGAAACGCGAGATCGTCGCTTCAAGCTGCTTGTGCAGGTCTTGCGTTCCACAAATGAAGCGCACGGACGCGAGTCCGAACCCGTGGGTATCGAGAGCGTCTTTCGCTGCGGCGATCACGTCCGGATGGTCGGCGAGACCGAGGTAGTTGTTGGCGCAGAAATTCAGTACGTCGCCGCTGTCGGTGGTGCGGATCTGCGCCGACTGCGGGGTGGTGATCACGCGTTCGGACTTGTACAGGCCCTGTTCGCGTATCGAGGCGAGTTCGGATTCGAGACGTGCGCGTGCGTTGGGTTCCATGACGGCTTCCGAAGCTGGGAAAGACGGCATTGTCCGTCATCATCGGCGCGCTGGGGAGCGTGAATGCACTGGCCTGCGAGACGATCAGGCATGCGGCGCAGCCATACGGAATCGGCCACGCGTCCGTTCGCCTACTCGCCAAGGTCGACCGGTGACGGCTCGCCGCTGCGCGCATAGGGCGGCGAGCCTGGCCAGGGGAAGCGAGTGACGATGCTCCAGCCGCGTTCGGCGAGGCCACGTCGCGCCTGCAGACTCGCATTGCCGCCAATCAGCACGGTCTTGGTGGGGGCGGAGAAGTCCCTGCGATCGACAAACGTGCGGACCTCGTTCGTCCACGACAGCCGGTCGACCGGCAGCGGCAGAACCAGTTCACCGTCGAGCGCGCGATAGCCGAGCCCTGCGCCGATGGAAAGCGCGGCGCCGCCGATGGATCGATCGCCCAGGTGCGCCACCACCATGCGCAATGCGTTGACGACGAACCGCGCTTCGAGTTCGGATTTCGCGGTGATGCCGAGCTCGAGCAACGCATTGCACCCCGACGCAGGCTTCAGCGTATCCAGCACGTCGGCGAGGGCGGTCTGCAACGTCGGTGAAAATGCGCCGCGCCGAAGGAACTGGCGCACCAGCAGGTCGTCGCTGCAGTGGGCGAGCAGACGTGTCGCATTGCGCTCGCGAAGGTCGTCGGGTGAGAGTTTCCACACCACGTCGTTGATTCGGCCACTCTGGCCCAGTACGGTCGCCGCAGCTCCGCCGACGGTTCCGAGGGCGGTCCCTGCACTGAAATTTCCGCCGCTTGCGACCCATGCGAGACTCGACAGGCGCGCCTGGATGTACGGATTGCCGTTGTAGGGATCGATGCCGAGACGTTCGGCGAGTTCGCGCTTGGCCTGGTTGTACTTCAGCCTCCGCTTGGCCTCGCGTTCGAGTTCCTTGCCGATGCGCGAGTACCAGTGCTTTTTCGCTTTCGGTGCGTGTGTCGAGCCGTCATCGCGCGCGTCGGTCATCGGACCGTCGCCGGAGGGGTAGGGATTTCCACTGCTGCCGAGCGTTCGGCCGGTGCGGTCGGACAGCGCCTGCGCCTGCGTGCCGATCTTCTTCAGCCGATTGCCGAAATAGCGCGCGACGCCGGCCGGAATTCCAAGCACCGTGTCGATCGGGTGCAGCACGATGTTCTCCATCATCCTTCCCGTGTCGGCAAGACGGCGGCCTGCAGCGCCGAGAAAGGCGTCGGACCGCGTCGCCTTGTCGAGCACGTCGAGTGCGGGCAGCTCGGCTTCGCGCTCGGCGAGCATGTCCACGCTGTCCGCGGCGAGTGGGCCGACCGGTGTGTCGAGCATGAAGTGCGCCATGTATCCGCGCAATTCGACGCGCGTGTCGACGCTGAAGCCGGGTCCGGACAGCAGCGCTGGCTGCACCAGCGAGGCCGAGTCGACGACCGGCTCCTCTTCCGTCGCGAGTTCGGTCGTGAACGCGCACGTCGGCGCGGCGATCGCAAGGGCGATCGACAGGAGCTGTATCGGGATGCCGAGGATCCGCGGCTCGAAGGGCCGGGCTTGTTGGAACACGAACGGTCGTCCCGCAGGCAGTTGCGATTCCCGCATGCGCGCGAATGACGTCAGCGTGGAGAACCGAGTCGCGGCGACATCACGGCGCCGGCCTCAGCCGGTCTGCGCGCCGTAGCTGCGCAGGCGTTCGTAGCGTCGCTCAAGCAATGCTTCCGGGTCGAGCAGATCGAGCTCGTCAAGCTGGTTGAGGATGATTGCTTTCAACCGAACAGCCATGCCCTTTGGATTGCGATGTGCGCCGCCGAGCGGTTCGCGCACGATCCGGTCGATCAGGCCGAATTCCTTCAGACGGGACGCGGTGAGACCGAGCGCTTCGGCGGCGTCCTTCGCGCGCGCAGCGGTCTTCCACAGGATCGACGCGCAGCCTTCCGGCGTGATCACCGAATAGGTGCTGTATTCGAGCATGTTGGTGCGGTCGCCGACGCCGATGGCGAGTGCGCCTCCGGATCCGCCTTCACCAATCACGTTGCAGATGATCGGCACGCGCAAGCCCGCCATTTCAAGCAGGTTCCTGGCGATCGCCTCGCTCTGGCCGCGCTCCTCTGCGCCGACGCCGGGGTAGGCACCAGGAGTATCGATGAACGTGATCACCGGAAGCGAAAAGCGTTCAGCCATCTGCATCAGGCGCAGCGCTTTGCGGTAGCCTTCCGGGCGCGGCATGCCGAAATTGCGCCGTACCTTCGTCTTGGTGTCACGGCCTTTCTGGTGGCCGATCACCATCATGCTGCGCCCGTTGATGCGGGCAAGCCCGCCGACGATCGCAGCATCGTCCGCATACGCGCGGTCGCCCGCCAATTCGTGGAATTCCTCGCAGATGACGCCGATGTAATCGAGCGTGTACGGGCGTCCCGGATGGCGCGCAACCTGCGCAACCTGCCACGGAGTGAGGCTGCGGAAGATCTCCGCCGTCTTCACCTTCAACTTGCCTTCCAGCGTCGCGACTTCGTCGTCGATATTGAACGCCTGCCCATGGCTGGCACGCCGCAGTTCCTGGATTTTCGTATCCAGGTCGGCGATCGGTTGTTCGAAATCGAGGAAGTTCGGGTTCATTCGCGGAAGTTCGCGGCCGCAAGGTGCGGCGCAAAGACGCGGAGTATACCGGCTCGTGCCACGCGCCGTGCGCCGGTGGGGCGAGGCGGCGACGGGGTTCAAGGTCGACGAGAGGTTTGAAATTGCTTGGGCTGGGAGCGAGCGCTGGGGCGCAGGTCGTCATTCGTCGTGCGCAGTGGAAACGTGAATCCACCAGCGACCGTGTCCTGCGTCGCGACGTCGCTACCAGCGTCGACCTGCGTCAGCGAAGGAGCGCGGGATCGGGCGGGTGAGTCAGGCAAACGATGCCTTGCGCGATCAGGCACTCATCGTGTTGCGCTGCGTGCGAAAACGCTCGAGAGCCTGCTTCAGCTCATCGGTTCGATCGCGCATCAGCTTCAGTTTCACGCGCTGCGCAATCATCTTGACCTTGAGCGCTTCGCGCTTCTGCCACTCCCCGTCGGAGAGGGGCGACACG
>NZ_JBDSWZ010000021.1:0-10679 GCF_039926425.1 Dokdonella sp.
CCCACGCGCGCCCGCGCCTGGCTGATCGGAACAGCGAGCAACCGCGCTCTGCATGTGCGTCCGATGATTCTTGCGCGTTCCGTATTCTCGACTGGCTCCCTTGGAAGCACGTGGAGCGGGCAATGGATACTCGTTCCGGATGACGAAGGAACTCCACGGATCTTCGATTTCGGCGAACCGACCAGCCGCGATTCGGAAAGCTTCCATCTCACGGATGAGAGGAGTGACGCGGCGCTTGATTGCCGTGTCGGAACGCTCAGCCATCAGCCCGAATTGTGCACGCTGTCAGCGGCCGGATCGCCGATCGCCGATTTCGACCAGATCGGAATCGACCACCTGAGCGGCGGGGGTGGAATCAGTGGCGGTCGCGTCAAGCTGGTGCGCGTGCCGCGTTGAGAAGCCGGGTGATCGCGTGATTGCGCTCACTGGAGGCTGTCGGCGGCGCAAGCGAGCCTCGAACGCGTTGACGGTACTGACCAGAATGCCGCGGTTGAAGCGCGCGCGATGTGGCGCAATGTCGCCCGCGTGTTCGTTCAGGGCCCGGACTCGACCAGTTCACGCAGACGTCCGCTCCGCTCGGCGGCAACCAGATCATCGAAACCGCCGACATGCGTTTCATTGATGAAAATCTGCGGCACGGTGCGCCGTCCGCCGCTCCGGGTCAGCATTTCCTCGCGCCGTGAGAGATCCAGGTCCACGCGTACTTCCTCATAATCGAGCCCGCGCTGTTTCAGGAAATTCTTTGCCGACACGCAGTACGGACAAATCGCCGTCGAGAAGATCAGGACCTTGTGCATTGACTTGGGTTCCAGTGGCCATTGAATCGCAAGATTGCGGCGCATTCTGATCGGTTGCAAGCCGTATCCCGCGTCACCGGAGTGAAACCACGCCGGGTAGCGGAAATTGAATGCCAGGTGCCGTATCGTCCGCAGTGGCCAGCGTTGCAGTCGCGCGCTGATGTGGTTGGCAGTCCTTCGATTCCGGTATCCGTGATGGTACGTAGAAGCCCGTTTTCCCATCGCATGTGTGTTCTCGCGGCATCGCTGATCGTGAGTCTTGCCACGGCACGCGAGCCCGACGTGAGACTGCCCGACATCGGCAGCTCGGCGGCGGCGATCCTGTCGCCGCAGGATTTGCACGACTACGGCGCGGAAATGCTGCAGGAGATGCGCGCGTACGGAATGGTCCTCGACGACGCGCTGCTCACCGATTACATCAACGCGCTCGGCTTCAAACTGGTCGCGGCCAGCGATCATCCGGACATGTCGTTTGACTTCTTCATCGTTCGCGATCCGCAGATCAACGCGTTCGCGGCGCCCGGGGGCTTTGTCGCCGCCAACGCGGGGCTGATCACCGCGATGCAGAGCGAAGACGAACTCGCCGGTGTGATGGCGCACGAAATCTCGCATGTCGAGCAGCAACACATTCTGCGCGCGTTCGAAGACACGAAGAAGATGTCGATTCCGATCATGCTCGGCATGCTCGGCGTGATGATCGCCGCGTCGCACAGCCGGGATGACACCGCCGCCGCAGCGATGATGACCGGAACATCGCTGATCCAGCAGCGGCAGATCAACTTCACGCGCAGCGAGGAAGCGGAAGCGGATCGGGTCGGCATCGACACGCTGGCACGGGCGAGTTTCGATCCATCGGCAATGGCTGGCGCGTTCCAGACGCTGCAGAAAGTAATGCGCGTGAACGGGGTCGACGTCCCGGAATTCCTGCTCGACCACCCTCTCGATACCAAACGCATCGCTGACGCGAAAGCACGCGCGGCACAGTTGGGTTGCCCTTCGACGCCGCGGTTGGCGGCGACACACACGACGCTGCTATCCGGCGCACTCGATTTGCGGGTTCCCGCGAGAGGCGTGGCCGAAGCGGCGGCATTGCCGCTCGACGACGCGTCCGCCAACGCGGCAAGTGCAGCGGCCGTCACCTCGATCGGCGCAACGCCGGCCGACGGGAAAACCCTGCCGCCCGTGTCCGTGACGGCATGCTTCAGACATCCAGAAACAGCGGGCTACTTCGAACTGATGCGCGAACGTGCCCGCGTTCTGAGCGCACAATCAATGCCGGCGATGCGCGGCTACTATGCCGACAATCTCCGTGACGACCCTGCGTTCGATACACCCGCCAATCGCTACGGCTACGCGCTGGCCCTGATCGAAACGCGCCAGCCGACGCTTGCCGCCAAAGAGCTGAAGAAGCTGTCGGACAACCAACCCAGTTCGCCGGTATTCGGGCTTGCTCTCGCGCACGCCGAGGACCTGGGGGGCGACAAGGCCGGCGCGCTGAAACGCTTCGAACAGCTCAGCGGCGACTTTCCCGGCAATCGCGCCGTCACGCTCACATACTCCGACGCGCTGCTTGCCAAGGGCGAGCTGAAAAGTGCGCGGCGTGCACTTGAACTGCTTCGACCGATGGTCGAACGGCACGCGGACGATCCGGACCTGCAGAAGAGTTACGGTCGCGCCAACGAGCTCGCAGGCGACAAGATCCGCGCTGCCGAAGCATACGCCGAGGCCGCGTTTCTGACCGGCCACGCCGAGGATGCACTCAATCAGCTCAAGCGGCTCTCGAAGGAGTCGGACCTCACCTATTACCAGCGCAGCAGAATTGACGCGCGGATCACGCAGTTGACGCCGACCGTGCTCGCCATGCGCAAGCGTGACGCCCCGACCCCGGATTCAATCGCACCCGCGTTTTCGTGCTGCAGGGCGCGTTGAGCGAGGCTTCATCCCCAGACCGTCATCGTCTTGAAACGCTCCACGCGGCGTCATCGGCGCCTTCGGGTGGTGGAAAGACGATTATTGTCGCTTCTGTCATTCTCCCGTAACACAATATCGCTGCAATACCCTCGTCATAAAGCGCACCTCCGCGCTCAACCCGGGTGACAGCGTGCAAAAGCACATCCTCATCGTCGAAGACGAAACCGCGATTCGAGACATGGTCGCATTTGCGTTGCGCAAGGCAGGCATGGAGGCGATGCATGCCGCGGATGCGCGTGCCGCGCAGACTGCAATCGGCGAGCGCGTTCCGGATCTGATCCTGCTCGACTGGATGCTGCCGGGCATGAGCGGCATCGACCTCGCCCGCCGTCTGCGCAAGGACGAACTGACGCGCGAGGTGCCGATCATCATGCTGACCGCGCGGGGCGAGGAAACCGACCGCGTCGGCGGCCTCGATGCGGGCGTCGACGACTACGTGGTCAAGCCGTTCTCGACCCGCGAGCTTCTGGCGCGCATCCGCGCGGTGATCCGGCGAACGCATGGCGAGGATGCGGAGGGCGTCGTCGACCTCGGCGGCCTGCGCATCGACAGCGCCGCGCATCGCGTGTTCTGTGGCGACCAGCCGGTGCACATCGGCCCGACCGAGTATCGACTCCTCCATTTCTTCATGACGCACGCCGAACGCGTCTACACGCGCAGCCAGCTGCTCGACCACGTGTGGGGAGGCGGAGTGTACGTGGAGGAACGAACGGTCGACGTGCATATCCGGCGGCTTCGAAAGACCCTCGAACCCTACAGCCGCGACGCGCTGGTGCAGACGGTGCGAGGCGCCGGTTATCGATTTTCGACCAGCGTGTGAGTCACCGTCGCATCGCGCCATTGGCCGTCAACGCTGCATCGGCCTTCGGAACACCGGCGCCTGGACCTGATGCGTTGGCGTCTTGCGTGTTGGCTTTGTTTGCGACCGGATCTCCGCGATGCCTTCGCGCCTGAGTCGTGCGTGGCGATCCAGCGCTTGGCGCATGGGCGCGCTGTTTCTGGTCGCCGTCGCTGCGGGCGCATGGCTGCATGCGCTGCTTGAAAGCCTGCTGGTGTTTGCGACCGCTGCACTGGCCATCGGTTTGTTCCGGCTCTTGCGATTCGGCGAATTGCTGACCAGCCGCAGGCGCGTGCCGGCGTCCAACGGCCACGGAGTCTGGGACGAAATCCAGAACCTCGTGCGTCGCCGCCAGCGCGCAGCCAGTGATGACAAGCGACGCCTTCTTCGCCAGCTTCACGCGTTCCGCGATGCCGCCGCGGCCATGCCGGATGCGGTCGTTGCGCTCGATCTCGACCGGCGCATCCAGTGGTTCAACAGCGCTGCCGGCCAGTTGCTCGGACTGAAATATCCGCAGGACATCGGTGGCCATCTGACCAACCTCGTGCGCGCGCCGCGCTTCGCCGACTGGTTGCGGCTGGACACCGTCGATGCGTTGGCCGATCTCGCTTCGCCGGTCGACGAAGCCGTTCGGCTGAACGTGCGCCTGATCCGCTATGCCGAAAATCGGGCGCTGCTCGTTGCGCGCGACGTCAGCCCGCTGATGCGGCTGGAACAGGTGCGCCGTGACTTCGTCGCCAACGTGTCGCACGAGTTGCGCACGCCGCTGACCGTGGTGCACGGCTATCTCGACATGATCGAGCCGGACCAGTTTCCGGAATACGAGCCGATCCTGCATGAGCTGCGCATCCAGTCGCGCCGCATGACGCAGATCGTCGAAGATCTTCTGACACTGTCGCGCCTTGAAGCACAGAACGAACTGTTGCTCGAACGCATCAGTCTTCGCTCGTTGCTCGAAGCCCTGCGGCGGGAAGCGACGGCGCTGAGCCATGGCCAGCACGAAATCATCACCGAACTGCTCGGCCCACATGATCTCTCCGGATCGGCAAAGGATCTGCACAGTGCGTTCTCCAACCTCGTCACGAACGCCGTGCGCTACACGCCGGCAGGTGGCCGAATCACGTTGCGGTGGGAAAGCGATTCGGGCGGCGCACGATTGTCGGTGACCGATACCGGCCAAGGCATTCCTTCACAGCACATCCCGCGCCTGACCGAGCGGTTCTATCGCGTCTCGACGAGCCGCTCGCGCGAAAGCGGTGGCACGGGCCTTGGCTTGTCGATCGTCAAGCACGTGTTGCAGATCCATCACGCACATCTGGACATCCGCAGCGAGCCGAATATCGGCAGCACGTTCACGTGCGTGTTCGATGCTCGGCATCTGCTCGAGCCCGCATCCCTGGTAGCGTCCTCATGAAGTGGTGCTGCGTGATCGTGACGGCGACGTTGCTGATCGCAGCTTTGCCGCGCGCATCGAGCGCAGGCGAGCTGTCCGGCAGCCTCACCTGCGTCGGATCCGACAGCGTCAGCGCACTGGTCACGCGCTGGGCGACGGCATTCCACGCGCGACACCCACTGGCGCGCATCCAGGTGCAGGCGGCAGGTTCCGGCAGCGCGCCGCTCGCGCTCAACGAAGGCGCAACGGACATCGGCTCGATGAGCCGTGCGATGAACGAACGCGAGACTGCCGACTTCCGCGATCGATACGGATACGAACCGACGCGTATCGTCATCGCGCGCGATGCAGTTGTCGTGTTCGTCCATCCCGACAATCCGATTCGTCGCATCACGATCGCGGAACTGGATGCGATTTATTCGACGCACCGTCGATGCGGCGCACCGAAACCGATCGATCGCTGGGCAGATCTCGACGCGGACGCGGACGCGCGCAGCGGGTTGGCGAGCCTTTCGATCCTCGCGGTCGGTCGCGATGCCAGTTCGGGAACGCACGAAGTCGTTCGCGAGTCCGCCTTGTGCGACGGAGAGTTCAGACCCGCGGTCATTGCCTGGCCTGGCAACGGGGCCATCGTCGGCACCGTTGCGCGCAACCGCGCGGCAATCGGCTACGCTTCCATCGGCTATGTCAACGGCCTGGTGAAACCCCTCGCGCTCGCGCGTGCGCAACGCGACGACGGCATCCTGGCGGATGCTCAAAGCGTCACGAATGGCAGCTACCCTCTGACACGGGAGCTGTACTTCTACATCAACCGCCGACCCGGCCACGTGCTTGCAGACCTGCCGAAAGCATTTGTCGAATACGCCCTGTCCGAAGAAGGCCAGACGCTCGTGCGACAGGAAGGGTTCGTCCCGCTGATCGCCGGCGAGCGTGCGGCACAGTACGCCCTCATCGATTGAACTCTCGACACGGACTCGCACGATGAATCGTGAAGCGGTGCAAAACCTGAAAGAACCGGGCCTTTATCTCAACCGCGAACTGGCCCAGCTCGAGTTCAACTTCCGGGTGATCGCGCAAGCGGAAGACCCGACCATGCCGCTGCTCGAGCGCATGCGCTATCTGTGCATCTCGTGCTCGAACCTCGATGAATTCTTCGAGGTGCGCGTCGCGATCCTTCGACAGCAGTTGAGTCGTGGCGAGACGCGCCAGGGCGCCGATGCGATGGCGACCGGCGAGATCCTCACGCGCATCCGCGAACGGACACTCACCCTGGTGAAGGCGCAGTACGACTTCTGGAATGCGACGCTGCTGCCCGAACTCGAGCGTGAGGGAGTGCGTTTTTCCCGACGCGACCTCTGGACTCCGAAGCAGCGCGGGTGGCTGCGTGGGTATTTCCGCAACGAGATTCTTCCGGTGCTCTCGCCCCTCGGGCTCGATCCGGCGCACCCGTTTCCGCGCATCCTCAACAAGAGCCTCAATCTCGCCGTCGTGCTGAAGGGCCGCGATGCATTCGGTCGCGAAGGTCACATGGCGCTGGTGCGCGCGCCGCGCTCGCTCCCGCGCATCATCCGCATTCCGGCAGAGGTCGCGGAATCTCCCTACGACTTCGTGTTCCTGTCGAGCATCCTGCACGAATTCATGGACGAGCTGTTTCCGGGAATGCAGGTGCAGGGTTCCTACCAGTTCCGCGTCACGCGCAACAGCGAGCTGGTCGTCGACGAAGACGAAGTGGAGAACATCGCGCTTGCGCTGCGCGACGAGCTCAAGGGGCGCGGCTATGCGAAAGGCGTGCGTCTGGAGGTGGCCGACAATTGCCCGAAGGCGATTGCCGGCATGCTGATGCACAACTTCGAACTCACCGACACCGATGTCTATCGCTGCGAAGGCCCGGTCAACGTCAGTCGCATCAACTCGATCTATGACCAGATCGATCGACCCGACCTGAAGTTTCCGCCGTTCGTGCAGCGCATCCTTCCGGCAATCATCGAGGAAGTGAGCCTGTTCGACGCAATCCGCGAGCGCGACATCCTGCTGCATCATCCGTTCGAATCCTTCAGTGCAGTGATCGAACTGGTGCGCGAGGCGAGCGCGGATCCCGACGTGCTTGCGATCAAGCAGACGCTGTACCGCGTCGGCAACGATTCGCCGCTCGTCGACCATCTGATCGATGCCGCGCGGCAAGGCAAGGACGTGACGGTCGTGGTCGAGCTGCGTGCAAGGTTCGACGAGGAAGCGAACCTGCGGCTCGCCAACCGTCTGCAGGAAGCGGGCGTGCAAGTCGTCTACGGTGTGGTCGGCTTCAAGACGCACGCGAAAATGTTGTTGATCGTCCGGCGAGAACGGGGCGCGTTGCACCGCTACGTGCATCTGTCGACCGGCAACTACCACCAGGTCACGTCGCGCATCTACACCGACTTCGGCCTGATGACCGCCAACCCGGAAATCGGCGAGGACGCACATTTGCTGTTCCTGCAGATGTCCGGCCTCGGGCCGATCATCCAGACAAAATGGCTGCTGCACTCGCCCTTCACGCTCTACAAGGGCCTGATGGAAAAGATCGAACGTGAGATTTCGCACGCGCGCGAAGGCAAGCCAGCCCGCATCATCGCCAAGATGAATGCGATCAACGAAGAAAGCGTGGTCGAAGTGTTGTATCGCGCGTCGCAGGCGGGCGTGCAGGTCGATCTGATCGTGCGTGCTGCATGCACGCTGCGTCCCGGCATCCCGGGGGTGTCCGACAACATTCGCGTGCGCTCGATCGTCGGCCGCTTCCTCGAACACAGTCGCGTGTACTGGTTCCAGAACGACGACACGCCGGAAATCTATTGCTCGAGCGCAGACTGGATGGAACGCAATCTGCTGCGGCGCATCGAGACCTGCTTTCCGATCCGCGATCCCGAACTCGCGCGGCGGGTCTACGACGAATCCCTTGCCAACTATCTGGCCGACAACACGCACGCGTGGCAGCTCGACGCGGGCGGCAGCTATACGCGCCTGACGCCGGGCGAAGACGCGCCGCATTCGGCCCAGCAGGCGCTGCTCGCGAAGTACACGCAGTAGCTGCGGCGCATGGATTCCCGCTTGGACGTTCTGGGCAGCGGCCCGATCCAGGACTCGTGCGACAATCGGGCATCCCACGGCGGACACACGATGTGAGTGAAGTGAGTCCCACCGAGATGCGCGATGGTGAACTGCTCGCCGCGGTCGATCTCGGCTCGAACAGTTTCCATCTGGTCGTCGCTCGCTACGAGCATGGCAGCCTGCGCCTGATCGACCGGCTGCGCGACAGCGTGCGGATGGCGATGGGCCTTCGCCCCGATGGCAGCCTCGACGCGGAGCGGCGCAAGCGCGCACTCGAATGTCTTGCGCGTTTCGGACAGCGTCTTCGCTCACTTCCACCCGAACGCGTACGCGCCGTTGCCACGAACAGCGTTCGCCGCCTCGCGCATCCGCAAGCATTTCTGCTGCCGGCGGAAACCGCGCTCGGCCATCCGATCGAGGTCGTTGCGGGTCGCGAGGAAGCGCGCCTGATCTACCTCGGAGTCGCGCACGACCTGGCGAAATCCAGCCAGCGCAGGCTGGTGGTCGATATCGGCGGCGGCAGTACCGAATTCATCATCGGCCAAGGGTACGACGCTCTGGAAACCGAAAGTGTCCAGATGGGTTGCATCGCCAGCACCTTGCGGTTTTTCGAGGATGGCACGTTCACCCAGGCGCGCTGGCGGCAGGCGCAGACGGAGATGGAGCTCGAACTGCAACAGTTCGCGGCCGACTATCGTGCGCGCGGATGGGGCGAGGCGATCGGCTCGTCCGGCACCGCCAAGGCCATCGGGAACATCGTGCAGGCGAATGGCTGGAGCGACAACGGCATCAGCGCCACTTCCCTGGTGCGACTGCGCGACGCGATCCTCGCAGCGGGCAGCGTCGACAACCTGCGTCTCGCAGGCCTCGCCGAAGAGCGGGCCCAGGTGATCGCCGGGGGCGTGGCCATTCTCGAAGCGATCTTCACCACGTTCTCGCTCGACCACATGGGCGTGTGCGAGACCGCAATGCGGGAGGGATTGCTGTACGACATGGTCGGCCGCGCGATGCACGGCGACCCACGCGCGGGCAGCATCGCTGCGTTGGCCTCACGCTACGCGGTGGAGCGCGCACAAGCCGCGCGCGTGCACTACGCTGCGATCGAGCTGTTCGAGCAGGTGGCCGATGCCTGGCAGCTCGGCGCGCTCGAACGCGACTTGCTTGGATGGAGTGCCGACATCCACGAAATCGGCCTCGCGATTGCGCACAGCCTCCATCACATCCACGGTGCCTATATCGTCGCCCACTCCGACCTCGCCGGTTTCAGCCGGCAAGGCCAGCTTGCGCTTGCAGCGATCATCCGATCGCATCGCCGAAAGCCCGATCGCGACACGATCGAAGCACTGCCCGAGCGGATGCGGCGACCCACCCGTCGACTCACCGCACTGCTGCGTCTGGCAGCGCTGCTGCAAAGGGGCCGCACGACCGATCCGTTGCCCCCGTTGACGCTCGTTGCCGATGACAGGACATTGCGTCTCGAACTCCCTGCCCTCTGGCTGGACCAGCACCCGCTGACCCGCGCCGACCTCGAGCAGGAACGGAACTCCTTCAAGAATCTCGACCTGAAACTGCAGGTTCGCGCCACGGAGACCGCAACCGCGTGAATCGTGACATTGCGCCCGAGTGCGCCGTCACCGCGGCACACACACGCATGACGTCGGCAGCGCATGCGCCTATCATGCGCGGTCGCATTTTCAATCCTTCGCGGAGATCTCCATGTTGAAATCCCTGTTGCTTGCTATTGCTCTCACCGTACCGGCCTTTGCCTTGGCCCAGGACACTCCGGCTCCGAAAACCGCGGCGCCGAAAGCGGCCGCGAAGACACCCGCCAAACCAGCAGTCGCGAAACCTGCGCCGAAGGCCGCGGTGAAAGCGGAGGGCGCGGAAGCGACCGCCGCCGCTCCCAAAGTCCTGATCAAAACCAGCATGGGTGAAATCACGGTCGAGCTGTATCCCGACAAGTCGCCAAAATCGGTCGAAAACTTTCTGGCCTACGTGAAAAGCGGGTTCTACGACGACACCATCTTCCACCGGGTGATCGCCGGCTTCATGATCCAGGGCGGCGGATTCACCAAGGACCTCACGCAGAAGAAGACGCGTGCCCCGATCGCCATTGAATCGAAGAACGGCCTCAGCAATATGAAAGGCACGCTCGCGATGGCCCGCACAGGCGATCCGAACTCCGCAACCGCGCAGTTCTTCATCAACACCGTCGACAACGCCCGCCTCGACTACGCGAGCGATGCGAATCCAGGGTATGCCGTGTTTGGCAAGGTCATCAGCGGCATGGACGTCGTCGAGAAGATTCGCGCGGTTCCGACCGGTGCGCAGGGTCCGTTCCGCAGCGACGTGCCAACGACGCTGGTGTCGATCCAGAAGATGACGTTGTTGCCGTAACCGGCTGAAATCGTCCACGCGTCGGATATCCGGCATCGGATGCCTCTTTGCCGGATCTTCGCCACAGCCTGCGCGAACCATGACGACGCTTTTCATTTCCGACCTTCACCTCGACGCCAGCCGCCCGCACATCACGCGGCTGTTCGTCGAGTTCGTGCGAAACGAGGCAGTCAACGCGAGCGCGCTGTACATTCTCGGCGAT
>NZ_JBDSWZ010000022.1:0-8473 GCF_039926425.1 Dokdonella sp.
GCTTCGACGCGTGCAAGCGCGAGCCGGTCGCCCGCCAGCTCGAACAGGATGCGTGCGCGTGAGAAATCAGCGCGCGCCGCATCGGCATCGTTCCGGATCTGCGCGACGAGTCCGCGTCCCATGGTCGCCTGCCCGAGTTCCGCCGGCTCGTGTCGATTATCGAGCAGCGAGACGGACTCGTCGTAGTACTGCGCAGCCGCATCCAGATGACCTTGGCGGATCGCGACATTGCCGAGGCCATCAAGAACTCGCGCGCGCAGGACCGGATCCGTTTCTTCACGGGTCGACGCGAGCAACGCCTTGAGGCTTGCGGCCGCTGCATCGAATTGGCCGGCGCGAAAGTCGATCTTGGCCAGGCGCAGGTGCACTTCAGGCGACGCCCGCAATGCGGCCGGTGCCGATTCAAGCAAGGCTCGCGCGCCCGCGAGATCGTCGGTCAGCAATGCCGCTTCGGCGCTCGCGAGCAACTTGTCATCCGACCACTGTTGCGGATTGCCGGCATCGGCCGGTGGTGCCTTGCCGATCATCGTTAACAGCCGGTCCACGGCCTCGCGACCGGCGAGCAGCACGTCGGGATTGTGCGTGTCGACGTTGCGCGGCTCCGCGTCGCCGCGCAGCTCCAGGTGAACGCTCCAGCCACTCGGACTCCAGGTGGCGGACGAACTCAACAGGAGGCGCGCGCCAGTCGCATCGCGAATGCTCGCATCATCCTGTGCTGCCGCGCGCGCAACGGCAATGACGTTGTCGCTGGGAATGGCGGGCTGGCCGCCGGCACGCAGACGTGTCGCGATCAATTCCATCAATCCGAAACGCACCCACGACCATTCCGCCGGCGCAACCAGTTCGACCGGCAATACCGCAGCGCTGTCGATTGTTGATGTCGGCGGCGCAGCTGGCGTGTTGCCGCGCTGCAGCCACCACCCGATTGCGAGCAATGCGACTGCGACCAACGCAAACCAGCGCGCTTGTCGGATGAAAAAATGGAATCGCCGAACGCCTTGTTCCCACTCCTGTGCGATCGCAGGTTCGGCGGCCACCAGTTGCGCGGATCCTTCGCCTTCACCGTCGGTGTCGGGCACCGCAACCCAGCCATAGCCGAAACGGGGAATCGTGCGGATCGCGTTCTGCTCGCTGGCACTATCGCCGATTGCGCGACGCGCCTTCATGATGGTCTGTCCGAGCAGGGTGTCGGTGATCTCGACCTTGCCCCACACTGCGGCCACCAGTTCATCGCGGCCGACCGCACGCTGGCGACGCTCCACCAGGTACGCCAGGCAATCGAACACTTTCGGCGGCAACTCCACGCGTTCACCACCCCGCAGCAACTCGCGCGTCGACAGATCGATGCGGCAATCACGAAAGCGGTGGATGTGGTCGGGCACTTCGGTTCGCGCGCAACGGACGATGTCGCCTATTCTCGTGTTCGGCGCGGGGAAACACCAATCAGCGCCCCACCGGTTGCGTCCAGAGCCGATACATGTCGCGCTGACGAGGCGCACGGGACTCTCGATGCAACGTCCCGGCACCGATGGATTTGCGTCTCCTTCCGCGAGCGCCTAGGCTCGTCCATTTCGATCAGAGCGGAGAAGTCGAACATGCGATCGTTGCGCGTCCTCACGTTGTCCACCGTCGTCGCCGCGAGTCTGCTGGCTGCCTGCGCTCCTGATACGCCGTCTGCGCCGCCCCCCGCCGCCGAGGTTGCCTCCGCGCCGGCTGCGCCCGTCGTCAAACCCGACAGCACTGCCGCGCTTGCGTCTGCAGTCGATACGTTTCTCGCAGGCTATTTTCAACACGACCCCGTATCCGCCGCGAGTGCGGGCAAGCACGAATTCGACGGCAAGCTGCCCGACTACAGCCCGGAAGGATTGAAGGCGACCGCCGACTGGCTGCACGGGCAGCGCACCGCGTTCTCCAACTTCGCCGACGACACGCTCGATGCACAGGGACGGTTCCGTCGCGACTATGCACTCGCGGTGATCGACGGCCAATTGTTCCGGCTGGAAGACTCCAATGCGCCGTATTCGAATCCGGGCTACTACGCGGGCGACCTTTCGCCGAGCATGTACCTGACGCGTCCGTATGCTGCGCTACCGGAGCGCATGGCCGCGTTCGTGACCTACCAGGAAGCGCTGCCCAAGGCGCTCGAGCAGATCAAGGGAAATTTCAAGCTGCCGTTGCCGTCGTCGTACATCGATCTGGGTGTCAATTCGTTCGGCGGCTTTGCGAGTTTTTTCAAGAAAGACGTGCCGGCGATTTTTGCCGACGTGAAAGACGACGCGCTGCAGGCACGCTTCAAGGCGAGCAACGCCGCGGCGATCAAGGCTACGCAGGAACTGGCCGACTGGTTGAAGGCGCAGAAGCCCAATGCGACACAGAACTACACACTCGGCGCCGAGAAGTTCGCACGGATGTTGCACGCGACCGAGTTGGTCGACCTGCCGATCGATCAGCTCAAAGCCGCTGGCGAAGCGGACCTTGCACGCAATCTCGCGTCGCTCAAGACCGCGTGCGATCAGTTCGCGCCTGGCAAGAGCCTTGCCGACTGCACCGGCAAGGCAATGGCGGACAAGCCGCAAGGCGGCGCAGTCGAAGGCGCGCGCAAGCAGCTGGTGACGCTGCGTCAGTTCGTGATCGACAAGGATCTCGTGACCATTCCCGGGCCGGAAGAAGCCAAGGCCGAGGAAGCGCCGCCGTTCAATCGCTGGAACCTCGCGTACATCGAGATTCCGGGTCCCTACGAAAAGAACCTGCCGTCGGTGTACTACATCGCACCGGCCGATCCGAGCTGGAGCAAGGCGGACCAGCAGGCCTACATTCCCGGCAAGGACGCGTTGCTGTTCGTCTCGGCGCACGAAGTGTGGCCAGGTCACTTTCTGCAGTTCCTGCACGCGAACCGCGCCAACTGGACATTCGGGCAGTTGTTCGTCGGCTATGCATTTGCAGAGGGCTGGGCGCACTACACCGAGGAAATGATGTTCGATGCGGGCGTGGAAGGCGGAACGCCCGAAGTCCATATCGGCCAGCTCACCAATGCGCTGCTGCGCGACGTTCGCTACCTCTCCGCGATCGGCCTGCATACCGGCGGAATGACCATCGCACAGTCCGAGGAGATGTTCCGCGAAAAAGCATTCCAGGACCCGGGCAATGCACGGCAGCAGGCCGCGCGCGGTACGTATGACCCGGGATATCTCAACTACACGTTGGGCAAGTTGATGATCATGGGATTGCGCAAGGACTGGATTGCCGCGCATCCGGGCCCGCATGCATTGAAGGAATTCAACGACAAGCTGCTGAGCTATGGCGGCCCGCCGATTCCGCTGGTGCGCGCGCAAATGCTGGGTGGAAAGCCTGCAGCGGTGTTATGGAGCGCGGATGAATCGGCGGCGCCTGCGTCCGAAAAGTAGAACCACTTCGGCAGCGCGTTCGGTGCGAACGCGCGGGTGCATCGTTGCAGATCAGCGCAGTGCGTTTCTTTCCCCGCGGCGCTCGGAAAGGATGTGACTGCGAACCTTGCGCGAACAATTGCAGCAAGGCGTTTTGCAAAGACCAATGAAAAGGCCCGCATCGAAACGATGCGGGCCCTGTGTCATCAATCCGCAAACTGCTTCTCGAACGAGGAACCGGACGCGGATGTTCCTCGCGGCGATCAGCCGGCGGGGATCAGCACCTTGTCGATCACGTGGATCACGCCATTGCTGGCGTCGATGTCGGCCTTGGTCACGGTGGCATCGTTGATGTGCACCTTGCCGCCGTCGGTCTTGATCGCCACCTTGGCGCCGTTGACGGTTGCAGCTTCCGACAGCTTGACGACGTCGGCGGAGCCCACTTTGCCGCTGACAACGTGATACGTCAGCACCGCGGTGAGCTTCGCCTTGTTTTCAGGCTTCAGAAGTGTCTCGACCGTACCGGCCGGCAGCGCCTTGAACGCGTCGTCGGTGGGCGCAAAAACAGTGAACGGGCCGGCGCCCTTCAGCGTGTCGACGAGGCCTGCGGCGGTAAGGGCGGCGGCAAGCGTGTTGAACTGGCCGGCAGCAACAGCGGTGTCGACGATATCTTTGGTGGACATGGGATTTTCCTTGAGATTTTGAGAGGAATCGCGGCAGACGCATTGCGTGCGTGCCGCGGAGACGGCGTACGACGGTCAGGACCGCGTCGAATCACGCGCCAACCGTCGTGAACCATGAATGGGAATCGGAGTGCACGCTCCTGACGTGACGTTGTTCGGGCCGCAAAGCATGGCGACTCGCTCGTCACGCGCGGGTTAAACAGTCACTTGTACGGATGTTGTACATTGACGCGTGTACAGCATGACCTCCACTTCGCGCATGACGGGCCTGACCCCGGGCACGCTGCGCGCGTGGGAGCGCCGGCATCGCGTGGTCGAACCTCTGCGCGATGCCGCCGGTCGTCGCGTCTATGACGCCGCGATGATCGAACGCTTGACGCGGTTGCACCGGCTGACCACGCGCGGACATCCGATCCGGCGGCTGACAGGGCTCGACGACGACGCGCTCGACGGCCTCCTCGCAGAGTCCTCGCAGATCGGCTACGGCGGTGTCGACACGCTGTGCGACAGGATGCTCGATGCGGTGATGGGCTACCGCATCGGCGAACTGGATCGCCTGCTGTCCGTCTCCATTGCGACGCTGCCACCGGTGATTCTGGTCACGCGCGTGATCTCGCCGCTGCTGACGCTGGTGGGACAACGCTGGGTGATGGGACAACTCGACATTGCGCAGGAGCGACTGCTCAGCAGCCTGCTGAGGGCGCGGATGATCGCCATCCTCAATCCGCGTCCGAGCGAACGCGGCCCGCGGCTGCTGTTCGCCACGCTGCCCGGCGAGCATCACGAACTCGGCCTGTTGATCGCGGCGCTGATTGCATACGGCGCGGGCGCGCCGCTGCTGTACCTCGGCACCGACTTGCCGGCGCGCGACTTGGCGATCCTCGCCAACGAACTCGGCGCGAAAGCCGTCGCGTTGAGCTGCGTGGATTCAGGCCTTGCCGATGCCGCACTCGTGCAGGTCGCCGAGCTGGTCGCAGCGCTCAAAGGCGATATCGACGTGTGGGTCGGTGGCGCGCAGGCGGACTTCATCTGCCGCAAGCTGGCCGACTCGCGGGTGCGTCGCGTAACCGATCCTGCGTTGATCGAGCGCCTGGTCCGTCGTCTCTAGCGAATCGCCGCGTCCGCTGAGCACAACGAATTCTTGCCGTGTTCAAGGCCGACCAGCTTGCCTACATTCCGCGCGGGGCAGCGCTGCTGTTCGACTCCCCGCACGCGCTGTGGCGAGGCCACTCGCTGCAATGGCTGCATGCGAACCAAGCCCATTGGTAATTCGGTCGGCTCTTCGTCGGCTATCCAAGGGTCGAGCGCTGGGCGCACTCCGCCGAAAAAATCATCTTCGATACGGGGTCGAATGCGGCACGACTGGATTCCATATCGGCTCAACGACAGTCGTCTGTCGCAGCGTTTTTTCGACAGCATCCCGTTCCGCGGTTGCGGGAGCGTTGTCATGAATCTGCAGGAGCGGCTTCAACCGCGATGCCTGGGTGAGAGCATCGCGGCTGAAGCCGCTCCTACAGAATGACCTCGGTCGCTTCATGTCCATTGTGCCGACCGCCGGCGCAGCATGTTGCACTGTGAGGTGCCTTCAACCGTGCAGGTGTTCGAGATCGGCAATCAGGGCTGTTCGTGGCGAGTGTACTCGACGTCTGTGGCGCGTCTTCGCGCTTGACGCCGACATGTCCCGATCGACGAATGCCAACCGCCGGCCGAATTGGACGTCCGTGTGTTCCGCGGGAACAGAGATCCACGCTCGGTCCTCGTCGCCGCGTGGGCGAGCGAAAACCGAGCCGGCCGATGCCCGACCCGGCAACAGGAGTGCCGATCCCGTCAGCCTGCGGACCGAATTTCCGTGACCGGAATGAATCCGCCGAAGACCATCCGCTTGCCGTCGAACGGCGGCTCGGTCGACTGCTTCAATCGCGCGTCTTGCATGAATTTCTTCTTTCCGGCATCGCGGGTGGCTTTGTCCGGCCACTCGATCCATGAAAAAACGACCGACTCGCCGTCCTTCGCTTGCACAGAGCGGCGGAAGTCGGTGACCTTGCCGTCGGGCACGTCATCGCCCCAGCATTCGAGGACGCGAAGTGCACCGCACTCGATGAAGATCGGATCGAGCAGATTGGCATGCGCGATGAACGCCTCGCGATTGGCGTCGGGTACGGCGATGAGAAAGCCGTCGATGTAGGACATGGAGTGTCTCTTTCAGGATGCATGCCGGATTGCCATTCGGCACCTGTGCGAGTTGCCTTGTCCAAACGACGATCGAGGACAACCCGAATCGACATTTCATCGCGTCGATCCATCCTGTCGTGCAAATCGCGACTGCCCAGATGATCGTGAGCGCGCGGACCCGCGACGGCGCGGTGTCGGACAGCCTGTGCAGCCCCTCCGAAGGCTAGACCGCATCCTCGCGCCGACGGCTGATCTCGACGGACACGATGAGGATCGCGAGCAACACAGCCGACGATCCAATCGTTCCGAGGCCCAACGCGCCGCTGTCGGTCGGCTTCGTGAGGAAGTCGCCGAAGGTGGCGCCCAGTGGCCGGGTCAGCACGAACGCCAGCCAGAACAGCGCGACGCGATTCCATCGGGTGAGCACCGATGCGACGGCGATTGCAGCGATGACCGAGCCGACAAGGATCGCGCCACCGAGAAAGCCGAGTCCGGAGTCGTCCGCAAGAAAATCGCCCAGTGCCGTTCCGAGCGTATTGGAGAACAGAATCGCCACCCAGTAGAAGAGTTCCGCCCGACGTGTGGTGATCGACTCCACCGACAGCGAGCCCTCCACAGCACGCCACGCGAGCAACACGGCCGCAAGGCTCGCCGCGATGATCGTTGAACCGGCTGCATAACCAAGACCCAGACTCCGGTCCATGAAGTCGGACAACGTGGTTCCGGCAGTGCTCGTGAGCAGCACGACACTCCAGAAAAGAAACGGGCGGAATGACCGCGCTGCAAGCTGGAATCCGAGCGCGATCGCAAAGAGGCCGACGAGGATGATCGAGCTCACCGCGTAGCCGAGGCCCAGCGTCATCGAGAACAGATCGCCCGCGGTTTCTCCAAGCGTGGTTGCCGCGATCTTGGTCACCCAGAACGCCAGCGTCACGGCTGCCACTTTGTTCGTCGTTCGTTCGCTGTCTGTCATCGATCGTCACCGTGCGCGTCGAACGCAAGCGTAGCGGGCATGGCTTAAGCCATTCTTAGGTTGGCACTGTTCGCGCTGCGCATCGTGTCGTTCGCAATCGCATGATGTCGATGCTGCGCTCGCCCATTCGATAATGCGCAAACCAACGCGCTACGCCTGTCCTTTGCGTGGGCGGCGGGACAACGACAGGCGGTTTGTCCCGCGCAGCGCGACACTGCGACTTCCCCTTTTGTGTGCTTCGTGGTTCCGGTGTTTGCTTGTCTCTCGCAGATCAGGGTGCGCCGTGCGCGCCAATGTTGTGATCGAGAAACGCGAGCAGTTTGACGAACAGCTCTTCTGTGTTCTTCTCGTCGTAGAACCCGTGACCTTCGGTGCGCTGATAAAGCCACTCATGCTGGATATGCGCCTTGTTCATCGCCGACCGCATCGACTCGCCCTGCACCGGTGGAACACGCTGGTCCTGACCGCCGACGATCAACATCACTTTCGCCTTGAGGCGATCGAGGTGGGCAATCGGGGAACGGTCCCATTGCACCGATTCGTCTTCGCCGAGCACGGTCTTGAGATAGTTGTCGCCATAGCTCGACTGCGGAATGTCGCCGCGCGTGAACATCATGCGCAGGTCGTACACACCGACATAGCCGATCGCGCACTGGTACAGATCCGGTTCCTTCACCGCGCCCTCAAGCGCCGCATACCCGCCGTAGCTGCCGCCGAAGATGCAGATCCTCTTCGGGTCGGCGATGCCTTGCGCGACCGCCCAATGTGTCGCGTCGGTGACATCGTCCTGCATGCGCCCGCCCCACTCGCGGTGACCGGCCAGCTCGAATGCATGGCCATACCCGCCAGAGCCGCGAAAGTTCACCTGCAGCACTGCATACCCGCGGCTCGCCATCATCTGGACCTTCGGATCGAAGCCCCAGTCATCGCGAATCCCATACGGACCGCCGTGGACGAACACGACCATCGGCAGCTGTTTAGCCGTTTCGTGTTGCGGCGGTCGGGTCAGGTAACCGTGCAGCGGAAGCCCATCACGTGACTTCAGCGCAATGGGCTCGGAGGTGGCCATCTGTTCGGGTTTGATCCACGGGCGATTGCCGAGCAGGAATGTCGCCTTTTTCGTCTTCGCGTCGAGCAGGAAGAACTGGCCTGGATTGCGATCGCCCATCGCCTCGAACACCGAACGGCTGCCGTCGAACGAGCTGCTCGTCAGGCGCACGTCCTCGCCCGGAAACTGCTGCATCATCGCGGCAAGCAGCTTT
>NZ_JBDSWZ010000023.1:0-8822 GCF_039926425.1 Dokdonella sp.
CGCCGCTCGCCACCCACAGTATTGCTACTGCTGTGCTGCCGCTCGACTTGCATGTGTTAGGCCTGCCGCCAGCGTTCACTCTGAGCCAGGATCAAACTCTTCAGTTGAAATTGCAGACTTCCAGGCCGAGGCCTTTCCGTCAAACTTTAGAGTGTGAACCAAGCTGGCGTTAAAACATTTCTGCTTATTACGTTTTGCTTGGAACGCACTTGTATCGATGGACTTTCATCCACCACAAGGCGTCCACACAAGTTACCTGCGCACACTGTCAAAGATCATCGACTTGCGAGGCTTTGTTGGCCTCGCGTCCCAAGACATTTCGTTCAAGGGAGCCGCGCATCTTACATCGAATTTCGTTTCCGTCAACACCCTGAAGCGATTTTTTTCGCTTCCCGATACCCGGATTTTCGTGGGTGTCGGCTTCGTCGTTTTGCTCTTTCGAGCATCCCGTCGAAGGGGGGCGCATCTTACATCCGATCCCGAATCCGTCAACCCCTGCCGTGCGATTATTTTGCACTTGGGAGAACTGCCACCCGGGAGGGCTGCCCCACCGTTGATCGACCGTTCAGGCCTCTCAATGAAGGGCCGCGAATCGTACAGCGAAATTGTGATTCGTCAAGCCTTTCGCTCGCTTTTTTTATCGTCGGCGAAGTCAGCGTGCCGGAATGATCGCGCGCTCTCATCCGGTGCTCAGATGCACGCGGGCAAATGCCCGTTTGCCGATCTGCAGCAAGTGCTCTCCGCCTGCCTGGAAAATGCGCTCGCGGTCTTCGACAACTTCCCCATCGACACGCAGAGCCCGTTCGGCCATCTTGCGGGTGACTTCGGAGTTGCTGGACGCCAACTTCGCGGCAACGAACAGCGGCGCGACACGAATCCCATCCGAAGGGACCGGTATGTGGAGTAGCGGCAAGTCGACATCGACCCGCTGTTCCCGCACGAGCGCGGTCCATTGTCCGATCGCGTGCTCTGCGTCTGCCGTGCCATGGAATCGGGCCGCAATCTCGCGTGCGAGCGCTGTTTTGGCATCCCGCGGATGCAGAGCACCGGTCGCCACGTCTGCCTTCAAGCCGACAATGTCCGAAGACGACCGATCGAGGCTCAGCAGCTCGTACCAGCGCCACATGAGGTCGTCGCTGATCTTCATCGTCTTGTTGACGATGTCGATCGCAGGCTCATTGATGCCGATGTAGTTCCCGAGCGACTTGGACATCTTCTGCACACCGTCGAGCCCCTCCAGCAGCGGCATCGTCAGAACCACCTGCGGGGGCTGGCCCGACTCTTCCTGAAGCGCGCGTCCCATCAACAGGTTGAATTTCTGGTCGGTTCCGCCGAGTTCGACGTCGGCCCGCAATGCGACCGAGTCGTACCCCTGCACGAGCGGGTAGAGAAACTCGTGGATCGCGATCGGCTGCTGCGCTGCATACCGCTTCGAAAAATCGTCACGCTCGAGCATGCGCGCGACCGTGTGCCGCGCCGCCAGCCGGATCATGTCCGCGGCTGTCATCTTGCCGAACCATTCGGAGTTGAAGCGCACTTCGGTTCGGACCGGGTCGAGAACCTTGAACACCTGCTCCGCATAGGTCTTCGCGTTCGCCTCGACATCCTCGCGGGTCAACGGCTTGCGCGTGACGTTCTTTCCGGTCGGGTCGCCGATCATTCCGGTGAAATCTCCAATGAGAAAGATCACCTGATGCCCGAGGTCCTGGAACTGACGCATCTTGTTCAGCAGGACGGTGTGCCCGAGATGCAGATCCGGCGCAGTCGGGTCGAAACCTGCCTTGATCCGAAGCGGCCGACCGAGCTCAAGTCGCGCTTTGAGCTCTTCACGCTTGATGATCTCGTCCGCGCCGCGACCGATCAGGTCGAGCGCACTATTGGTATCCGTCATCGAGTTTCCCGAAGAGTGGCCGCCGACCCGCCACTGGGGATCGTCATTCGGCCACGTGAAGGAGGCGCCTGAAACAGGTCGCGGCAGTTAATAATTCGTTAGCGAACGATGGGTCGCAAGTCATTGACGCCATTGGCGTTGACGGGGGTTGCGAAACACATTTATGGTACCCGGCGATTCACTGGAATGCGACCTGTGCCCAATCCGCAGAACGATCCCATCTCCGCGCGCCACAAAGCCCGTCGCCTGGCGATCCGGCGTCATACGCAGCGCAGGCATTTCCGCTTCTATACGCGCGTGTCCGGTTGGACGTTCATCCAGAACGTCACGACCTCGCCAATCAGCTGGCGGGCGGAACACTGGGTTCTCGGTGGCGTGGCGCTGTTGTTGACCGCACTCGTCGGCATCGTGATTCCCACCTGGGCGAGCGCGACTCGACATGATCCGGTGCCGACCCCGTATACAACGATGGCGCTGGACCTCCCGCAACTCCCTCCGGGCGCCGAGGCCGATCCGACGATTGGCGCGTACGGACTCGACAATGCAGAACCGGATTGGCACGTCGTCACCGTGCGCGCGGGCCAGTCGCTATCGGACATTTTCCACGAACAAGGTCTTGGCGCCACCGAACTCCAGCGCGCGCTGGACTCCCAGGGCGACGCATCGGCGCTGCGACGCATCCGACCGGGACAGGAGTTTGCATTTGCGATGGACGCGAGCGGAACGCTCACAGCGATGCGCTTCGAACGCGGCGATGCGACCCGGGTCGTCCTGCACTTCGGTGCGGGCGACGTCACGGAGTCGACGGTCGAGCGATCAGTCGAGCGTCGTACCAATGTTGCACATGGCGTCGTCACGCGTTCGCTGTTCTATGCGGGCGAGCAGGCGGGTCTGACCGATGCAATGGTGCTCAAGCTGGCAAACGCATTCGGCTACGACATCGACTTCGCACAGGACCTGCGCGAAGGCGACAGTTTCAGCGTGGTGTACGACGACGTGTATCGCGAGGGTGAGCATCTGCGCGATGGCGACATCATCGCGGCCACCTTCATCAACCAGGGAAAGCGCTACACCGCGATCCGCTACACCAACGCGGAAGGCGAGACGATGTTCTACACCGAAGAAGGTCGTCCGCTGCGCAAGTCGTTCCTGCGCACGCCGGTTGAATTCACGCGAATTTCCTCGACCTTCTCGACCGGCCGCATGCACCCGATCCTCGGCTACATGCGCGCGCACAAAGGCGTCGACTATGCCGCGCCGACCGGCACGCCGATTCGCGCGGCCGGTGATGGCAAAGTGGTCTTTCGCGGCTGGAAATCCGGCTACGGAAATTTCGTGGTCCTGCAACACAACAGTCACATCAGCACCGCTTACGGACACATGTCGCGGTTTGGCGGGGAACAGATCGGCCAGCACGTCAAACAGGGCGAAACCATCGGCTTCGTCGGAATGACGGGTCTCGCCACGGGTCCGCATCTGCACTACGAGTTCCAGATCGACGGCGTCCATCGAGATCCGCTCAGTGTCACCTTGCCGAAGCCGGAGCCGCTACCCGCGACGCAACTCGCGCAGTTCCGCAAGGCGAACGCGCCGCTGCTCGCGCGCCTCAAGCTTGTCGACTCCAACACCCGTCTTGCCCGCGCCGGCAACTGAGCGCGGTGTGCCCGGGCTGTGGCTGGGGCTGATCTCGGGCACCAGTGCGGACGGCATCGACGCGGCAATCGTACGATTCGAGCCGCATCTGGAAGTCCTGGCGACCAACACGTCGCCGTACCCTGCAGACCTGCGCGAGCGACTGCTCGATCTGGCCAAGGGACATGCATCGATTTCCCTCGACGACTACGGTCACCTGGACGTCGCGATTGGGGAGTGCTTTGCGACCGCCGCGCTGTGCGTGATGAGAACGGCCGGAGTGGACGCGAGATCGATCGCGGCCATCGGTTCGCATGGGCAGACAGTGTGCCACCGGCCGACAGGCGCGCATCCGTTCACTCTGCAGATCGGCGATCCAAACGTGATTGCCGAACGCACGGGCGTCGTCACCGTCGGCGACTTCCGCCGCGCGGACATCGCTGCCGGTGGACAGGGCGCGCCCTTGCTCCCGGCCCTGCACGCGGCCGTCTTCGCAGATCCTGAGCTTCCGCGAGCCATTCTCAATCTGGGCGGGATTGCCAACCTGACCTTGTTGTCGCCTGGACACGACGTGCTTGGTTTCGACACGGGGCCTGCCAACTGTCTGCTCGATGCCTGGGCGGCCTCGCACCTCGGGGCGACACGCGACGAGGACGGCGCCTGGAGTCGAAGCGGGCGCGTGGTCGAATCGCTTCTCGCCGAACTTCTCGACGATTCGTATTTCCATGCGCCGCCGCCCAAGAGCACGGGTCGCGAAGTCTTCCATCTGGAGTGGCTGCACAAACGGATGCCGTCAGGCCTGCAGCCCGCTGACGTGCAAGCCACGCTGCTCGCCTTGAGCGCACGCACGATTGCCGATGCGCTGCGTCGGCATGGCCAATCGACGCGCGAAGTGTTCGCCTGCGGCGGCGGCGTGCACAATACGGCGTTGATGGATGCGTTGAAGGTCGAACTTTCCGGCCTTCGCGTTGCGACGACGGCCGCGCTCGGACTCGATCCTGACTTTGTCGAAGCGGTTGGCTTCGCCTGGCTCGCGCAGGCGCGCATGCGGAACGAGCCGGGCAATCTTCCGTCCGTGACCGGCGCGCGCGGGCCCCGAGTGCTCGGGACCATCCACTCGGGCATGCGTTGAGACGCTCAGCCGAGCTTTCGTCGCGCCGTGGTTGCCGGTGATCCTTTTCCAGCACCCTCTGCGTCGCTGAACAGCGGGCGCCCGTCAAGTCGTTCGAACGCGTCCAGCGCATCGTCGAACATCGCGGTCTCGTCGGAATTCCACACGCCGCGAAGCCGTGCGATATCGCGCCGTTCACGCCGCACCAGGCTTTCGCCACTCAGGCCCAATGCATAACGCAGAGCCTGCTCGACGACCTCGTCGGTCTGCCAGCCGAGTTCGTTGGCGACTTGGTCGAGCCTCTCGCGAATCGCGTCGTCGACGTTGTGAATGACAATGTCCATCCGCTTTCCAGCAGGGTTGGGTCCGCACAGTGTCCCATGGCCAGCCATGCGCTGGGCACGCGCTTCAGGGGCTGTCGGCCGTCACGATGCGCGGGCGATCGAAGCGCCGCCAGAGGTAAGCGATCAGCACCACGGACGGCAGCACTGCCAACGTCGTGATCACGAAATACGTTCCGTAGCCCGTCGCTGCGGCGATCCCGCCTGCGAAGAACCCGAGCAGCTTTCCCGGAAGATTCACCAGGGAACTCAGTAGCGCGTATTGCGTTGCGGTGTGCTGCCGATTGACCAGGGACGAGAGGAACGCGACCGTTGGCGGCCCGAGCATCCCGAGCGTCAGGTTTTCGCAAGAGATCACCGCGGTGAGCACCAGCACGTTGCCGGGATTCGCGATCAGCCACAGGTACAGCAGGTTGCTGCATCCGCACAGGACAATCGTCGCGGACAGCGTTCGCCACGCACCACACCGCGCAACAGCGGCACCGCCAATGAAGACACCTGCGATCCCGATCCATACGCCGTAGATTTTCGTGATCGCACCGACCTGCGACTTGCTGAACTGCATGTCGAGGTAGAACGGACTCATCACGCCCCCGACCAGCGCCTGCTCCGGAATCTTGAACAGGAGAATGAAGAGCAGCGTCACACCCGCAACATGCCAGCCGTACCGGCGCAGGAAGTCGGCGAAGGGATCCACGATGCCTTCGCGCATTGCCCGTCTCCACGGCGGAGACGGCGGGCGATGGGTCGAGGGCTCGCTCGCGAGCAGGTTGGCTGCGATCGGCAGGCCCATCGCCATCGCCATCAGCACATACACCCAGCTCCATGCGATGTGATCGGCAAGGATCAGAGCCAGCGCGCCGGCGAGAATCAGCGCAATCCGGTACCCGAGCGAATAGGTCGCCACGAGCGCACCCTGGTCTTCCGCCGGGGCAATTTCGATCCGATAGGCATCGACGGCGATGTCCTGCGTTGCGCCGAAGAAAGCGACCGCCAGCGTCGCTGCGACAAACATCGTCAGATGGGCGGGCGTCGTCGACGCCATCACCAGCAACCCCGCGACAACGCCCAGCTGCGACAGCAGCAGCCACCCTCTCCGACGACCGAGGCGTTCGAATCCAGGCGGCTGCCAGTGGTCGAGCAACGGAGCCCACAGGAACTTGAGAGCATAGGTCATGCCTGCGCTCGCGATCATCGTGATGTCCTTCAACACGATGCCGTTCTCCTTGAGCCAGTAGGCCAGTGTTCCGGCAACGAGCAAAAACGGCAGGCCGGAGGAAAATCCGAACATGAACATCGTTCGCGCGGACGGCTGCGCAAACGCCCGCCAAACTGACGGTTTGCCCGCAGCGGTGGCGGAACGAGGCGGTGCGATCACCGCATCGGGATCAGGTGTAGTCAACGACGTACGGCGCGTGGTCGGAGAATCGCGGCGTCGCGTGGATCGCACAGGCCTTCAGTTTCTTCCGCAGTGACGGCGTGACGAGCTGATAGTCGATGCGCCAGCCGACATTGTTGGCGCGTGCGGCGCCGCGATTGCTCCACCAGGTGTAGTCCTCGCCGTCGGGGTGGAGCGTGCGATAACTGTCGACCCAGCCCTGCTCGTCCGCGCAGAGGCCATTGAGCCAGTCGCGCTCCGCCGGGAGGCAACCGGAATTCTTCTGGTTCGAACTCCAGTTGCGGATGTCGAGCCGACTGCGGACGATATTCCAGTCGCCGCACAGCACGTAGTCGCGTCCACTGGCGAGCCATTGGTCGAGCGTGGGACGCAACCACTCCATCGCCTCGAACTTGAAACCCTGGCGTTGCTCGCCCGACGAACCGGACGGAATGTAGAACGACACGACGCTCAGGTTTCCATAGCGGGCTTCGATGTAACGACCTTCGTCGTCGAATGGCGGCCAACCGAGCGACGTGCGGACCTCGTCCGGTTCGCGACGCGAGTAGATCGCCACGCCGCTGTATCCCTTCTTGGTGATTGCGTCGCGATAGAAGCAGTGATGCCCATCCGGCCGGAATGCCGCGTCGGTGAGCTGTGCTTCCTGCGCCTTGGTCTCCTGCAGGCAGACCACGTCGGCCTTCTGGGTCTTGAGCCAGTCAAAGAACCCTTTCGTCGCTGCCGAGCGGATGCCGTTGGCATTGAAGCTGATGATGCGCATGAGGGACGCTATAAGAATGGTCGTTGAAGCTTAACGCGGGTCGGCGCGTTGTCGAAGCGTCAATCGGGCGGATTTGCGATGCGGGGCGAAAAAGCGTCACGCTAGCGCCCCCACGTGCAGGCTCAACCCGAATGCTTGATTCACAGCGCGCCTTTCTCGACCTGGCCCTCGCCCGAAACGTGTTGCGCTTTGGGGAATTCACCCTCAAGTCGGGTCGGGTCAGCCCCTATTTCTTCAACGCGGGGCTGTTCGATTCCGGGGCCGCGCTTGCCACAGTCGCGCATGCATACGCCGACGCTGCAGCGCGCATCGATGTCGGCTACGACATGCTGTTCGGGCCCGCCTACAAGGGGATCGTGCTTGCGGCGATCACCGCGACAGCACTTGCCGAACGTCATCGGCGCGACCTGCCATTCGCCTACAATCGCAAAGAGGCAAAGCATCATGGCGAAGGCGGACTCCTCGTCGGCGCACCTCTCGCCGGACGCGTGCTGATCGTCGATGACGTCATCACGGCCGGCACCGCGATCCGCGAGTCGATCGAGTTGATCCGAAACGCCGGGGCGACGCCGGCGGGCGTGTTGATCGCGCTCGACCGCGAGGAACGTGGACAAGGCGCCTTGTCCGCCACCCAGGAACTGGCCGCCGACCATGGAGTGCCCTGCTACGCAATCGCTCGCCTGACCGACCTGCTCGCCTACACGGCCAACCGACCCGATCTCGCCGCGCATCGCGAATCCCTGTCCATCTATCGGGACCGCTACGGCGTGTGAGGAAAGCCTCAGCGCAAGAACTTCCGGCTCCCCTATACTCGGCCAAGGAGAAACCCGCCATGCTTCGTCGTGCACTGCCCCATTCCCTGATTGCCGTGCTCGTGATCGCGACCGTGTCCGATGCGTGGAGCGCCGACTCGGGTACACGCAACCGCTACAAGTGGCGTGATGGCGCGGGCGCTCTCCATTACAGCGACGCCCTCCCGCCGGAAGCTGCGAAATTCGGCTACGAGATCATCAGCGCGCAGGGAATCGTCGTCAAACGCGTCGACAGGGCGATGACTGCGTCGGAACTCAAGGAAGCGAAGGCCGCCGCACAAGTGGCGCAAGGCGAGAAAAACGAGGCCGACTCCCGCTCGCGCGCCGATGAAGTGCTGATCTCCGGCTATCCGGAAGAGGCGGACCTGGAGCGCACTCAGCGCCAAAAACTTGACGTGCTCGATCAGCAGATTGTCGCCGCGCAGATCAGCCTTCGCAGCCAGGAGCAGATCCTTGCCGATCTCCTCGGCCGCGCAGCAGAAGATGAGCGCGCCAAGAAGGACGTGCCGGAGGATCAGATCAGGCAATTGGCGAAAATGCGCAAGCAGGTCGACGAGCAACGCCTCGCCGTCGCGCGCCGTCAGGTCGACCGCGAAACCGCGATTGCCGGCTTCAGGGATGAAAAGATCCGCTATCGCGAGCTCAAAGCCAAGCTGGCCGAGCGCAACAAGGAACAGTAGCGCCGAAGCGGAACGGTCGTCGCGCGCCCGTCACCGCTCCTCCCGCGCGCACAACGCTCCCGAACGCTAGAACGGCAGCGGCAGGGACGGGTCGAGTGCCAACAGCTGCGCACGGAATACGTCCTGGATGCGTTTGAGCGATTTCGCGTTGTCGGCGTCGAAACGCAGAACAAGCACAGGCGTCGTGTTCGACGCG
>NZ_JBDSWZ010000024.1:0-42259 GCF_039926425.1 Dokdonella sp.
ATGAACGTCCGCAGCGTCGCGCGCCGAAGGCGGGAGCGTAAGTCATGCTGCAACCCAAGCGCACCAAATACCGCAAGGTACAAAAATCCCGCAACCGCGGTCTGGCCTATGTTTCCAACAAGGTCAGCTTTGGCGAGTACGGTCTTCGGGCAACGACGCATGGTCATCTGACCGCGCGCCAGATCGAGTCCGCGCGTCGTTGCATCACGCGATATGTTAAGCGCGGCGGCAAGCTCTGGATCCGCGTGTTCCCGGACAAGCCGATCTCGAAAAAGCCGATCGAAGTCCGCATGGGCAACGGCAAAGGCAACGTCGAGTTCTGGGTGGCACCGGTGCAGCCCGGCCGCATGTTGTATGAGATGGAAGGCGTGACCGAAGTCGAGGCGCGCGAGGCATTCCGCCTGGCCGCTGCCAAGCTGTCGGTGCAGACCCAATTTGTGGCTCGGACGGTGCTGTGATGGAACTCAAAGAACTCCGCCAGAAGAATCCGCAGCAGCTCAACGAGCATCTCGTCGAATTGCGTCGCGAACAATTCAACCTGCGCATGCAGAAGGGCGCTGGGCAGCAGACGCAGACGCATCAGTTTGGTCGCGTCCGACGCGAAATCGCGCAGGTCAAGCACCTGCTCGGCGCGCAGAAGCAGGAACAGCAAGCATGAACGATACCGAGAAAACACAGCGCACCATCGAAGGTCGCGTCGTCAGCAACAAAATGCAAAAGACCGTGACCGTCCTGCTCGAGCGCCAGGTGCAGCATCCGCTGTACGGCAAGATCGTGCGCCGGTCGACCAAGGTCCATGCACACGACGAGACCGGTGAGTGCAAGGAAGGCGACGTCGTCCGCATCGCGGAATGCCGACCGCTGTCGAAAACCAAGAACTGGCGCGTCGTGAAAGTCGTCACGCGCGCTGAAGCCTGATACGTGCAGAGCGGAAGGAGCGAGTAATATGATCCAGATGCAAAGCACGCTGGCCGCAGCGGATAACAGCGGCGCACGTGAACTGATGTGCATCAAGGTGCTGGGTGGTTCAAAGCGCCGTTATGCCCACATCGGCGACGTGATCAAGGTTTCCGTGCGCGAAGCGATTCCGCGCGGCAAGGTGAAGAAGGGCGAAGTCTACGACGCCGTCGTGGTGCGTACCCGCAAGGGTGTGCGTCGCGCAGATGGCTCGCTGATCCGTTTCGACGGCAATGCCGCCGTCCTGTTGAACAACAAGCTGGAGCCGATCGGTACCCGTATCTTCGGACCGGTGACGCGCGAGCTGCGCAGCGAACGATTCATGAAGATCGTCTCGCTGGCGCCGGAAGTTTTGTAACGAGGTTTATGTCATGAACCGTATCCGCAAAGGTGATCACGTACTGGTGATCTCCGGCAAGAACAAGGGTCAGAAGGGCGAAGTGACGCGCGTCGCGGGTGAAGCCGTGTTCGTGCAGAACATCAACCTGATCAAGCGCCACACCAAGCCGAATCCCCAGGCGAACCAGCCGGGTGGAATTGTCGAACGTGAGGCTGCGATCCATATCTCCAACGTAATGCTGTTCAACACTGCCTCCGGCAAGGGTGAACGCGTGGGATACAAGACGCTCGAGGATGGGCGCAAGGTCCGCGTGTATCGTCCTTCCGGCGAAGTAGTTGACGCCTGAGGTCTGCAGCGATGACGCGCCTTGAAAATTTTTACAAAGAAACGGTCACGCCGAAGCTGATGGAACGCTTTGGCTACGCCAATCCGATGCAGGTACCGCGCCTGACCAAGATCACGCTGAACATGGGCGTGGGCGAGGCTGTCGGTAACAAGAAGATCCTCGAGAACGCGGTCGGTGACATGGCGAAGATCGCTGGTCAGAAGCCGATCATCACGCTCTCGCGCAAGGCGCACGCCACGTTCAAGATTCGCGAGAACTGGCCAATTGGCTGCAAGGTCACCTTGCGCCGTGCGCGCATGTACGAATTCTTCGATCGCCTGATCAACATCTCGCTGCCGCGCGTGCGTGACTTCCGCGGCATATCGGGTCGTTCGTTCGACGGTCGCGGAAATTTCAACATGGGTCTCAAGGAACAGATCATCTTCCCCGAGATCGATTTCGACCAGATCGATGCGCTGCGCGGCATGGATATCGCGATCACGACGACTGCGCGTTCCGACGAAGAAGCCAAGGCATTGCTTGAAGCCTTCAGCTTCCCGTTCCGCAACTGATTGGGACTTGAGACATGGCAAAGCGTTCAATGATCAACCGCGATGTGAAGCGTACCAAGCTGGTCAAGCAGCATGGTGCGAAGCGCCTCGAGCTGAAGAAGATCGTCGTGAGCACGACGGCCTCTTATGACGACAAGATGGCTGCGGTGGTGAAGCTGCAGAAGCTGCCGCGTGATTCCAGTCCGTCGCGTCAACGCAATCGCTGCCTGCTGACGGGTCGTGCGCGTGGCGTGTACAGCAAGTTCGGCTTGGGCCGCCAGAAGCTGCGTGAGGCGACGATGCGCGGCGACGTGCCCGGCCTGCGCAAGGCAAGTTGGTAAAAAAATACATTCAGGGCTTCCGATTCGTTCGGAAGTGCCCGGATATCGATGCTAGATGAGGAATTGAACCATGAGCATGACTGATCCCATCGCCGACATGTTTACGCGCATCCGAAATGCGCAAGCCACGGGCAAGCGCTCCGTGGGCATGCCGGCTTCGCGTGTCAAGCACGCGCTTGCGAATTTGCTGAAGGACGAGGGCTATGTCGCTGACGTCCAGACTAACGTGGTAGATGGTAAGCCAAAGCTCGAAATCGCCCTCAAATACTACGAAGGCAAGCCAGTGATTGCGCGCATCGAGCGCATCAGCCGTTCCGGCTTGCGCGTATATCGTGGCAAGGACGATCTGCCGAAGATCCTCAACGGACTCGGCATTTCGATCGTGTCCACATCGTCCGGGATCATGACCGACGCACAGGCCCGCAAGCAGGGTCTCGGCGGCGAAGTCATCGGTCTGGTTGCCTGATCCTGGAGGAATACAAGCCATGTCACGCGTTGGAAAGAAACCCGTAATACTGCCCAAAGGCGTCGAATGCCAGGTGCAGGCAGATCAGATCATCGTGAAGGGCCCCAAGGGTTCGCTCAAGATGGCTGCCCCCTCAGGTGTCGACGTAGCCGTCAAGGACGGTCAGGTGCAATTGACCGCACGTACCGATGATGACCACAAGATGGCCGGCACGGCGCGCGCGCTGATCAACAACATGGCCGTCGGTGTCAGCGAAGGTTACTTGCGCAAACTTGAGCTTGTCGGCGTCGGTTATCGTGCTGCCTTGGCCGGAAAGGATCTCAATCTGAGCCTCGGCTTCTCGCACCCTGTGGTGTTCAAGGCACCGGAAGGCATCACGATCGAAGTGCCGATTCAGACCGAGATCCTGGTCAAGGGCAACGACAAGCAGAGTGTCGGCCAGGTCGCGGCAAAAATTCGCGCTTTCCGGCCACCAGAACCCTACAAGGGCAAGGGCGTTCGTTACTCGGGCGAGAAGATCACCATCAAGGAAGCCAAGAAGGCGTAATGCGGTTGATCCGCGAGAGCAGCACCGATTTCGGTCGCGCTCTTCATCAAGGCCTTCAGCTTCAGGAGCACTACCATGATCAAGAACATCGCAAGACTGCGCCGCGCCAAGACCACGCGTTCGCACATACGCTCGCTTGGCGTGCCACGCCTCAGCGTGCATCGAAGCGCGCAGCATATTTACGCGCAGGTGCAGAGTGCCGACGGTGACAAGGTGTTCGCGGCCGCCTCGACGGTGCAGAAGACCATTGCGGAAGGTCTCAAGGGCACCAAGAACAAGTCGGCTGCTGCAGCGGTGGGTAAGGCAGTTGCCGAACTCGCGTTGAAGGCGGGCATAGAGAAAGTTGCGTTTGATCGCTCGGGCTATCGTTACCACGGCCGCATTCAAGCCTTGGCCGATGCTGCACGCGAAGCAGGCCTGAAGTTCTAAGTACGTCCGCGATCTGTTCAAGATCGCGGTTCTCTGTAAATTGCTGGACGACGGGCGCACGTTCATCGTTTGGCGACACAAAGAGAAAACCGGATTGAGCTTTTCCGGAATTTGAAAACCACAATTCCAAGCGGCCTGGCCGCAAGCAGAAGTCCGCACCGGTTACGGGCGGCATGACAGGTGAAACATGGCGAACAACAACGAACGTGAAAGCGCCGATGGCTTGCTCGAGAAGCTCATCGCCGTCAACCGCGTGGCGAAGACCGTCAAGGGTGGCCGCCAGATGAGCTTCACGGCTCTCACCGTGGTCGGCGATGGCGATGGCCGCGTCGGTTTCGGATACGGCAAGGCGCGCGAAGTGCCGATCGCAATCTCCAAGGCGATGGAGCGCGCGCGCAAAGCGATGGTCAAGATCGAGCTGAACAGCGGCACGTTGTTCCATGCGGTCAAGGCCAACCACGGTGCCGCTAAGGTGTACATGCAGCCCGCCTCCGAAGGTACCGGCGTGATTGCCGGCGGTGCGATGCGCGCAGTGCTCGAAGTGGTCGGCGTCAAGAACGTCCTCGCCAAGGCTGTCGGTTCGCGCAATCCGATCAATCTGGTCCGAGCGACGATCAATGGCTTGCAGGCGATGGTTTCGCCACAGCGTATTGCATCCAAGCGCGGCAAGTCCCTCGATGAGGTGCTCGGCAATGAGTAAGACAACGACAACTGCAGGCAAGACGATTCGCGTCCGCCTGTTCAAGAGCGTCAATGGCTGCAAGGGCCGTCATCGCCTGAGCGTGCGCGCCCTCGGCTTGCGCAAGCTCAATGATGTCCGCGAACTGACGGACTCTCCGTCGGTGCGAGGTCTGATCAACCAGGTCAGCTATCTCGTCCGCGTCGAAGACAACGCCTGATCCGCAGCATTTTTCTGGAGTTCATTCCCATGCGTCTCAATACACTCAAGCCAGCCCCGGGTGCCCGCAAAGATCGCGTACGCGTCGGTCGTGGTATCGGTTCCGGACTCGGCAAGACGGCTGGTCGCGGTCACAAGGGTCAGTTTGCTCGCTCGGGCAAGGGCAAGGTCAAGGCCGGTTTCGAAGGCGGCCAGATGCCACTTCAGCGTCGCCTGCCCAAGGTCGGCTTTCGTTCCAAGAAGTTGAAGGACATCAGCGAAGTGCTGTTGTATCAGCTCGATGCACTGAAGGTCGACGCGATCGATTTTGATGCGCTCAAGGCGGCGGGTCTGATCACGACGCGTGCGAAGCGCGCGAAGATCGTCAAGAAGGGCGAGATCAAGCGAGCCATTACGCTCAAGGGCGTTGCGGTCACTGCAGGTGCCAAGGCTGCGATCGAGGCTGCCGGCGGCAGCGTGGAGTAAGCGAGTGGCAGCTTCCCAGTCCAATCCGCTGGCAGCGTTCGGCAAGTTGACCGAACTCAAGCAGCGTCTGCTGTTCGTGATCGCTGCGCTATTCGTGTATCGGCTGGGCTCGTATATCCCGCTGCCGGGCGTGAATTCCGACGAGCTCGCGCGCCGCGCTGCTGCGGGCGGCGGTGGCGGCTTGCTCGACATGATCAACATGTTCTCGGGCGGCGCGTTCAGCCGTCTGTCGGTGTTCGCGTTGGGAGTCATTCCCTACATTTCCGCGTCGATCATCGTGCAGATGTTTGCGACCGTGGTGCCTGCCTGGCAGGCGTTGCGCAAGGAAGGCGAGTCCGGTCGGCGCAAGCTCACCACCTATACGCGCATTGGCACGCTGGCGTTGGCGTTGTTCCAGTCGTTCGGTTTGGCTGTCACCCAGAATCAGCCAGGTATTGTCTACGCACCAGGTCCAAGTTTCATCTTCACGACAATGGTCGGTCTGACTGCCGGCGTCATGTTCCTGATGTGGCTGGGCGAGCAGATCACCGAGCGCGGGATCGGCAACGGAATTTCGCTGTTGATCTTCGCCGGCATTGTGGCGGGATTGCCTGCCGCAGTGGTCACGACCCTGGGGATGGCTCAGAGCGGCGAGCTGCCGATTCTTCGGGTATTGATCATTTTTGCGGTCGTTGTTGCGGTGACTGCTTTTGTCGTCTTCATGGAACGCGGTCAGCGCCGCATCACTGTCAACTATGCGAGACGGCAGGGCGGGGCTGGCAAGGCCTACATGAATCAAAGCTCGCACCTGCCATTGAAGATCAACATGGCCGGTGTTATTCCGCCGATTTTCGCGTCGTCATTGCTGATGTTTCCGGCAACGGCAGCGACGTGGTTCAACAATTCGAACGAGATCCACTGGTTGCAGGTGTTGACCGCGTCCCTCGGCCCTGGTCAGCCACTGCACATGTTCATCTACGGTTTGCTGATCATCGTCTTTGCGTATTTCTATACGGCGCTGACGTTCAATTCGCAGGAAACCGCCGACAATCTCAAGCGCTCTGGAGCATTGATTCCGGGAATGCGGCCGGGAAAGGCGACCGCCGATTACATCGATGGAGTGATGACCCGATTGACCGGCGCCGGCGCCCTGTATCTGGTTGCTGTGTGTCTGGTCCCGGATCTCTTGCGCAATGCGTGGAACGTGCCGTTCTATTTCGGCGGTACGTCACTGTTGATCGTCGTGGTTGTGGTCATGGACTTCACTGCCCAGATCCAGGCACACCTGGTTTCGCACCAGTACGAAAGTCTGCTCAAAAAGGCGAACCTGCGCGGCCGTTGAGCAAAAAAGCGATACAGCCGGACTGCGCGTTCAGGGGTTCCCTGGCTGCGACAGACCGGCTATAATGTCAAGTTCCCTGCGCACTTAAGTCGTTTTTGGAGATCATCAAGCATGGCCCGCATTGCAGGTGTCAATCTGCCGGTTCAGAAGCACGTCGTGATCGGCCTGCAGAGCATTTTCGGTATCGGTCGTTCGCGGTCGAAAAAGGTCTGTATCGAAGCGGGCGTGAGTCCGGCAGTCAAGATCAAGGATCTCACCGAAGCTGAAGTGGACAAGCTTCGCCAGGAAGTTGCCAAGTTCGGCGTCGAGGGCGATCTTCGCCGCGAAGTCGGCATGTCGATCAAGCGTTTGATCGATTTGGGCACGTATCGTGGACTGCGCCATCGTCGCGGCTTACCGCTTCGTGGTCAGCGTACCCGTACCAACGCACGCACCCGTAAGGGTCCGCGTCGCGCCATCAAGAAATAAGAGGACACCCCGGACCCATGAACAAGCCGGTCGCAGGCAAGGCAAAGAAGAAGATCAAGCGGGTGGTGACGGATGCCGTCGCCCATGTGCAGGCTTCCTTCAACAACACCGTGGTCACGATCACCGATCGTCAGGGCAATGCGCTGTCGTGGGCAACCGCCGGTGGAGCGGGATTCCGGGGTTCGCGCAAGTCGACGCCGTTTGCAGCGCAGGTCGCTGCCGACAAGGCGGCTCGTGCCGCGGCCGACTATGGCGTGAAGACGGTCGAAGTGCGCATCAAGGGCCCAGGCCCTGGTCGCGAGTCGGCGGTTCGCGCGTTGAACAATGCCGGTTACAAGGTAACCAACATCATCGACGTGACGCCCATTCCGCACAACGGATGCCGTCCGCCGAAGAAGCGTCGGGTGTGACTTTTGCGGTCGTTCGCGATCGCGAGAATTGAACACCGGCCAGCCTTGGCCGGACTTTTCGATAAGAGAATTTAAAATGGCTCGTTACATCGGACCCACCTGCAAGCTTGCGCGCCGTGAAGGCGCCGATCTCAGTCTAAAGAGCCCAGCTCGCGCACTCGATTCCAAGTGCAAGCTGGAGCAGAAGCCCGGTCAGCATGGCGCCGGCGGTGCCAAGCGCGGTCGTCTGTCGGACTACGGCGTGCAGTTGCGTGAGAAACAAAAGGTGAAGCGCATCTACGGTGTGCTGGAAAGGCAGTTCCACTCGTATTACCAGAAGGCTTCAGGCCAGAAGGGAAATACCGGTGAAAACCTGCTGCGCATGCTCGAAGGGCGGCTGGATAACGTCGTCTATCGCATGGGCTTCGCAGTCACTCGCGCCGCCGCCCGCCAGCTGGTGTCGCACGCCGCCATCCGCGTCAATGGCAAGAAGGTCAATCTCGCTTCGTACCAGGTTCGCCCGGGCGACGAAGTGGCGCTGAGTGAACGCGCCAAGAGCCAGTTGCGCGTTCAGGAAGCCCTGACCGTGTCGCAGGAGATGGATCTGGTTCCGACGTGGATCGAAGTCGATCCCAAGAAGGTCAGTGGACTCCTCAAGTCGTTGCCGGAGCGGTCGGATCTGCCGTCCGACATCAATGAGAGCCTCATCATCGAGCTCTACTCGAAGTAACGAAGTCTTTTTGCTGGCCGGGTTTTCCGCTGCAAACACATCATTAAGGGTCCGCTCGGACTCTTGGAGTCAAGCTCATATGGCGGGATCGTCAACCAATGTGCTGCGTCCGCGCGGCATTCAAGTCGAACGCATCGGCACCGACCGCGCACGAGTCGTCGTCGAGCCTCTGGAGCGAGGCTTCGGCCATACGCTCGGCAACGCCCTGCGTCGCGTGCTTTTGTCGTCCATCCCTGGCAGTGCAATTGTCGAAGTGGAAATCGACGGGGTTCTGCACGAGTACACGACGCTCGAAGGCTTGCAGGAAGACGTCATCGAGGTTCTGCTGAATCTCAAGGATGTCGCCATTCGGATGCACGGGCATGACGAGACCACGCTCACGCTCAGCAAGAAGGGCAAAGGCGTTGTCACCGCGGGCGACATCAAGGTCGATCATTCGGTCGAGATCGTCAATCCGGATCACGTGCTGTGCCACCTGACCAAGGACATCTCGCTCAACATGCGGCTGAAAGTTGCGCGTGGCGTCGGCTACCAGCCGGCGACTGCACGTCGTCTTCCAGACGAAGAAGCGCGTCCGATTGGTCGCTTGCAGCTCGATGCTTCGTTCTGCCCTGTTCGGCGCGTCGCCTACAATGTCGAGAGTGCGCGTCTTGAGCAGCGAACCGACCTCGACAAGCTGGTGATCGATGTCGAAACGAACGGCGCGATCGATGCAGAGGAAGCGGTCCGCAAGGCGGCCGAAATCCTGCAGGATCAGATCAGCGTCTTTGGTGATTTCGCGCGCCGCGAGAGTACCGATGCGAAGACCGACAAGAGCGGCGTCGATCCGGTTCTGTTGCGCCCGATCGATGACCTCGAGTTGACGGTGCGTTCGGCCAACTGCCTCAAGGCCGAGAGCATCTACTACATTGGCGACCTCGTCCAGAAGACCGAAGTCGAGTTGCTCAAGACGCCGAATCTTGGCAAGAAGTCGCTCACCGAGATCAAGGATGTGCTGTATCAGCGCGGCCTGCAGCTCGGCATGAAGCTGGAAAGCTGGCCGCCGCCGGGATTGGTTCACGGCATGCAGCTGGGTTGATGTTTTTTCGTTGCGATCTCCTTTGATCGCGCTGTAGCCTCCTTGGCTGCACGAAGGCGTGACTCAGCCTTCGGTGAGTTCCAGATGCGGCCATTCGTGGCCGCATCAGAAAATAAGGGCCCGATTTGAGTAGGCCCAAAAAATTGCGGATCACCGCGAGTAACCGGCCTTGTCCGGTTTTCTCATGACAATTGAAGTTCGAGGAATTCACCATGCGCCACCGTAAAGCCGGCCGTAAACTCAATCGCACCAGCAGCCATCGCGAAGCGATGTTCAAGAACATGGCTGCGTCGCTGTTCAAGCATGAACTGATTCGCACGACGCTCCCGAAGGCGAAGGAACTGCGCCGTGTTGCCGAGCCACTGATCACGCTTGCCAAGGTCGATGGCGTTGCCAATCGTCGTCTGGCTTTTGCGCGTTTGCGTGACAAGCAGGCGGTGGGCAAGCTGTTCGTCGAGCTCGGCCCGCGTTACCGCGAGCGCAAGGGCGGCTACCTGCGCCTGCTCAAGTGCGGCTTCCGCGTTGGCGACAATGCACCGATGGCCTATGTCGAACTGGTCGACCGTCCGCGCTCCGATGCGGGCGATGTGACTGAGGATTGATTCAGGCGTCAGCCGATGTCACCGAGCCCCGGCATGTCCGGGGCTCTGTTTTTGCGGCGATCGACATCCAATCTCGCCGCGGCGATTCGCCACTCGGCAAGCGTGATGCGTGGAACGGTCCGATCGCAATTCTGCTTGCGCTTGCCTTCGCGACCGCTGCGTTGGTCGCACTGTCCGGCACTACGCCACGCAGTGACGAAATCTTTCATTTCGAACAGATTCGCCAATTCCTCACGGGCCAGCTACACGGTCCCGACACCCACCTGAGCACCATTCCGGGTTATCACGCCCTCGTTGCGGCAGTGATGTGGGTTGTGCGTCAGGATTCACTTGGAACGGCGCGGCTCATCACCGCGTTGATCGGGCTGACAGCGGTCGCGGCATTCCACCGACTTCGCAGCAATCTCTGGAGCAATGACACCGGCCTGGCGGCGGCGCAGTTGGTTGCGTTGCCGATCCTCGTGCCGTTTTTTTTTCTCGTCTACACGGATGCGCTTGCCCTCGCCCTGGTGCTTTGGGCGACGGTTGCGGCGTTCGGAGGTCGGCATTGGCTTGCGGTCGGCTTGCTCAGCGTCGATATCTTCGTGCGGCAGACGGATGTGGTGTGGGCGGGTTTGCTTGCGCTGCTGTGTTTCTGGCCATTGCTTCGCGCGAGTGGCTTGAAAGCATTGCCAGCGGTGGTTGCCAAGTCGCTTCCGTATGCAATTCCCGTGGCCATCTTCATTGGCTACTGGGCTTGGCACGGTTCCATTACATGGTCGCCTCTGGAAGCACCGCTGCATCCTGAATTGACATTGCGATTGGGCAACATTGGTTTTGCCGTGCTACTGGCCGGGCTGCTCTTGCCGCTACAGGTCGTGGAAGGCGTCGGGCGTTTCACGTCGAAGGTGCGCACGAACCCATGGTTGATTGGGGTGCCACTGGTCGCGTTTGCAGTGTTCTGGTTCGGCTTTCATGCCGACAATCCCTACAACAACGCGTTGCCGCAGGTATATCCGCGCAATCGCCTGTTGATCGCGATCGATCAAGACCCTTGGTGGCGCGCAGCGGCCGGCTTCTGGATTGCGCTGTCCGTGTGTGGCCTTGGCAGCGTTCGACTTGCTCCTATGGGTGCGGCTTGGCTCTATCCCTTGTCGGGCTTCTTTCTAGCCTCGTCGTGGTTGATCGATCAGCGTTACATGCTGGTGCCGTTCGTGCTTTGGCTCGCGTTTCGCGAGCAGTCAAGCGTCACCGTTGAACGATCCACTCTGGCACTTTGGCTTGTTATTGCGGTCGCACTGTTTGCAGCGATCGCAGGCGGCCGTATTCTTCCCTAGCCACACACTCGCGCGCTTCGACCTCCTTTTCCAATCGACGATCGATGACACCCATGAACATGAATCCCTTCGCATGGCCCTTTCGCGCGCAGTTCCTTGCCGGCGCACTCGCGTGCATTGCATTGCTCGCTTACGCGATCTTCGAGCAGTTCCAGATGGGCATTGAGCCGTGCCCCAAATGCATCTTCCAGCGTGTCGCATTCATGGCGATGGGTGTGGTGTTTCTCGCGGGTGCGGCGCACGGACCGGCTGCGACGGGTCGGCGGATCTATGCGGTGCTCGTCGCGTTCGCGGCGGCGATCGGTGGAGTCATTGCGATTCGGCACCTGTATGTCCAGCTGTCGCCGCACGATCCTCTCATGGAGGGTTGCGGCCCGGGGCTCAACTACCTCATCGATTCGTTTGGTTTCACCGGGGGCATCCGCAAGGCGTTCACCGCATCGGGAGACTGCGGGGAAATCAACTGGACGTTCCTCGGCCTCACGATGCCCGGCTGGACGTTGATCTGTTTTGTGCTCCTCGGAGCTGGCGCTTTGTGGGCGGGATTCCGCCGACGGGCAGGTTCCGGTTTCGGACGGCGGTAGTGAGCCGAGCCTTGGCGTGTAGGCGCGCGCCAACTGCTGTGGCATCATCGTTTTCCGCACTGCAGCACACGTGATGGTCATGGTGTCGATCGACGGAAATATCGTTTCGCTTCGTGAAGCCGCATCGTGGGCTCCGGGCTCGTGGCAACAACGCCCGCACACCCAGCAGCCGGTGTATGCGGATGCGAACGAACTCGAACACGCGCTTCTGCAGTTGAACCAGCTACCGCCACTGGTGACGTCGTGGGAAATCCTGGCGCTCAAGGGGTTGCTTGCCGAAGCAGCCGAGGGCAAGCGGTTCCTGTTGCAGGCCGGCGATTGTGCGGAACGATTCGATGACTGCAGCTCTCCGCTGATTTCCAATCGGCTCAAGGTGATGTTGCAGATGAGCCTCGTGCTCGTTCATGGCCTGAAGCTCCCGATCGTGCGCGTGGGCCGCTTTGCCGGTCAGTACGCCAAGCCACGTTCGACCGATACCGAAACGCGCGATGGCATCGACCTTCCGAGCTACCGCGGCGACCTGATCAACGCCCCTGCGTTCAACGCGGAAGCGCGGCGGGCGGATCCGCAACGGCTGGTGCGAGGCCACGCCTATTCCGCGATGACGATGAACTTCGTGCGCGCGTTGATCGATGGCGGTTTTGCCGACCTCCACCATCCCGAGTACTGGGACCTCGGATGGGTCGAACATTCGCCGCTGCAGGAGGAATACCGCGCGATGGTCGAATCCATCGGCAATTCCCTGCGCTTCATGGAAACACTGGCTGGCAACTCGATCGGGAGTTTTCAGCGCGTCGACTTCTACACCTCGCACGAAGCACTCGTTCTGCATTACGAGCAGCCGCTCACCCGGCAGGTGCCGCGCCAGCCCGGATGGTTCAACCTGTCGACGCATTTTCCGTGGATCGGCATGCGCACCGCCGCGCTCGACGGGGCGCACGTGGAATATTTCCGCGGCATCCGGAATCCTGTGGCGATCAAGATCGGACCTTCGGTGACTCCCGACCAGCTGCTTCGACTGGCTGATGTGCTCGATCCGGATCGTGAGCCCGGCCGCTTGACGTTGATCCACCGCATGGGCGCCGCGAAGATCGAGAGCGCACTGCCTCCGTTGCTGGACGCCGTGAAAGCCGCAGGCCGGCAACCGCTGTGGTGCTGCGATCCGATGCACGGAAATACCGAGACGGTTGGCAACGGGGTCAAGACGCGCCGATTCGAGAACATCCGCGGAGAACTCGATCGCGCATTCGACGTGCATCGCGCCGCAGGCACCCGCCTCGGTGGCGTGCACCTCGAACTCACCGGCGAAAATGTCACCGAATGCATGGGTGGGGCGCGGGATCTGCTCGAAACGGATCTGGGCCGCGCGTACAAATCGCAGGTGGATCCGCGCCTCAACTACGAGCAGTCGCTGGAACTCGCGATGCTCATCGTGCGCAAGAGAGCCGGCACGCCGTAAGGCGCGCAGGGTGGTCCGACATCGGTCGGAGCCTTTGCCTGGTTCCCGCGCATCTCTGCGGTCGGAAAGTGCAGGGAAACGTCGCGGCGCCCACGACGATGATTCCCATTCGGATCCAGCGCGGATGCCGCTGGATCCGGATTTTCTGTTCGCGTAGTGAGACGGTCTACGCGGTCCGCGAAGCCCGCTTGCGATCGTTCTCGGTCAGGTGCTTCTTGCGCAGGCGGATCGCCTTGGGCGTCACCTCGACCAGTTCATCGTCCTCGATGAATTCGAGCGCCTGCTCGAGCGACATCTTGATTGCGGGGGTGAGCTGCACGTAGTCGTCCTTGCCAGCGGCGCGGACGTTGGTCATCTGCTTCGCACGCAATGCGTTGACCGTGAGATCGTTGTCCTTGGAATGGATACCGACAAGCTGACCTTCGTAGATGTTGTCGCCCTCGCTCACCAGCAGGCGACCGCGTTCCTGCAGGCTCACCAGCGAATAGGCTGGCGAGGGTCCCTGACCGTTGGAAATCATGACGCCGTTCTGCCGCTTGGCGATCGCGCCTTCGGATTTGGGCCCGTAGTGGTCGAACACGTGGAACAGCAGCCCGGTACCCGCGGTCACTGTGCGGAACTCGGTCTGAAAACCGATCAGTCCGCGCGCAGGGATCATGTAATCGAGGCGCACGCGTCCCTTGCCGTCGGGTTCCATGTTGACGAGCTGGCCGCGGCGCATGCCGAGGCGCTCCATCACCGCGCCCTGATACGGCTCTTCCATATCCACGACCAACTGCTCGAACGGCTCGCTCATCACGCCGTCGATTTCCTTGATGATCACTTCTGCACGCGATACGGCGAGTTCGTAGCCTTCGCGGCGCATCGTCTCGATCAGCACCGACAGATGCAGTTCGCCTCGGCCGGAAATCTTGAACTTGTCCGGATCCTCGGTTTCCTCGGCCTTCATCGCGACGTTGTGGAGCATCTCGCGCATCAACCGTTCGCGGATCTGGCGGCTGGTGAGGAACTTGCCGCCGCTGTGTTCCTTGGTGCCCGCGAATGGCGAGTTGTTGACCTGGAAGGTCATGCTGATCGTCGGTTCGTCAACGTGGAGCACGGGCAACTGCTCAGGCTTGTCCGGCGCGCAGATCGTGTCCGAAATGCTCAGCCCTTCGATGCCGTTGATCGCAATGATGTCGCCGGCTTCGGCTTCCGCCACTTCACGGCGCTCGAGGCCCATGAATCCAAGTACCTGCAACACTTTCGCATTGCGCTTCTTGCCTTCGCGATCGACCACCACGACAGGCATGTTCGTACGTACCTTGCCGCGCTGGATGCGGCCGATGCCGATCAGGCCGACGTAGTTGCTGTAGTCGAGCTGGCTGATGCGCATCTGGAACGGGCCATCAGGATCGACCTGCGGCGGCGACACATGCTTCATGATCGCTTCGTACAGCGGGGTCATGTCGCCCGAACGCACATCCTGGTCGAGCCCGGCATACCCGTGCAGCGCTGACGCATAGACGACCGGAAAATCGAGCTGCTCGTCAGTCGCGCCGAGGCGGTCGAACAAGTCGAATGTCTGGTTCAGCACCCAGTCCGGGCGCGCGCCCGGGCGGTCGACCTTGTTGATCACGACGATCGGCTTGAAGCCCATCTCGAACGCTTTCTGCGTGACGAAACGGGTCTGCGGCATCGGGCCGTCCATCGCGTCGACCAGGATCAGCACGGTGTCGACCATCGAAAGAACACGCTCCACCTCACCGCCGAAGTCGGCATGTCCGGGCGTGTCGACGATGTTGATGCGGTTGTCACGCCACGTGATCGCGGTGTTCTTCGAAAGGATCGTGATGCCGCGTTCCTTTTCCTGATCGTTCGAGTCCATCACGCGCTCGGCCAGCACGGTGCGTTCGCTGAACGTTCCGGACTGTTTCAGAAGGCAGTCGACGAGAGTGGTCTTGCCATGGTCGACGTGCGCGACGATGGCGATGTTGCGGAGCTTTTCGATGGACATCGGGATGACCTGCGGCCCAAGGTGATGGGCCGTATGAGGGAGTGCGGCGAGTGCCGGCAGTTAGCCGGTCATTATAGCCTTATCGGATGACGGCCGTCGCGTGCGGCGATCGGTCAGCGAATCGAGTCAAAGGATCGGTTAGTCTGCGCATCCTTTTTTGGCCCAGCTCCCAAGGAACCTGTCATGTCGAACCTGCCTGAACTCACTGCCGAAATCGCCACCGCGCACGGCACGATTCACCTGAAGCTCTTTGCGAGCCAGACGCCGATGACCGCCGCGAGTTTCGTCAACCTCGCGCGTCGCGGCTTCTACAACGGCAAGACCTTTCACCGCGTGATTCCCGATTTCATGATCCAGGGTGGATGCCCGCAGGGCAGTGGCACTGGCGGTCCGGGCTACAAGTTCGGCGACGAGATCGTCGCGACGCTCAAGCACGATCGTCCGGGCATCCTGTCGATGGCCAATGCAGGTCCCGGAACCAATGGCAGCCAGTTTTTCATCACGCATGGCGCCACGCCGTGGCTCGACGGCAAGCACACCGTGTTCGGCGTCGTGGCCGGAGCCCAGGACCAGGCGATTGTCGACAAGATCAAGGGTGGCGACGACATCCAGTCGATCACGATCCAGGGCGACGTCGAGCCTTTGCTAGCGCAGGAAGCCGCGCGCATCACCGGCTGGAACGCGGCGCTCGACGCCGCCGGTTTCAAGGCGTCCTGATCGCCCGACGATTATCGCCCTGCACAGTGCGGGGCGATGATCGTTCGCAGGCGAGGCCGGTCAGGCGCTTTTGCGCCGAAACAGCCGGTAGATCACCAGAAGAATGAGCGCTCCGATCACGCCGCCGATGAAGCCGGTCGGTTCGATGGATCCGGTCGCGGAAATATGGGTTCCGAAGATCAGGCTGGCCAGCCAGCCGCCCAGGAACATGCCCGCGATACCGAGCAATCCGGTGATGAAGAAGCCACCTGGATCCTTTCCGGGCATCAGGAACTTCGCAACGATGCCGACGAAAAGGCCGACGACGAACATCCACAACCAGTTCATGGAACTTTCCCTGCACAGAGTGATGCGGCAACTGTAACGCAGGATTGCATCTGCCTCCGTGCAACTGCTTGGAGAAGTGGCGCGTCGGTCTTCCGGACACGGTCGGACGCGCGCCGTGTGCTATGATTTTCAGGTTTTCCCAAGCCGTTTACTTTCGATTCGCGAGGACCTGCATGCTCACTCTCGCCGCTCGCATGAGCCGCGCCAAACCCAGCGCGATCATGGCTGTTGCCGACAAGGCAAAGCAGCTCAAGGCCACCGGCCGCGACGTCATCAGCTTCTCGATCGGCGTGCCCAATTTCCTGCCCGGACCGCATGTCTACGACGCAGTGCGTGACGCGCTCGGGAAGGACAGTGGCCAGTACGGATCCAATCGCGGCTCCGATGCGCTCCTCGATGCGTTCCTGAAGCATCTCGATGGCACCGGCCTGACGGGCTACTCGCGAAAGAACATCGCGACGGGCATTGGCGCGAAACATGTGCTCTACAACCTTGCGGAAGCATTGCTCGATCCAGGCGACACGATTGCATTTCCGGTTCCGTACTGGACGACCTACGTCGATATCGCCGAGATCCTCGAGGCGAAGATTCGTGCGATGCCGTGTCCTGCGGACCAGAACTACAAGCTCACGCCGGCGCAACTCGACGCGGCGCTCCCGGGTGTCAAGGTTTTTCTGTTCAACAATCCGTCCAATCCGACGGGCATGGTGTACACCAGGGACGAGATCGGTGCGCTCGCCGACGTGCTGGTGAAGCATCCGGATGTATGGATCATCTGCGACGACATCTACAACAGGATGGTGTTTGACGGCGTTGGCTACCACAACTTCGTCAATGCACGACCGGAACTGCGCGAGCGTGTCATCCATGTGGACTCGCTGTCCAAGACCTACGGCATGCCGGGATGGCGCGTCGGTTTCATCACGGGTCCCGAAGTCGTTGCGCAGGCCTGCGTCACGCTCAATTCCAACCACATCACGAACGTGCCGGAAATCGTCACGGCTGCGGCGGTTGCCGCGCTCGCCGGCCCGCAGGATGTGCCAACGCAGAAATGCGCAGAATTTCAGGCCAAACGCGATCTGGTCATGGATGTGATGAACTCGATCGCCGGCTTGGTCTGTCCGCGGCCGCAGGGAGCGTTTTACGTCTTCCCCAATGTCTCGAGCGCGTTCGGCAAAAGTCATGGGGGCGTGAAGATCGCGAACGATGTCGACTTCTGCAACGTGCTGCTGGAATCGAAGGGCGTCGCGTGCGTTCCCGGCTCGGCGTTCGGAGATCCGAATGCGCTACGTATTTCCTATACCTGCCCGACAGCGCAGTTGCCGGAAGGACTCAGGCGCTTCGCGGAGTTTTTTGCGGAGCTGGCCTGAGCCCATGTCTGCGTTGCGCGTCCTCGTCGCATTCGCGCTGGTGGCCTGCGTCGCCGCGTGCGTACCCTCGGACAAGGTTGCGGCCGACGTGCGCGCTGCGGTTGGCGATTCTCCGGTCGTTCTCCTTTCTGCATCGTGGTGTGGCTACTGCAAGCGCGCGCGCAATGATTTCCATGCGTGGGGTGTGCAGTTTCGCGAGTTCGATGTCGAGACCAGCGAGCCCGGTCGCAGGGCGTACGCGCTGCTCGGTGCGCGCTTCGTTCCGATCCTGTTGATTGGCGATCGACAAATCCGTGGTTATTCGTCCGCGGCGGTTCGCGCGGCCCTCGCGGATGCGGGTGAATTGCCACGAAACGCGTCCGTTGATCCCGCTTCCCTTTCTGTCTCACCTTGAGGTCGATGTCATGAAAACTCCCGTTCGCGTTGTCGTCACCGGAGCGGCTGGCCAGATCGGTTATGCATTGCTGTTCCGCATTGCTGCGGGCGACATGCTCGGGCCGGATCAGCCCGTGATCCTGCACCTGCTGGAGATCACTCCGGCCTTGCCTGCCCTGCAGGGCGTGGTGATGGAATTGAATGATTGTGCCTTTCCGACGCTCGCCGGAACGGTCGCGACGGACGATGTGAATGTCGCGTTCAAGGACGTCGATTTCGCGCTGCTGGTCGGTGCCCGTCCTCGGGGTCCCGGGATGGAACGCAAGGACCTGCTCGAAGCCAACGGTGCGATCTTCGCGCCGCAGGGCAAGGCGTTGAACGATCACGCGAAGCGCAACGTGAAGGTGCTTGTGGTGGGCAACCCGGCCAACACCAATGCGCTGATCGCGCAGCAAAACGCGCCATCGCTGGATCCGGCCTGCTTCACCGCGATGGTGAGACTCGATCACAACCGCGCGCTGTCGCAGCTGGCCGAGAAAACCGGTGCACACACGACCGACGTCCGCCGGATGACCATCTGGGGCAATCATTCTTCAACCCAGTATCCGGACATCCATCACTCAACCGTGAAGACAAAGCCGGCAATCGGGCTGATCGACCAGGCCTGGTACAAGGACACCTTCATCCCGACCGTGCAGCAGCGGGGCGCCGCGATCATCAAGGCGCGCGGAGCATCGTCTGCCGCCTCTGCTGCCTCGGCGGCGATCGACCACATGCGTGACTGGGCCATGGGGACTCCAGACGGCGACTGGGTTTCGATGGGAATTCCGTCGGACGGTTCCTACGGCATCGCGCCGGGTGTCATTTACGGCTTTCCGGTCACCGTGAAAAACGGGACGTACTCGATCGTGCAGGATCTTGAGGTCAACGCTTTTTCGCGCGAACGCATGGACGTGACGGAAAAGGAATTGCGAGAAGAGTGCCGGGGCGTTGAACACCTGTTTGCCAGACGTTGAGCGTCGCTTCTCCGCTGTGCCCGCAGGCGGTGAGAAAAGGGTAAAGCGGGTTCGCTCATCGGCCGATGCCATGCTTCAGCAGCCCCCAGACCCGCACGTTTCCTCCGCATTGACGCTCAAGTGGGTGAGCCGCCTGATGGAGGCGACGGCACCGCGCGATATTGCAAACGCAATGGCCGATCTCGTTCGGGAACTGCCAGGCTGCGTGGGAGCGAGGATGATCTGGCCGGCCGACGCGCCGGACGTGTTCGACAGTACGGAGAAGAGTCCGCCTGTCCGCGATGATCTGCAGCAGGTTCGTGCACTGCTGCACAGTGATGATGCATTGATTGTCGCAGGCGGGCGCGTGTCGTTGCGCGTGCACGCCGATGAACGCGCGGTGTTGCTGGCGGAGTTCGACAACGGCGTTTCCGCGCTGTCATTCGTCAATCAATTGCCGGATGTGTGGCCAGCGGCCGTGCGGCATTTCCGCCGAGCGCTCCGGCTCGCGGAGCTCGAACGGTCGAACCGCCAGCTGGGGCATTCGGAAGCGTTGCAGCGAGCGTTGTTCGCGATCTCTGAATTGGCGAGTTCCGACCTCGACCTGCCGGACATGTTGAAGGGCATCCACGCGATCGTCGGTACGCTCATGTACGCGGAAAATTTCTTCATCGTCCGACATGATGCCGAGCGCGACACCCTGCGATTCCTGTACTACGCGGACGCGGAGGATACCGACGCGCCGGATACCCTGACCGATGTCACGATGCAAAGCAGGGAGGGCAGCCTCACCTGGCACTTGATCACCGGCGGCAAGGCGCTGATGGGCAGCGCCGCGCAGCTCCGATCGCAGGTGTCCGGGGCGCTGCACATCGATGGACCGCACAGCGTCGACTGGCTCGGCGTTCCGATGCTGCGCGACGGACAGACGCTGGGCGCACTGGTCGTGCAGACCTACGAACAGGGAATCAGCTTCACGTTCGAGGACCGGTTGCTCCTGGAATTCGTCGGCAGCCACATTCTCACCGCGCTGGAACGAAAGCAGACCAAGGACGAACTGGAACACCGCGTGCAAGTGCGCACGCTGGAACTTGCCCAAGCCAACCGTGGCCTGCAACAGGAAGTCCTCGAGCGCGAGCGCGCGGAGCGCCTGCAGTCCGCGTTGTTCCACATCGCGCAGTTGGCAACGGCGGATATTGGAGAAACGGAGTTCTATGAAAGTGTGCATGCTGCAGTCGGTGCGCTGATCAACGCCGAGAACTTCTTCATCGCACTGCTCTCGGAGGACAGGCGGGTCCTGGGATTTCCGTACTACGTTGACGAGGGCGCTCGGCGAAGCGTCTCGCGCGAGGTCGGACGCGGTCTCAGCGAATACGTACTCCGCTCCGGCGAGCCTCTTCTGGGCACGCATGCGCACATCGAGCATCTGGGACGGTCGGGCGACATCGACCTGCAGCGCATCGGACAACCCGCAGTCTGCTGGCTCGGGGTGCCGCTTCGGGTCGGAGACCTGGTGATCGGACTCGTTGTCGTGCAGAGCTATCGAGAGGACGTGATCTACGGACCTGCCGACCAGGAGCTGTTGACCTTCGTCGCACTGCAAATCGCTTACAGCATTCATCGTCGTCGTTCGGCCGTGTCGCTTCAGCGCGCGTATGCCGACATGGAACTTCGCGTTGACGAGCGGACGCGCGAGCTGAGCGAGCAGATCCTGCAGCGCGAATACGTGCAGGAGCAGCTCAAACACCAGGTGATGCATGACGCGCTCACCGGTTTGCCAAACCGTGGCTTCCTCCGCGAGCGCATGGATCAGGTGCTGATGCGATTGCAGCGCGAACCTGGAAGCCGCTGCGCGTTGCTTTACCTCGACATCGATCGTTTCAAGGTGATCAATGACAGTCTTGGGCACATGGCGGGCGACGAAATGCTCAAGGAACTCGGACGCCGCCTGCAAGACTGCGTGCGCGAACCGGACATCGTGGCAAGACTTGCCGGGGACGAATTCTCCATCCTGCTGGCCGACGTGCGTTCCTCCGAAGCGGTCGAAGGCATCGCGCAGCGCATCCTGGACATCCTCTGCCAACCGTTGCAGGTGGCGGGAAGGGAGTTGCAGCCGTCCGCGAGCATCGGCATCGTCATCGGGGATGGCAGCTACATCATGGCGGACGAACTTTTGCGGGATGCAGACCTCGCGCTCTATCGCGCGAAGGAACGAGGGCGCAAGCGCTATGAGTTCTTCGACGAATCATTGGCCAACAACGTTGTCGACGTGCTCACTCTCGAAGGGGAATTGCTGCGAGCGCTGCAGCGCCAGGAGTTCGAGCCCTATTTCCAGCCAATTTTCCGGCTGGCGAGCGGGCAAATCGTCGGCTACGAGGCGCTGCTGCGCTGGAAGCACCCACGCGACGGCGTGATCGGGCCTTCGCGGTTCATGAAGGTCGCGCAGGACAGCGGGCATATCGAGGCGATCGACTGGTTGATGTTCGAGTTGAGTTGCCGCAGGTTCTCGCGGTTCGCAGAGGACAGCACTTTCCTCACGCTCAACGTGTCGGCGCTGCACGTGCGGCACGCCAATTTCGACCGCAGGTTGCTGAGCCTGCTGGAGCGGACGGGCGTCTCGCCGCTGCGCCTGATCGTCGAGGTCACCGAAGGATCGTTGCTGGATGATCCACAGCTCGTGCGCGCGACGCTCGAGAGGCTGCGCGGCGTGGGTGTTGGCGCCGCTCTCGACGATTTCGGAACGGGCTATTCGTCGTTGAGCTACCTGCATTCGCTTCCGCTGCGCATGTTGAAGATCGACCGATCGTTCGTGAATGCGCTGGACGAAGGCATGCATGCGACGACGACGGTGGTTGCGGCGATCCTGGCGCTTGCGCGCGCACTCAGCATCGAAGTCGTCGCCGAGGGAATCGAGACTGCGGCGCAGCGCGCCGCACTCGTCCAGATGGGCTGCGAGTTTGGGCAGGGGTACCTGCTGGGCCGCCCGACCCCGATGGAACAATGGCCGGATCCACGACACGGCGTGGTCGGCGCTGCGTCGGCGTCGTGAGCGACCTGCCAGATTACGTGGAGATCGCTCTGCAGCCCCGACTCAACGTCGCCGCGTTGCGTGGACGCGGACGGGACTGAGCCGCCTTCTCCGCACGCGCTAGAATATCCGGCTAACAAACGGAGCCCTCCCGATGAATGATCACTGCGCAGGCGCGAAGTTCCGCGCCGCCGTTGCTGAAGAGGCGCCGCTGCAGGTTGTCGGCGCGATCACTGCGTACGCGGCGCGCATGGCGCAACGAACCGGGTTTCGCGCAATCTACTTATCCGGCGGCGGAGTCGCCGCCAATTCGCTCGGCATGCCGGATCTTGGCATCAGCACGATGGAAGACGTCCTCACCGATATCCGCCGGATCACCGACGTTTGCGATTTGCCGCTGCTGGTCGATGTCGACACCGGTTGGGGCGGAGCATTCAACATCGCTCGCACAGTTCGTTCGCTGATCAAGGCAGGTGCCGGAGCGTTGCACATCGAAGACCAGGTTGCGGCGAAGCGTTGCGGTCATCGGCCGGGCAAGGCGGTCGTTCCAAAGGACGAAATGGTCGATCGCGTGAAGGCTGCCGTCGATGCGCGCTACGATCCCGGCTTCGTCATCATGGCACGCACCGATGCGATCGCTGTGGAAGGAATCGACGCGGCAATCGAACGCGCGATCGCCTGCGTCGAAGCCGGCGCAGACATGATTTTCCCCGAAGCCATCTATACGTTGGAGCAGTACCGCACGTTCAAGGACGCGGTGCGGGTGCCGATCCTCGCCAACATCACGGAGTTCGGGCAGACGCCGCTGTTCACCACGAATGAACTGGAATCGGCGGGCGTCGACATCGTGCTGTATTGCTGTGGGGCGTATCGAGCGATGAACAAGGCGGCGCTCAATTTCTACGAGACGGTGCGTCGCGACGGCACCCAGAAGTCGGCCGTGCCGACGATGCAGACGCGCGCCGAACTTTACGACTTCCTCGACTATCACGCGTACGAGCAGAAGCTCGACGCCTTGTTTGCGGGCGGCAAGGACGATTGACGATGGTTGCGCCGGGGACATCCGAACGCCGGCTTGTTGCCAGGGTTCGTCACTGGGATGGGCTTGCAGCGCTCATCGCGGCATTCATCGGCGTGCTTGCACTGGTGGTGTCCGGTTACACAGCGTATCTCCAACGGCAGCAGGTTCGGGCACAGGTGTGGCCCTATCTGGTCAGCGCCAATTACGATCCTGAATTCGCGATCAAGGTGCTCAACAAGGGTGTCGGCCCCGCCATCGTACACAGCGTCCGGGTCTCGGTGGACGACAAGCCGAAGCACGATTGGGGGCAGGTATTGAGCACGCTCGACGTCGAGGTCGCGAAACTCCGCACGTCCACCATCAGCGACAATGTCCTGAGAGCCAACGAAATGCTGGCCATGATCGTCTTTCCCGACGGAGCCAGCTATCGTGATTTCCGCGCCGCGGCGCGCGATCGCATCGCTCTTGAAATCTGCTACTGCTCGACGTTGGGCGAATGCTGGGTCTACAGCGACGGCACTCCGGGCGCCCGCGCCATGCAGACTGCTGTCGACCAATGCCCGCGCATCGCCGCCACCGATGCATTCGCCGACTGACGAACCAATCTACGATCCTGCGGCGGCGCTTTGACGTCCACGCAGATTCACGTTGCAACGGAGTTGAGAAATGAGTGAAGCCACGATTCCCTTCAAACCCAAGAAATCCGTCGCGCTGTCCGGCGTGAGCGCCGGCAACACTGCGCTGTGCACCGTCGGCCGCAGCGGCAACGACCTGCACTATCGCGGATACGACATCCTCGACATCGCCACCACCTGCGAGTTCGAGGAAATCGCGCATCTTCTGGTGCACGGAACGTTGCCGACACGCGCAGAACTGACCGCGTACAAGTCGAGACTCAAGTCGCTGCGTGGAATCCCGGCAGCGCTGAGAGCGGTTCTCGAGCAGCTGCCGGCGTCTACCCATCCGATGGATGTGATGCGCACAGCGGTTTCGGCGTTGGGTTGCGCGATGCCGGAGAAGGAAGGTCACACGCATTCCGGCGCTCGCGACATCGCCGACCGCCTGGTGGCGTCGCTGGGTTCGATTCTGCTGTACTGGTTCCACTACGCAACGAATGGCAAACGCATCGAGGTGGAGACCGATGACGATTCGATCGGCGGTCATTTCCTGCATCTGCTGCATGGCGAGCGACCGTGCGACCTGTGGGTGCGCGCGATGCACACCTCGTTGATCCTTTACGCCGAGCATGAGTTCAACGCGTCCACGTTTGCCGCGCGGGTGATTGCCGGAACGGGCAGCGACATGTATTCGGCGATTGCCGGAGCGATTGGCGCGTTGCGCGGGCCCAAGCATGGCGGAGCGAACGAGGCCGCGTTCGAGATCCAGAAGCGGTACGACAATCCCGACGACGCAGAAGCCGACATCCGAGCGCGCGTCGAGCGCAAGGAAGTGGTGATTGGTTTTGGTCACCCTGTCTACACGGTCAGCGATCCCCGAAACAAGATCATCAAGGAAGTGGCGCGCGAACTGTCTTCCGCGCAGGACAGCATGAAGATGTTCGATATCGCCGAGCGCCTCGAATCGACGATGTGGGACATCAAGAAGATGTTTCCGAACCTCGACTGGTTCAGTGCGGTGAGCTATCACATGATGGGCGTCCCGACCGCGATGTTCACCCCGTTGTTCGTGATTTCGCGAGCATCCGGTTGGAGTGCGCATGTGATCGAGCAACGGATCGATGGCAAGATCATCCGCCCGAGCGCGAACTACGTCGGGCCGGAAGACTTGAAATTCGTACCGATCGACCGGCGTTGATCGCCAGCGAGCGTCGATGAAAAAGCCGCGCAATGCGCGGCTTTTTCTTTACGACGAAGGGGACGCTCGGCCGATGCCTTCTTCCGCGAGCACTTTGCGCACCGCCGGATCGGCCTCCATGCGCGCGACGAACTTCGCAAGATGGTCCATCGCCGAGAGATCGACCTCGTTCGCCTTCGCCCAGCGCAGAACCACGTACAAATACACATCGGCGATCGAGCGCTCACCCGCGATCCACGCGTTGTTGGCGAGTTGAGCGTCTGCGCGCGCGAAGAGTCCTTTCAGCGCGGTGCGCGCGTGTTCCTTCGAATTTGCGATCGCAGCGTCGTCTCCAAGATAGCTGGTCGTTCCGAACAGCGGTTTGAACGTCGGATGCACGTCGGCATTGACGAAGGCGAGCCACCGGTTGACTTCTGCGCGGCTCCGCGCGCTACCGTCTCCACCCAGCTTGGCATCGGGGAAGGTATCGGCCAGATAGTTGAGGATCGCGGCATTCTGTGTCAGCACCCAGCCTTCATCCTCGAACACAGGCACGGCGCCTGCCGGGTTGAGTCGCAAGAAGTCCGCTGACTTGAGCTCCTCGCGGCTGACTTTCTGAGCTTCGTAGGGATTGCCGATCCATTCGAGCACGATATGGTCCGACAGTGAGCATGCACCGGGTGCGTAATAGAGCTTCATTCAATTCTCCAGGAATGGGATCTCCTGTTCTGCTGCCTCAACCAGGCTGATTCAAGGGGTTGACGCACCGGATCCGTGATCGTTCGCGCTCGCGTCGCGACATGTCGTTTATAGGCGGGCAGCCAGACGTGTACCCTGGTCGATTGCGCGCTTCGCATCAAGCTCGGCGGCGACGTCCGCTCCGCCGATCAGATGGGTGGTCAGACCCGAGTTTGCCAGTTCGACATGCAGTGCCCGATTCGACTCCTGGCCGGCGCAGATCACGATCGTATCGACCGGAAGCGTTTGATCCTGCCCACCCACGCGGATACGCAGGCCGTCGTCGTCGACGCGCTCATAAGTGACCCCGCCCAGCATCGTCACGCGCTTCGCGGCAAGTGTGGCGCGATGCACCCAGCCAGTGGTTTTGTTGAGCCGTTTGCCCGGTTTGCCGGCGGTCCGTTGCAGCAACCAGATTTGCCGCTGCGGCGGCTCGGGTGCCGCCTTGATAAGGCCGGCGCGCGCGCTGAGCGTGGTGTCGACTCCCCACTGGTGCGCCCATCGGGCGATATCGGTGGTCGGCGAAGGCGCGTTCTCGACAAGGAATTCCGCAACGTCGAAACCGATACCGCCTGCTCCGATGATCGCGACCCGCGCGCCGACGGATGCGTTTCCGCGCAGGACATCGACATAGCTGACGACGTTCGCGCGGTCGCCACCGGGAATGGCCGTGGCTCGCGCGGTGACACCGGTGGCGAAAACGATCTCGTCGAATCCGCCGTCGCGTAAAGTAGCCGGGGTCGCGGCGGTACCGATCAAGAGCGTGATGCCGGTTTGCTCGATCCGGCGTGCGAAGTAGCGCAACGTCTCATGGAATTCCTCCTTGCCGGGAATACGCTTGGCGAGGTTGAACTGGCCACCGATTTCGCTGGCTTGCTCAAAGAGGGTTACCACGTGTCCGCGCTCGGCCAGCGTCGTCGCACAAGCGAGACCGGCGGGCCCGGAACCGACCACGGCGATCCGCTTCGTGATCGTGGCGGGCCGGATCACCAGCTCGGTTTCGTGACAGGCGCGCGGATTGACCAGGCAACTCGCCCGTTTTTTCTCGAAGGCGTGGTCAAGGCAGGCCTGGTTGCAGGCGATGCACGTGTTGATGTCGGCTGCGCGGTTGTCACGTGCCTTGGCGACCCATCGCGGATCGGCGAGCAGGGGACGCGCCATCGACACCATGTCGGCATCGCCATCGGCAAGAATCCTTTCGGCGGTGTCGGGCATGTTGATGCGGTTCGTCGTGATCAGCGGAATGCGCACTTCGGACTTCATCCGTCGCGTGACCCACGCGAACGCCGCGCGCGGCACGCTGGTCACGATGGTCGGGATGCGCGCCTCGTGCCAGCCGATCCCGGTGTTGATCAGCGTGGCGCCGGCCGCTTCGATCTTCTTTGCAAGGGCGACGATTTCTTCCCAGCTCTGCCCACGCTCGACGAGGTCGAGCATCGACAATCGATAGATGATGATGAAGTTCGTTCCCACGGCGGCACGCATGCGCCGGACGATCTCGACCGGGAAACGCTGGCGATTCTCGACCGAGCCACCCCAGTCGTCTTCGCGCTGGTTCGTGCGTTCCGCGAGGAACTGGTTGATCAGATAGCCTTCCGAACCCATCACTTCGACGCCATCGTAGCCGGCGTCCTGCGCCTTGCGTGCGCAGTTGACGAAGTCTCCGATGGTCCGCTCGACGCCGCCATTGCTGAGCGCGCGCGGGGTGAACGGAGTGATCGGAGACTTGATCCTCGACGGCGCCACCGACAACGGGTGATAACCGTAACGGCCCGCGTGCAGGATCTGCAAGCAGATGCGACCGCCATGTGCGTTCACGGCGCGGGTGATCCTGCGGTGCGGACCGACGTGCCAAGGCATTGAAAGCCGGCTGCCGAACGGTGCGAGCCAACCGCGAATACCGGGTGCGAAACCACCCGTCACCATCAATCCGACGCCCCCTTGCGCGCGCTCTGCAAAATAAGCGGCCAGCTTGTCGAAATCGCGGGCGTGGTCTTCAAGACCGGTGTGCATCGAGCCCATCAGCACGCGATTGGGCAACGTGGTGAAGCCGAGATCGAGCGGGGCGAACAGGTGGGGATACGACACGCGGGCAGTCCGGTTCAAACGATCGTATGACGATGCCCGGAAAGCGATGCGACGACAAGCTCGCTCAATGGACGATGCGCAGCACGATCAGCGTCTGATCATCGACACCCAGCGCACTTTGCTGATGGGCGATCAACTCGTCGCGCAGCAATGCGAGCAATGCAGCCGGATCGTCCGGCCCGGACCCGACGAGGTCGGCGAGACGTTCGTTACCGAATGGTCGCTGCGCGGAGTCGCGTGCTTCGATGACTCCATCCGTGTGCAACACCAGCATGTCTCCCGAGGCGACCTCGAAATAATCGTTGTGCCAGACGTGGTCGCGCAGGACGCCCAGCGGAATCTGCGTGCCTGCCCCGCGGGCGATCACCGTTGAACCGCGTCGATGCAGGAGTGGCGGATGTCCCGCATCGACATAGGCGATCCTGCGCAGGTCCGGTCGATAGAGCAGGGCGAACGCGGTGAGAAAGTGCTGCCGTTGCCGCCGCGAGAAGAAATACCGGTTGGCGTAGGTGAGTGCGCCGGCGGGTCCGGCTTCCCCGTCGCCCTGGTACGTTCGCAGGATCGCATCAAATTGCACGGCTTCCATCGCGGCTGCCGCACCATGGCCGGAAACGTCCGCGAGCATCAACGCCCAGATGTCGGCGCCATCCGCGTTGAAATCTGCGGGTGCGCGCTGCGTCAGCGCGACGAGATCGTAGTAGTCGCCAGCGGCCGTGTCGGCGGGTTGCCAATGCACCGCATAGTCGAGACCGGCAATCGGCGGGTCGTCGGGCAGCAGCATCCGCTGCACGTCGGCAAGCCCCTCGATCGCCAGACGCTGCCGCGCCGTTTCGTCGCGCAAGGCACGTGTCACGAGCGGGCGGATGATCAGGTTGGCAGCGAGATTTCCTTCCACCAGCAACGCATCGCGATCGACCTCGTCGAAACGATCGTGCTGGTTGCTCGAGAAAATGAACCAGTGCTGCACCGCTCCGGCATTGGCGATCGGGATACCGAGCACGCTGCCGGGATTCGCAAGCGCGCGCCCGAACGGTGTCGCTGCCAACTCGGCAACGACGGTCAACACCCGCACTTCGGTGAGCGCGAAAAGAGTGCGGGTCAGCGCATCACCGAACACCCGCGCCCGCGAATGCTCGCCGAGCGGATCGACATTGGCCACGCGCTCGCGGCCATCTGCGCCAATCTGCCCGGCCAGCCGACATTGCCCAGGCGCGAAACCGGTGACCTGCACGAGACTCAGCGAGCACTCGGGTAGCCGATTCGCGAAGTACGCATGCAACGCGCGCAGTGCGTCGACGGAATCGCCGTCGAAGCCGCTGAGGTTGAGCAAGGGATCGAAACGTGAACCGTTCAGCGACACGGGATTTGCGTGAATGGACGAGGTGTGATTCTGCACGCCGCGTCCGTCCGCGCCAAGGCATGCATCACCAGCCCGACAGCGCGACCTTGCCGATCGTTTTGCCCGATTCCAGTTGCGCGTGCGCCGTGCGAAGGTTGGTCGCATCGATCGGGAACAGTGTTTCGGTGAGCGTGGTGCGCAATTCGCCTGCATCGACCAGCGACGCAACGCGTTCGAGGATGCGCTGTTGCTGCCCGATGTCGGCTGTCTTGAAGCGCGCGCGCGCGAACATCATTTCCCAGTGGATGCTGATGCACTTGGCCTTGTACGGATCGCCGATGTTCAGCGTCGCTGACGGCTCGACGATGAGGCCGATGCGTCCTTGAGGGGCAATCAGCTGCCCCATCGATTCCCAGTACGGCGCGGGATCGGCGAAGTTGACGATCGCGTCCACAGCGTCGAACCCGAGCGCGTCGAGTTGCGGCTTCAGCGCTTTTCGATGATCGATCACGTGCGTCGCCCCCATCTGGGTGCACCAGGCAATCGTTTCCGGCCGCGAAGCAGTCGCGATCACGATGAATCCCGCGTGGCGCGCGAGTTGCGTTGCGATCGATCCGACGCCGCCGGCGCCCCCGATGACCAGCAGAGTCCTGCCACGATCGGCGCCGTCCGGATCGAGGCGCATGCGCTGGAACATGAGCTCCCACGCAGTCAGCGATGTCAGCGGCAACGCCGCGGCCTGCGCGAAGTCGATCGTGGCCGGCTTGCGACTGACGATTCGCTCATCCACCAGCTGATACTGCGCATTGCTGCCGCTGCGCGTGATGTCGCCCGCGTACCAGACTTCGTCGCCCACCTTGAGTGACGTGACGCCGTCACCGACCGCGTCGACGACGCCGGCGGCATCGTATCCAAGCACCTTCGGCTGCGCTTCGACCTGCTGTTTGGGGGAGCGGACCTTGGTGTCGACCGGGTTTACCGACACCGCTTCGACGCGCACGAGGAGGTCGCGACCCGTCGGCGCTGGTCTTGGAAGTTCGACATCGACCAGCGATTGCGCATCGTCGATCGGAAGATAGCGCGTGAATCCAATGGCTTTCATGGCGAAATGCTCCAGGCAGCGGACATCAGCATACAGACAGCGCCCGTCTCCGATCCGCACGCGACGCCGAGCCGATGATCGCGACGGCGGCGGGGCTGGCGGCGAGATCGATGAAGCGCACGATTTCGACAGGCTCGATGAAGCGACGCAACGGCAACGGCGGCGGAAAGGAGGGCGGCAGGCAAGTTTCTTCAAAGGCGCACTCCGCTCATCGTGTCGCAACCGCCGGAAACGTGGTGCGCCCGGCGATGCGCAGCCCGAACCGGACATGCCTCGGCTCGCGCACGTCAGTTCTGGCAAAATGCGCGGCCGCGCGGCGCGCATCGCCGCCTCCCTTTGTTTCCTCGCAGCGGAACCTTCCATGTCCCAGCACGATATCCGTTCGGCCGTCCGCCCCGATCCCGACCAGCCGATGGTCGACATCGCCAACTACGTCGCCGATTACACCATCGATTCGAAGGAGGCATACGACACGGCGCGCTACATGCTGCTTGATTCACTTGCCTGTTCGATGCTCGCCATGAAGTTTCCCGACTGCGTCAAGCATCTCGGTCCGCTTGTACCCGGTGCGACGATGGCCGGCGGCGCACGCGTACCGGGCACGAACTTCGAGCTGGATCCGGTGCAGGCGGCGTACAACATCGGCGTGCAAGTGCGCTGGCTCGACTTCAACGACACCTGGCTCGCTGCGGAGTGGGGTCACCCGTCCGATAATCTCGGCGCGATCCTCGCTGTGGCGGATTACCTGTCGCGCAAGGCGGAGCGCGAAGGCGGTACGCCGCTGACCGTACGCGACGTCCTCGGTTACGCGATCAAGGCGCATGAAATCCAGGGTTGCTATGCGCTGAAGAATTCGTTCAACCGGGTGGGCATGGACCACGTCATCCTCGTGCGCCTGGCCTCGACCGCGGTGGCTACGCAGATGCTCGGTGGCGGCAAGGACGAAATCATCAATGCGGTCTCGCACAGCTGGATCGACAACGGCGTGCTGCGCACCTACCGACATGCACCAAATACCGGTCCTCGGAAAAGCTGGGCTGCGGGCGATGCGTGCCGCCGAGCAGTCACCCATGCGCTCAATGCGGTGAAGGGCTGTGTCGGTTATCCATCGGCGCTGAGTGCGAAGACCTGGGGGTTCTACGACATTGCGTTCAATGGAAAGCCGTTCGAATTCGAGCGTCCTTTCGGAAGCTACGTGATGGAAAACGTGCTGTTCAAGATCAGCTTCCCGGCGGAATTCCATGCGCAGACCGCAGTCGAATGCGCCATGAAGCTTCATGCCGAGGTTTCCGCGAAGCTGGACAAGGTCGCGCGCATCGTCATCGAAACGCAGGAAGCCGGCGTCCGGATCATCGACAAGACCGGGCCGCTGGCCAATTACGCCGATCGCGACCACTGCATCCAGTACATGGTCGCAGTGCCACTGATTTTCGGGCGTCTGACCGCCAGCGATTACGCCGACGCGGTCGCCGCGGATCCGCGCATCGACGCCTTGCGCGCGAAGATGGAGGTGAAGGAAAACCCGCAATTCACGACGGACTACTTCGACCCGGACAAGCGCTACATCGGCAACTCGCTGCAGGTGTTCTTCACCGACGGCACCGCGACGGAGAAGGTGTCGATCGACTATCCGATCGGCCATCGCAAGCGGCGTGCAGAAGGGATACCGGTCCTGTTGCAGAAATTCGAGGCGGCGCTGGCCGAACATCTCCCGGCGAACAGCGTCGAAAGAATCCTTGCGGCAAGCCGGGACACGCACACCCTGGATGCGATGCCGATCCAAGACTTCATCGGGCTGTTCAGTTTGTAGAGTGACTCGTTCCTTAACGACATCTTCACACCATGGTGGTCGTGGCGGGTCGATGCCGTTACACTGCGGCCGCAGCCCGTGGCCCAGTTAATTTGTTAAGCGCACGTTTCCTTCACGTCATTTTGGCGTAGACTAGGAAGAGTGCAGGCGTCCAGCGTGGGTTGGGCGGACGCGTGCAGAAAAAACCAAAACGTAGTTAGGAGACTTGAATGAAACGTAATGCCCTTAGTGCGCTCATCGCTCTGGCCCTCGTCGGCGGCAGCGCCGTTGCCCAGGCCCAGGATTTCGGCAACTGGTATGTCGCCCCGCGCATCGGAGCGAATTTCTCCGACAGCGACCGTCAGACGGACACCTCCGTCTGGGGCGGTATCGGCGTTGGCGTGTGGGTCAACCCCAATCTCGCCATCGACTTCGAATACACGATCAACAACGCGGGTTTCAAGGATAATTCCTTCCGCCCGAACCACGAGTGGGAAAGCGTCGGTCTCGGCGTCAGCGGCCGCTACTTCTTCGGTGACCAGGGTTCGCAGTGGCGTCCGTACATCATGGCTGGCGTCGGTGCGCTGCGTCATGCCGCGTACTCCGGCTTCCTGCTGAACGACGTGAACTTTAACGAGAATGGCTGGGATCCGATGGCCACCATCGGCGCCGGCATCCAGTACAACATGTCCGAGCGTGTCGCCCTGCGTGGTGAACTTGCAGCGCGTTACGACAAGGACAACAACACGCGCGGCGAATTGTCCGATGCGCTCGGTTACACCGTTCCGCACAAGAGCGGCTACACCGACGGCATCGCCAGCATCGCGCTGGTGTACAGCTTCGGTGGCACCGCGGCCCCTGCTGCGATGCCGGCTGCAGCCGTCACGCCGCCGCCGGCTGCTGATTGCCACGCGCTGGACGACGACCATGATGGCGTCAACAACTGCGATGACCGTTGCCCGGATACGGCTTCCGGCGTCATCGTCGGACCGGACGGTTGCCCGAAGAACGTTGTCATCGATCTGCGCGGCGTGAACTTCAAGTTCGATCGCCCGAAGACCGGTGAGCACGCCATCGAGCCGACCCTGCAGCTGCCGACCGCTGACTCGGTCGCGATTCTCGACCAGGCTGTGGATGCACTGCAGCGCTACCCGAGCATCAAGGTTGAACTTGACGGCCACACCGACTCGGTCGGTGCCGACGCGTACAACCAGAAGCTCTCGGAGCGTCGCGCGCAGATCGTGAGTGATTACCTGACGGCGCATGGCGTCGCTGCCGATCGCATCATGGCCGTGAAGGGCTTTGGTGAGTCGGCTCCGATCGACACGAACGCCACCAAGGAAGGTCGCGCTCGCAACCGTCGTACGGAAGTCAAGGTTGAGCAGTAAGCTCGATCAGGCGTTAAGTTGAGTGAAGGAGCCCGGCGAAAGCCGGGCTTTTTCTTTGTGCCTTTCGCGGGCTTCGAACAGTCACGGGGACTGTCGCGAACGGCGCTCACTGCGTGAGTGAAGGCGCATCGGCATCGCCGCCGCCCGATTGTTTGCGACGTAACGAAAACCCCTACCTTGGACGCGCGATGAACGCCCCCGCCCTGATCCCGCGTCGCCGCTTGCTGGCGCCGCTTCTGGCTGCGCTCGCGATGTTCGGACCGTTCTCGATCGATACGATCTTTCCGGCATTTCCGGAAATCGAAGCCGATCTGCACGCGACTCCGTTCGCAATGCAGCAAACGATCAGCGTGTACATGTTTGCGTACGCACTGATGTCGCTGCTGCACGGACCGCTGTCCGATGCGCTGGGAAGACGTCGCGTGATCCTGTTCGGGGTGGCGATGTTCGCGCTGGCATCGGTGGGGTGTGCGCTCTCCGGCACGATCGGCACATTGCTTGTGTTTCGCGCGTTGCAGGGCTTTTCCGCTGGAGCGGGCCTCATCGTCGGGCGCGCGATCATCCGCGACTGCTTCGACGGGGTCGAAGCACAACGGTTGATGTCGACGGTTTCGATGATTTTCGGCATTGCGCCGGCGATCGCACCGATCGTCGGTGGCTGGGTCATCGGCTTTGCGCGCTGGCCAATGATTTTCTGGATGCTTGCCGGTTTTTCGGTGGTCTTGTGGGTGGCATGCCGGTTTTTGTTGCCGGAGACCCACGCGCCGGAACGGCGCATGACGCTATCGATGGAATCCCTCGCCCGTACTTATCGGATGATCCTCGCGGATCGCGCCTTCTTTCCGCTTGCGCTGGCCGGCTCGCTGAACTTCAACGCGTTGTGGGTCTATATCTCGTCCGCTCCGGCCGTCGTGCTGAATCTTCTCAAGCTCGATGCGCAGCATTTCGCATGGCTATTCGTGCCGGCGATCAGCGGGATGATGCTGGGCGCGTTTCTCTCGGGCCGCGTTGCCGGCCGACTCACGGCCAATGCGACTGTTCGACTCGGCTACGCGATCATGCTTGGCGCTGCCTGTCTCAACCTGCTGGTCTGCTGGATCTTTCCGGAGCCGCGCCTGCCATGGGCGGTCTTGCCAATCGGTCTGCATGCAATCGGCATCGGCATCAACTTCCCGACGCTGACATTGTTGCTGCTCGACCGTTTTCCCAACCATCGCGGCGGTGTGTCTTCGGTGCAGGCGTTCGTCAGTCTGGTCATCAGCGCGGTCATGGCCGGACTGATCTCCCCGCTGTTGGCGGGACGCATGTCCACACTCGCTCTCGGAGCGCTCGCATCGACGGTCGCCGGGTTCCTCGCATGGCAGCTCTACCGGAGGATCGAGAGGACAGCCATCGCATGATGGATGGCGCTGCGCTGCCGCGCGATGCCTCGCATCGGCAGCGATTGGATCATCGGCGTCAGCGGGATGCTACGGACGCACCGCAGGAGCCGCCGGCTCAGCGGGTGTGCCGAGAATCGTGCGCAGCATCGAGAAGATCTCCTCCTTGGTTCCAACGACGTTGATCTGGGATTCACGCGGAACATCGGTGCCGATATTGACCGAGTAGCCGATCCCGAGGTCGTTGCCGTCTTCGTCAAGGCGTGCAAAGGATTCGGATTTGCCGATGTAGGCAACACGGTTGGCGTCGAGGAAACGGCCGTCGGGAAGTTTGATCCAGCGTTGCATGTGAGGCTCCTTCGATAGGGTGGATGGTTCTGCAGGCCACTCATTTGCGCACGAGTCTGGATGAAGCTGGCCGTCGGGATCGGGACGCCGCATTCGATCGGACGGGCTCGACCGGACATGCACGATCATGGCCAACGCCTTGTATTGCGCGGTTCAACGCAATCAGAGAGGAAGTAGACCTCGATGCTCCAACCATGTCCGCGCGTCCTGTGCATCGTCGCAGAACCAAGCGCGGGCGCTACCGAGGCGAAACGTGTAGCCCCATGCATCCATGTCCTGCATCGCACGATCACGACCGACATCGGCGAGTTCGTCCGCCAGCACGATTTGCAGATAGCAGGCTGCATCTTCTTCGGCTTGCGAATCGGACGCGTCGGTGTGGATGAACGCGCGCCGCTCCACAGGCGCGACGATCAGGTGGCTGGCTTCGTGAAGAAGTGAATGCACAGGCGTGTCGAGGCGGGCATAGACGCGATGCGCAATCACTCCCGCCTCGGTATCGCCCCAGTAGCTGCCGGGAATCGGCTGCCCGGTGGGCACGAATTCGAGATCGAGCTGATGCTTTGCGAGCAAACTGCGGACAGCATCGATGTCGATGTCGGCCAGCGTCAGCACGCGTCCCTGCGTGAGTGGTGGGTTGGGGTCGCCGGGCTCTCTTGCCAGCTGCATCGCCAATCGCCGGATGCAGCGGGTCAGGATTCGCGTGCAGCGGCAGCCGCAGCTGCCGCCTGATTGTGCTGCTTCTCCGGCAACGCGACCGACAGTTCCAGTACTTCCTGGTCGCCATCGCGTTCGACGTGGATCTCGATCGCGTCCGGATCGATGTTCACGTATTTGCGGATCACTTCGAGCAACTCGCGGCGCAACAACGGAAGATAGTCCGGCCGGCCCGAAACGGCGCGCTCCTGCGCCACGATGATACGCAGCCGCTCTGTCGCGACCGATGCGGTGCTCTTCGGGCGCGCACGCAGGAAATCGAAAAGTCCCATGGGTCAGCTCCCGAAAATGCGGGCGAAAAGGCCTTTTTTCTGCGCGTCGATGAAGCGCATCGGACGCGTTTCGCCACTGAGTCGTGCGACGGCGTCCGCGTAAGCCTGCCCGGCGTCGGAGTTTTCGTCGAGGATCACCGGCACGCCGGAGTTGGAGGCGGACAGCACTCCGGTCGATTCGGGAATCACGCCAAGCACCTCGATGCCGAGAATGTCCTTGACGTCGTTGATCCCCATCATGTCGCCAGCAGCGACCCGTTCAGGGTTGTAGCGGGTCAGCAGAAGATGCTGTTCCACCCCACCGTTGCCGAGTTCGGCGCGCCGGGTCTTGCTCGACAGCAGGCCAAGAATTCGGTCGGAGTCCCGCACACTGGAGACTTCCGGATTGACGACCACGACCGCTCGATCGGCGAAATACATCGCGAGGCTTGCTCCCTTCTCGATGCCGGCCGGCGAATCGCAGATGATGTAGTCGAACCCTTCCTCGCCGAGTTCCGTCAGTACGCGCTCGACGCCTTCTTTGCTCAGTGCATCCTTGTCCCGTGTTTGCGACGCGGCAAGCACGTAGAGCGTGTCGATGCGCTTGTCCTTGATCAACGCCTGCTTCAACGTGCACTCGCCCTGGATGACATTGACGAAGTCATAGACCACGCGCCGCTCGCATCCCATGATGAGGTCGAGATTGCGCAACCCGACGTCGAAGTCGATGACGGCAACTTTTTTGCCGCGTCGGGCCAGGCCAACTGCGAGCGAGGCGCTGGTCGTCGTCTTGCCGACGCCGCCCTTGCCCGAAGTGACAACGATGATCTCAGCCAATGCGTTTCTCCAGTGAAGCAGGAATAGTCAGTGGAACGGGAATAGGGAACAAGCACGCCGGAAGGACTGCCGCGTACGCGCGAACCACCGGCGCGTTTTGACGACGTCCCATTGCAGAATTCCGACTCACAGTTTTTTCAACATCAATCGATCGCCGTCCAGCCATGCCTGCACGGGCTGCCCGCGGAGTTCCGCCGGGATGTCCTCGAACACGCGGTACTGACCCGCGATCGAAACCAGTTCGGCGTGAAATTCCTGACAGTAGATGCGTGCCGTCTCGTCGCCCTTGGCGCCGGCAAGTGCACGGCCGCGAAGTGCTCCGTAGACATGGATGGAACCGTCTGCGATCACTTCCGCTCCGTTGCCGACGAGCGTGGTCAGGATGAGATCGCGTCCGCGTGCGTAGACCTGCTGACCGGATCGCACGGGTTTGTCGTGCAACTGTCCGATGGTGGCGACCTGGGCGGGAGTGGAAACAGGAATGTCTTCCGCCGATTCCGCAGTTGTCACGCGTTCGCGCGAAGGCGGTGCCGGGGTCGCGCGCGCAGGTTCGGCCACGGCTTCGCCTGCGCGCTCGTACGCTGCACGAAATTTGGCGAACACGGGGATCCCCAACGCCTGTGCGAGCTGTTCGTTCTCGCTGGTGCCGTAGGAAAGGCCAACTGGCAGCATGCCGGACGCGCGGACGCGTGCAAGCAGGTCGCGGACCGTGTCCAGCTCCGGGAGCGTGGACAAATGGCTGAGATCCAGAACGACAGGCGCGCGCAGGAACAGCTGCGCCGCGTTCGCGACCTTGTCATTCAATTCGTGCGCGAGCCCATCGGCATCGAGACGCTTCAGTTTGAGATTTGCGATACCGACCTGTCCGAACTTGATTTCGGCAACCGGTTCGAGTGACGCGATAGGGACCGACGACATCGTCATGCGCCGCCTGCGGCGCGGACGACACGTTGGCCGAGCGGTGCGTTGCTGCGGCCCCCCTCTGCCAACCATGGAACGTCGGGAAGCCCGCCGCCGGCGTCGAGGCGATACGTGTCGCGCACGTACGGAAAGCTGCACAGCGTTTTCGCCAGCAACGCCACGCGGCGTCCATTGCTGGGCATCAATTGCTGGCCGACCTCCTGGAATCCCCAGGTGCCGTGGAACAACAGCGAGACATCGTCGCGCGGTTCGAGAAAGACCTCGCACGCAAGGTGCGGAACGCGCGTCTCCGCGTAGCTGTTGACGTCCGCGTAGAACACCCTGCCGAGTCCGAGGCCGCGATACGGGCGCGCGATGACGATTCGGTCGATGTACGCAAACGCCGGATAACGCTCGCGAAACCAGAGGAAATTCGGACTGTCGTACTTCGCGTGCTCTCGCATCGCCGGCAGGAAACCGGCAACATGGCCATCCACTTCGGCGAGGCGAAAGTAGCTGGACGCCTCGTACAGCGCGCCCAAGGCGGCGGCGTCGAGCGGCAGGATGGTGGAACCCGCCGCATTGTTGAGGGCGAGCACCGAGTCCAGTTCGTGCGCAAGCACGTCGCGGATGCTGAGGACCATTACTTGCTCCGTCGAAGGTCGTGCGGGGGAGGGGGCGATGCTGCCGCCGCGCAACTCACGCGGGGCCGATTATCGCACGTGACTGTCGCGGGGTCATGGCGCCGACGTGGCAGCGGGGTTAAAACAAAGTGATGCGATGATGCGCGGTAGTGACTTCGGGCAGGTTACGCAAGCTCGATGCACGCCTATGATGGCGCACATGTCCTGGCCGCACATCAATCACATCCAGATGCTCCGCTACGCGGGACTCTTCCAGTACGCGAGCGTGGGCACGCCGTTCCTGCGCTATGACTCTCTGGTCGAGGATCTTTCGCAGAAGCAGTTGCCCGCGGCGTATGCGCATCTATGGCTGGCGTGCTACGTCGTATTCGGTATCGGCTACTGGTATCTGACCCATGATCTCGGCGACCGACGCCGCACGCCGCTGCGGCGCGTGCTGCAGATCGGACTCCTGCTCGTCCTCAATCTGGCGGCCGTGGCGATCGGCTGGTTCAGCCAAAGCGGCATTTCCGCATTGCTGCTCGCGGTGATTGCGGTGGTGCTTCCATGGTTGCTTCCGTTGCGTGTCGCCATTGCCTGGATGGTGTTGCAGAATTTTTCGCTGGTGCCCGTATTCGCCAGCATTCGTGAACCGGTCTTCAGTCTCGGCGATGCGTTCCTGCAGTCGAGCCTGTTTCTCGGTTTCAGCGTGCTCGCGTTCGTCACGGCGCTGGTCACCAAGCAGCAGGTGGAGGCGCGCGAGGAGCAGCGTCGCCTCAACTCCGAACTTCGGGCGACGCGCACGCTTCTCGCCGAGTCGAGCCGCCTGTCCGAGCGCATGCGCATCTCGCGCGAGCTGCATGATCTGGTCGGTCATCATCTGACCGCGCTCAGTCTCAATCTCGAAGTGGCCAGCCATCTCGTGCACGGTCAGGCGCAGGAGCACGTGCGCCAGGCGCAGACGGTGGCCAAGCTGCTGCTCAGCGACGTGCGCGAAGTGGTGAGCCAACTGCGCGAAGGCGACAGCATCGACCTGACCCAGGCGCTGCGCAATCTCACCGAAGGCGTGCCTGGACTTGCCATCCACCTCGAACTGCCGCCGCGATTCAGTGTGGACGATCCGAAGCGGGCGCAGGTATTGCTGCGCTGTGCGCAGGAAATCATCACCAACACCGTCCGCCATGCCGGAGCGCGCAACCTCTGGCTCCACTTCGAACGCAATGCGGGTCGTCAGATGACGATCCATGCGCGCGACGATGGCCAGGGCGCCACCCAGTTCAAGCAGGGCAATGGCCTTGCCGGAATGCGCGAGCGCCTTGCGCAGTTCGGCGGCAGCGTGGACATCAAGACCGGCAAGGGACAGGGCTTCACGCTCGATGCGTCTCTGCCGCTGGAGAGTGGAGCATGAGCAAAGACGGAATGATCGAGGTCTGCCTGGTGGACGACCAGACGCTGGTCCGCCAGGGGATCCGCTCGCTGCTGGAGTTGTCGGATTCGATCCGTGTGATCGCCGAAGCGATTGACGGAATGCAGGCGGTCGAGGTGATCCCCAAGGCGCGGCCGGACGTGGTGCTGCTCGACATGCGCATGCCCGGCATGTCCGGCCTCGATGTCCTCAACGCACTCGCGGCGAGGAATGAATTGCCGCCGACGATCATCCTGACCACCTTCGACGATGATCAACTCGTTCTCGCGGGCCTCAAGGCGGGTGCGCGGGGCTATCTCCTCAAGGACGTTTCGCTGGACCAGCTCGTCGATGCGGTGAAGACGGTCGCCGATGGCGGTTCGCTGGTGGCTCCAGTGGTGACGCAACGGCTGCTGTCGGGACTCGAGCGGATGCACAACGAGTTCACCAGCCTGGACCGGCCCGACCCGTTGACCGAGCGCGAGACGGAAATCCTGCGGCTGATGGCCGGCGGCTACAGCAACAAGGAAATCGCCAACTCGCTGGGCGTCGCGGAGGGGACGGTGAAGAACCATGTGTCCAATATCCTTTCCAAGCTGGGCGTGCGCGATCGAACGCGGGCAGTCCTGAAGGCATTCGAGCTCGGCATCGTGTAACCGGACGAGTGCAGGCTCCGCGGCAGCACAGGTGCGGCGCGGCCTGCCCGGGACGTAGCCTTTCCTCCCCGTAGTCCAGTACCATTGATGTCCGGTCCCGCGCGCGCGGAATCGCGTAAGCGCCCATGCGAAACGGGGGGCGAGGGTGGGGTATCGACCCCATGCCTTGGCCATCGCCATGTGTGCAAGACCATTGACGCAAGTCCTGGAGATGTCTCGGATGATTCGTATTTTTGAACTGCTGGTCGCCTTGCTGATTGTCTTCGTGCTGGCCGTGGTGATTGGCGTGATGCTGCCGAGCCATGGTCACATCGAGCGCGAGGTCGAAGTCTCCAGTCCGGTCCGCCAGGTCTACGATTCGTTGAACAATTTCCGGCGCTTTCCGCAGTGGTCGTGGATTCGCGCGCAGGATCCGAATGCGAAAATGAGTTTGCAGGGCCCCGAAGCCGGAACCGGCGCGAAGATCAGCTGGTCGAGCACCAATCCGCGCATTGGCGACGGCAATCTCACCATCACCTCGTCCACGCAGGACAGCAAGCTTGAGATGGCACTCGACAACGACTGGAACGGCACCAACAAGATCTACACGGTGCAGCTGCATCCGGCGTCCAACGGCAAGACCCTCAAGATCAACGAAACCTACGACGTCGACTACGGCTGGGACCTGAAGGCGCGTTATGCGGGTCTGTACATCGATGGCGATCCCGCGGCCTCGATCCAGACCAGCCTCAACAATCTTTCGGCGATGCTCGCGGGCTTTCCGAACATCGACTACAAAGATCAGAAGATCGATCCGGTCGACATCGTCGCGAAGCCGGTGTTTGTGGTTTCGACCAAGGCGAAGCGCTCGCTTGATGAAGTTGCCGCTGCGACCGACACCGCGATGGCGGAGATCGAGGCGGCGATGAAGAAGGCTGGCCTCACGGCAGCGGGTCCGCGCATGACGATCACCACTGAATGGGGTGATGAAGATTACTCATTCAGCGTCGCCGTGCCGGTGAGCGCGGCCACCTTCGCGCTTGATGGTCAGCAGATGACGATCGAGGCGCCAATGCCCCCCGCCGCCGGCACGGATGAGGACAGCGAGAAGGTCTATGCGCCCGGCGAGAAGGACGAGAAGGGCTTGCTGGTTGTCGACAACAATGTGCGTGCGGCCCTGTGGTATCAGGGGGTTGCGCTCTACACCGAATACACCGGCAGTCCCGCCGTGCTCCCGCTCATCCGCCTGAGTCAGAAGGCGTTTGCCGAAACGCACGGCTACAAGTATCAGGAAATCGGGCTCGGCCGCTTCTGGGACGAGGTCGTCTCGGCGCCCGATGCGCCAGAGGACCAGAGGACCTATCGGGTCTACATGCCGATTCAGCGATAGATCCCGGATCGCTCGACAGACGATTCGAAAGGGCGGCGCAAGCCGCCCTTTTTTTTGCGCGATCACGGCTTTGCCGTGCCCGCGCGCCTCCTCTGGAGTGGGCCATCGTAGGCGACTGCAACGACCACGAAACGCGCGCGCCCGGTTGGCAGATCCACCTCGAACTCGTCGTCCGCACGCCGTTTGAGTGCCGCTCGTGCGAGCGGCGAATCGATGCTGATATAGCCTGACGGCGCGTCGGTTTCGTCGGGACCGACGATGCGGTAATCGTGCTCGTCGCCACGTTCGTCCTCGACGCGAAACCACGCGCCGAAATAGAGCGCTGAAGCGTCCGTTGGCTGCGTCTCGATCACCCGCAGATTCTGCAGTCGTTTGCTCAGATACCGCAGGCGTCGATCGATCTCACCCAGCTGCTTCTTGCGATACGTGTACTCGGCGTTT